>NZ_JABLTF010000016.1:0-357447 GCF_024085615.1 Psychrobacter sp. PSP
AAAAAAAAGCCACCCTAGATAGGGTGGCTTTTTTATGACTAATTCATAATCTCATTACTGAGACTTAAGTCTTAGTTCAATACGTTAGCAACAACACCAGCGCCTACAGTACGGCCACCTTCACGAATAGCGAAGCGTAGACCTTTGTCCATAGCAATTGGGTGGATAAGCTCTACGCCCATCTCAACGTTATCACCAGGCATGACCATTTCAGTACCGTCTTGTAATTGGATTGCGCCAGTTACGTCAGTGGTACGGAAGTAGAACTGTGGACGATAGCCGTTTAGGAATGGTGTGTGACGACCACCCTCTTCTTTTGACAGTACATATACTTCAGCGTCAAATTTGGTGTGAGGCGTGATTGAACCTGGCTTCGCTAGTACTTGGCCACGTTGTACGTCTTCACGCTTAGTACCACGTAGTAGTACGCCACAGTTTTCGCCAGCACGACCTTCGTCAAGCATTTTACGGAACATCTCTACACCAGTACAGGTGGTTTTTTGAGTGTCACGGATACCAACGATTTCGATTTCGTCACCAACTTTTACGATACCAGATTCAACACGGCCAGTTACTACGGTACCACGACCTGAGATTGAGAATACGTCTTCGATTGGCATTAGGAATGCTTTGTCAACGTCACGCTCTGGCTCTGGTATGTAGGTGTCTAGTACGTTTAGTAGTTCTACAACGGCTGGTTGGCCGTATTTTTCTTGTGAGCCTTTTAGGGCTTCAGTAGCAGAACCGTGGATGATTGGGGTGTCATCACCTGGGAAGTCATAGTCGTTCAATAGTTCACGAACTTCCATTTCTACTAGTTCTAGTAGTTCTTCGTCATCTACCATGTCACATTTGTTCATGAATACGATGATGTATGGTACGCCAACCTGACGTGATAGCAAGATGTGCTCACGAGTCTGTGGCATTGGGCCGTCAGTTGCTGATACAACTAAGATTGCGCCGTCCATCTGAGCGGCACCTGTGATCATGTTTTTAACATAATCGGCGTGACCTGGGCAGTCTACGTGTGCGTAGTGACGTGTGTCTGTGTCATATTCTACGTGTGAGGTGTTGATGGTGATACCACGTGCTTTTTCTTCTGGTGCTGAGTCAATAGACGCGTAGTCTTTTGCTTCGCCACCAGAGGTGATTGCAGCTACGGTTGCGATTGCAGCGGTAAGGGTGGTTTTACCATGGTCAACGTGTCCGATGGTACCGACGTTGACGTGTGGCTTGCTACGTTCAAACTTGGCCTTTGCCATGGGTATTTCCTCTTTTTTTAGCTACGGTTGCGATTGCAGCGGTAAGGGTGGTTTTACCATGGTCAACGTGTCCGATGGTACCGACGTTGACGTGTGGCTTGCTACGTTCAAACTTGGCCTTTGCCATGGGTATTTCCTCTTTTTTTGGTGAATGATCAATAAAAAGCTGTTTAATGGCTCATAATAAAACTAACTCATCATAAACCTAGCTATCAACCGCACGAACCACTGCTTCTTATCAAACAGCACTTCGAACTAATTTTTGTATCCGTTATTATACGCCGGCTTATCCTCAATAGTCATACATCTCTTGCTCGAAACCTATTTTTCTATTATCTAAAGAGGTCTTAAATATGCTACTGCTTATAACCGTTTAACGGCTCGATGTGCAAAGCTATTATATCAGCTAGATGACATCATCAAACAATCCGTAAAATCCGTTAACATATGAAAAAGCAATCCAATCCCAATGATGTTAAAAGGCTTACGAAAAAAGAGCAAAGCAACATATACCAGCATCGCATAATACGTATGTAGCGGATGAAAATTAATGCTACATCTATTAGCCTGAAAGATCGGGTCTGCTACTAAGTGATCCAAATCAACTAACATAGTCGCAAGCAATATCAGATATGCTTTTTTCCACTCTTTCTTAAAAAATACAACTGCGATAACGAGAGGGAAACCAAAATGCAAAAAGTAATGTATAAACGTTTGCATACTCGTTTACCAGTTTTAATTCTGTTGATATCGAATCATCAAAAGCAATATTTATTAATATGCTGACAGCACTAAAAGGCAACACCTCAGTGTCACCTTTAAATCGTTACCTGTCGTACTAATTTTATATGTTTCAATATTTTATATTTTCGATATCGACGCAAAGCTATATATAAATAGCAAAACAAGCATAGAGGATTTACATAATAAATGGAGCTCATATCGAGAATTGAACTCGAGACCTCTCCCTTACCAAGGGAGTGCTCTACCGCTGAGCTATATGAGCGTATAGTGTAAACCTTTGAGCTGCACTAAAAAAAATATCACGATACAGTAGTAATAACTGATGTCGTGATGAATAATTAATAGGCTTTGCGATGGTGTATATATGGAGCGGGTGGCGGGAATCGAACCCGCGTCATTAGCTTGGAAGGCTAAGGTGTTACCATTATACCACACCCGCATTTACTCTAATCTTAATAACTCTAGTTGAGAGTTAGAAACTATATAGAGCATGCTTGGCGCTATAACAAACTTTTAAAAAAATATGGTGGTGGGAGAAGGATTCGAACCTTCGAAGCTTTCGCGACAGATTTACAGTCTGTTGGGTTTGACCGCTCCCCAATCCCACCTAAGGGTGCTTTGAACAAAAATGACTCTCATTTAAGACAAATTCATAAAAAGCTACTTTAAAAGAGATGGTGCCGACTGCCGGGATCGAACTGGCGACCTACTGATTACAAGTCAGTTGCTCTACCAACTGAGCTAAGTCGGCTTGTTCTCTCTAAAGTGGTGGCTATTCTATCAAATATTTTGAGATGCGCAAGCCCTTTTTTATCTTTTTTTTTATTATTTTAATAATAATATTCAAGCTACTGATTACGTTGTTATTTTTTTGATAGAAAAATAACAACGTAATTGCTCTTCTGATCTGTTGTGATTATATGCGCTGCATAGCTGGCTATATAACTAGCGAATGCGTAGTCCATTACAGGCCATTTTTACCGCTTTGACCAACGCCAATGCTTTTTTATTGGTTTCATCCCACTCCGCTTCTGGCACAGAATCAGCAACAACACCTGCGCCTGCTTGGATATGGATTTCACCGCGGCGCATCACTGCTGTACGAATAGCAATGGCGGTATCCATATTGCCATTCCAACCTAGATAGCCCACTGAACCACCAAATACTGTCCGACGTACTGGCTCTATCTCATCAATGATTTGCATCGCGCGAATCTTGGGCGCGCCTGATAGTGTACCCGCTGGAAACGTGGCACAAAATACATCTAGCGCGTCTTTATCAGACCTTATCATACCCTCCACATTGGACGCGATGTGCATGACTTGTGAGTAGCGCTCAATAAACATCTTGTCTGTAACTTTGACACTGCCATATTCACAAACACGGCCGATATCATTGCGACCCAAATCAATAAGCATTAAGTGCTCGGCAGTCTCTTTTTCATCAGTGAGCAGCTCTTGTTCAAGTGCCAGATCCTCCGCTTCATTCTGACCACGCTTGCGCGTCCCTGCTAGTGGCCGTACGGTGACTTTACCGTTTTCGATACGGGACAGGATTTCAGGAGAAGCGCCAATGATATCAAAGCGTTTGTGATCATCAAGCGTATAGCCATGCACCAAAAACAGATACGGCGATGGATTTAGATAGCGTAATGCACGATAGACGGCTAGAGAGTCGCCTGTGTAATCTGCCGTCAACCGCTGTGCTGGAACCACCTGCATGACGTCGCCTGCTGCGATATAGTCTTTTATTTTCTTAACGTCGCTGCAGTACTTTTCCATACCGGTTTGCGAGATAAATTTTGGTGTGGGCATCACTGGCGCGGACAAATTGGACGGTTCTGCCAACTTCTCTTCGATTTTTTCCAACTCACGGATAGCTAAGCTGTAGCCCTCCTCGGTTTGACAGTCAGCATAGACGATGATCGATAAGGTATTTTCTAAATTATCAAAAACAATGACACTCATGGAAAGCATCAGCCACATATCTGGCATTGACATTGGATTGGGTGCGTCAGATAGGCCCACACTAGGCTCAATGATACGTACCATGTCGTAACCAAAGTAACCGACTAGGCCGCCGCTAAAACTTGGCATGGTGGGCACATCTTCAGAAGTCGGCATTCGATACTGCACCATCAACTGACGGATATAATCAAAAGGATTCTCTACTGCTGCTGTATCGATATGATCGTTCCGCTTGGTAGTCATATTGCCATCAGCGTACTGTAAAATAAGATCACTACCCAAGCCGATCATCGAGTATCTTGCCCAGCGCTCACCGCCTACCACAGACTCAAACAAATATGCAGAGCCGTTTAAATCACGTACTTTGGAAAACACAGACACTGGCGTCTGTGCATCCATCAAACGTTTTTTGACTAAGGGTGCATGACTAAAACCCCGATCTTTAAACGCTTGATATTCTTGGAAAGTCATCATAGTAACGCTCTCTTAGCAGCAGAATGGCAAAAAATAAAACAGTGGACTGAACCATAAAATATAGCGCCAACACCGTATTTGAATGTTAGCGCTATAAAAAGCAGTTTGTCTGAATGACGATTCATACAGCAGTTAAGTTCAGGCCTCAACCTTCATAAACTAACTGAGCTAACGGACTGCTTATCAATCAGGATAGCTATGGATAAACGCTCGTATTCAAACTACGGATCGATGTCCCTACATAACGCCCATGTTAAATAGCCATAATGCCAAGCCAATAATCAAAATGACAGCAAATACCCATATAAACCAACCACCGCTAGATTTTTTCTCTACTTGTCCTGTATGAGCTGGATTACTGATTTCTTGATCCATGGCATTATTGCCTTGGGTGCCAAGATCATGATCCCGCCCTAAATTTGCCGTACCCGAAAACTGCGCGGTCGCTGCTTGCTTGGCTTTTAAGACATCAGGATCGGCTTCTTCTTGTAATTCAGTCTTTGTCGTTTTGTCGTGCTCTTCACTTACTACTGGTTTTTCATTTACTACAGGTTCTTCACTTACTGTTGGCTGCGATACTGATGGTTCATCATCAGTAGATACTGTTGGGGTCAACGGCTCTGCAGTCGTCACAGCTTCTGACTCCGTTACAGTTGACTCAGTCGCCGCTGATACAGGCGTTTCAGATACAGGCGTTTCAGATACAGGCGTTTCAGATACAGGCTCTGACTCTTCTGGTGCTGTTTCAATCGATGCAGGCGTAGCACTTTGTGCAGCCGACAAGACATCCTCAATACCAGTCTCTTTAACTACTGGCTCTTGAGGCACTGGTTCAGCCACTTCCGCTCTGTCAACTACAGGCGCACTTGCTGAATCTACTACGGTGTTTGAAGTAGTATCGACAGATGGACTCTCTGCATCCTCTGCAGTGGGTAAAATCTCTTCAATATTCGTTTGCTTTACGATTGGCTCGCTGACGATATGCTCTTCGATGATATATTCATCATGCAAATTCTCAGTAGTTTCTGCTGGGGCAGTCTCATCACTGACACTACTTACTGTATCGTCCTTTATGACTGGCTCTAGTGTCCCATCTGCTGTAGCAGCGACAGGCGCTTGTACCTGAAAGCTAAAGCTTGCAAATCCAAGCGTATCCTCAGCCTGTAGAAGGTTTGATTCGTTGCCCGCGATACGTCGATCATTGATAAAGGTACCGTTAGAAGAGTCTAAGTCTTTTACGTATAACTGACCATCAAGTATGCTTAGAATGGCATGATTGCGAGATACTTGCTTGCTGCCGAGTACCACATCATTGTCACCGCCGCGACCTACAGACAAGCTATCCTCGACTGTCAGTGTCAGATCGCCCAGTGCCTCTGTTAATGCATTTAATTGCCATGTGCTGGCTTGTGCTGCCGTGCTCACACTATCTGTATTATCCGTCATCTTGTTACTCCTTATTTTTTCTATTAATTTTCAAACGATTTTAAGCAAATTACTGTCAATTTTTATTCACTGATCACTCTATGATAGAGAGCATAATTAGTGGTCATGTGCTTGATCTATTTTGGTATAAAGTGAGGCTTGATGACCTTATCAAGCTGGCTATACGGAATGCTCAATACCGGCATACCGTAGGCGTATGGACCGATAGAATAGTGCTGATACCGAATGTTAATCCCTGTCTCTGTCAAGGTCACATTGTCGCTCAACATAAACGGCCAGCTTTTCTCATAGCTACTGACATCATCAGCGACGGTCTTTACCCATGCTTTATACGCATCATGCGCGAGTGCTTCAAAACGAGGCTTTTTGCCTTTGATCAGCATGTCATCAAGAGTGACTTGTTTTTTGGTGGTCAGATCAAACGTTAGATACTCGCTATAAGGCATGCCGTGTGCACCACCAGTAAAGACGTAGGAGTTGATTTCGAACAGCTCAAAGTTATTGACGTGACCCAAGTAATCAGGCGTCACCATCAAGCTATAAGCCCACGAAACCTCTTCAGGCATATCTTGAAACTGCGATGTCGCAAAGTCATTAATCGCAGCAGTTACGTCTTCCTGGCTGCTTTTCGTCTTAATAGGTGCTGACTCAGTTGGCTTGCTATTCACCACCAAATTATCAATACGTGCATTGACTGTCTTATCTATCCAACCATGATTTGTCTTAAGGTATTTAATCTCAATTTCTGGGCAATTATCACGCTCAGTACACATCTTTTGAATTTTTTCTGGTAACTGATAATCGAGATACTCTGCTGAGCTGATAAGGCTACCTGCATTTGCGGACAGACTAGCGGCACCCATCAGTAAACCGCTTGCTAAGAGACCAATTCGCCGTGTACGCCCTACTCTGCCTAAAGAAATATGCGTCAGCGTGAACCTATTAAGATGAGATTGAACCATAGCTTTCATGCATCCTCTTTTATAAATATAAAATGTTGTAATACATTCTACCGTAACAATGACGCTGTATTGTAGGAACACTGTTTGTGTTTTTGAAGTGTTGCTATAGTCGGTTCACTATAAAATCGATACAATAAGATTACACGCTATTTTGCGCAGCCTCTGGAGACGTAGTCACAGCAAGCAAGAAAAATAGCGTTTAATCAAATGAATTTATTATCCTGTATCGTTTTTATTTAGACTTAACTATAATCACTCAAAACCTCTCTTGACTCATTTGCCGCATAAATAACGGACAATAAAAAAGACACGGCTAGCGTGTCTTAATCATTGAACAATAAGCGATGCAGGTATATTTGATACAAATAATCTTAATGCTCACGCGTGCTGCTAAAGGTGATCTCTGGATAACGATCTTGCATCAATTGTAAGTTGACCCGTGATGGCGCAAGATAAGTCAGATAACCACCACCATCGATTGATAACTGGTCATGGGCTTTTTTCTTGAACTTTGCCAAAGCCACGTCATCATCGCAGTGAATCCAGCGTACAGTGGCAATCGATACTGGCTCAAAGGTACATTGCACTTTGTATTCTTCTTTGAGACGATGCGCGACCACTTCAAACTGTAGCACCCCAACCGCGCCCAAGACCAAATCATTATTGATTTGCGGCATAAATACCTGCGTGGCACCCTCTTCACTTAATTGCTGTAGTCCTTTTTGCAGGGCTTTTGATTTAAGCGGATCTTTTAGTACCACGCGGCGGAACAATTCAGGAGCAAAATGAGGAATACCGGTAAAGCTCAGCTCCTCGCCTTCAGTGAAGCTATCACCGATAGAGATCGTTCCGTGGTTATGCAAACCAATAATATCGCCCGGATACGCCTCTTCTAATGCTTCACGGTCGCCTGCCAAAAAGGTCAAGGCATCGGCAATACGAACGTCTTTACCCAGACGCACGTGCTTCATTTTCATGCCCTTCTCGTACTTGCCAGAGCACACGCGCAAGAAGGCGATGCGGTCACGGTGACGTGGATCCATATTTGCCTGGATCTTAAAAACAAAACCTGTGAAATCGGTCTCGGTTGCTGATACTTTACGCTCAGTCGTTGGATGGGCTTTTGGTGGTGGCGCGTATTTGACCAAGGTATCGAGTACCATATTGACACCAAAGTTACCCAATGCCGTGCCAAATAAAACTGGCGTCATCTCACCTGCCAAAAACGCCTCTACATCGAACTCTTCTAGCGCCATCTGTACCAGCTCGAGTGACTCCTCAAAAGCATCAAACATCAGCTGACCTAGACGCTCGCGTATATCAGGATAATCATAGCCTTCGCGGGTCTCAGAGACGGTCATCTTGCCGCCATTGCCTTTCTCGTATAAGTAGGTTTTGTTTTCTGCAAGGTGATACACTCCAACAAAATCCTGTCCCATACCAATCGGCCACGTGACGGGCACGCATTTAATCTTTAGTACCGCTTCGATTTCACTCAGTAGCTCAAGCGGCTCACGAATCTGGCGATCGAGCTTGTTGACGAACGAAATGATTGGCGTATCGCGCATGCGACAAACTTCCATCAGCTTGATGGTTCGTTCTTCGACACCTTTTGCGCCATCGACCATCATCAGTGCGCTATCCACGGCAGTCAACGTACGATAGGTATCTTCACTAAAGTCGGCGTGACCTGGGGTGTCTAGTAGGTTGACCATGTGGTCTTTGTACGGAAACTGCATGACAGACGTGGTGATTGAGATACCACGCTCTTGCTCCATACTCATCCAATCTGAGGTGGCATGACGATCGGTCTTACGGCCTTTGACTTCGCCTACGACCTGAATCGCTTGTCCCCATAACAACAGCTTTTCAGTCATGGTGGTTTTACCAGCATCGGGATGCGAGATAATGGCAAAGGTGCGGCGCTTGGCCACTTCTTTGGTTAGTTTTTTTGGATCTACGCTCATAGTTTTCAGCTTCAACAGTTGTGTCATTTAGAAGTTAATCTAAATAAATAAAATCAATAATGAGCGTATTGTAGCCGATTTCGCGTTAGGGTGCAGAGTTCACGCACAAAAAACACGCTCTATCAGTCAGACAAAGCGTGTTAACAAAATTTTTAACCGTCAGCGTAGGGCTTGCTTGATTTTAATAATAGCGCTTGATTTGCTCCGTTATAAAGTCTCCTGCGACCTCATTGACAAGCGTACAATCTACCACGCCAAAGCGGCTATCTATATTTGGATCGGTGCTACCTTTGGCAACATAATTTGCCTCATAAATATCCTTCCCATATTCAACACCACTATATTCATAGGCAGGTTGATTTTTGTATTCAAAGAACATCACTTGCGCCGCTTTTTGCTTATTTGCTATACCAACACCAAACTGAGAGGTCATATGATCTCTGTCGTCACTAAAGCGTTGTTTAGCAGCTTCGATCCATTTCTCCAATGACGAATAGCCTGTCTTATTTTTGTCATTGAAAGCCAAAAATGAGCGCTCGCTTGTCACGACTGGAATGTAACAAACGGAGCCTTCAGGGAAAGCAACATCGGATGGAATTTCTGAGTAGTTGCTCAAATCGGTGAGAATACCGCGGCGCTCTTCAATACTCGTGCCCGCGCTATAACTGCGGGTCGTTAAGCCCGACAAGTTCAGTGTTTGATAGGTGGTTTGATAGTCCAGTTTGTTATTACTGTTTTTTTCATAAATAGGACGCTTGACCGTGCGACCATTGACTTCGATGTCTTTGTTTTCGAGTCGACCTTCGAAATTATCTGCCAATATGGTTCTGTCTAAATCATTGAGACTCTGGTTGCTATAACTGTTGATGAGATTGGTGGTTTTGATCTCGCGTGCGCCTGTACGATAGGTCTCATCGATGCGTGCAATGGCAGTATCGTTGGCCTTACTATCGTAACTATTGGCAAAGCTCGTCAACGTAATATTGTCGCTATCAGAACCATAACTGGCGTCATCTACTTCACAGCCTATGAGCGCAAGCATTGTCCAGAAGAAAACACCAGATATCGCAACCACTCTATTCATCGAACAATGTCCTTATGATTTAGATTTTTTATCACCCAATTTGATGATATTAATATGACCAACCACATGGCTTTGGTCATTTTGTTTATTAGCACCAGCAGGTATTGCTACTGTAGAGAGCTCCAAAAGTCATATTTACAAACTTGTCGTAAAGATTTACTACCGACTTACTGAGCTGTTTTAATGATTTGTTATCCTAGGTTGGTTATTTGGCTTTACCACGAAAATCTAAAAACCAAAACAAAGGATGTGTTATGAAAACTTTATATTCAACCAAAGCGACTGTTACTGGCGGCCGTGCAGGTTCAGCAAGCTTAAGTGACAATGACCTGACTATAAACATGGTACCACCAGGCTCTGGAAAAGAGGGCAATAACCCAGAACAGCTATTTGCCATGGGATACAGTGCCTGCTTTGATGGCGCCCTTGCAGCTGTTAAGCAAATGGAAAAAGCAAAGTTTGATTCAACCACTTCAATTGAAGTAGATTTGCTTCAAGGCGAAGGCCATGACTATAAACTGGCTGCTAAAATTCATGT
This sequence comes from Psychrobacter sp. PSP, assembly GCF_024085615.1. NCBI lineage: Bacteria > Pseudomonadati > Pseudomonadota > Gammaproteobacteria > Moraxellales > Moraxellaceae > Psychrobacter > Psychrobacter sp. PSP. The sequence goes on from NZ_JABLTF010000016.1 coordinate 10,446, forward strand.
CATTGGTGAAAATACAGAATTGTCAGCTGACGAGTTTCAACAGTTGGTCGAGAAAGCGCACCAAGTGTGCCCATATTCTAAAGCCACACGCGGCAATATCGATGTTGAAGTCACCTCAGAAGTAAAGTAACGCATTATGAGACTCATTATCAATGATTAATTAAGAAAGTAGTTAATTAAAAATACGTTAATTATAGAAGAACTCAGCTGGTCTGGGTTCTTTTTTTGTTTGAAATTTTGGTGTAAAAATAAAACTGCCAGAACATCTCGTAACGGTTAAGCAGTTCGGCACGCACTGTTTTTATCGTTATAATAAGGACATATTTTTATCTAATAGCTGATAAGTGACTTTTATGACTGATAATATAGCTGACAATACCGCCGATCACGACCACAACTCCCATCAAGCACTCGATCCTAAAACCTTACCGAATTTTGACGACATGCCTAACGTCGCGCTGATGGATACCAGTCATGTAGACAAAGATCAGCCGCCCTTTATCTTAGTCGACGGCTCGTATTATCTGTTTCGCACCTATCATGCCCTCCCAAAGACCATGCAAAACTCGCAGGGTCTAATCACCAATGCGATTCGCGGTACCTTGAATGCGCTGCTAAAACTGATGCGTCGTTATCACCCTACTCATATGGCTGTATGCTTCGATACCAAGTCACCGACTTTTCGCCATCATATGTCGTCTGACTATAAGGCCGCTCGTCCGCCTATCGATATAGAACTGGTAGAGCAAATTCCTTATATTCATCGTTTGGTTAGCGCCTTGGGTATTCCGCTATTACGTATTGAGGGTGCAGAGGCCGATGATATCATCGGTACACTTGCCTATCGTGCTGTCGAGCAAGGTCACCATGTGGTCATCTCAACGGGTGATAAAGACATGATGCAGTTGGTTAATGATTGCGTCATCTTAGAAGACAGCTTTACTGGTAAAGTCACGGATACACCAGCGGTAATCGATAAGTTCGGCATTAACCCAAACCAAATGATTGATTTTTTGACGCTTATGGGCGACAGCTCTGACGGTATCAAAGGCGTGCCAGGTATCGGTAAAAAGACCGCCAAAGACTTGTTGGTTGAGTATGGTGACATCGACAACATGCTCAAGCACATTGGCTTTATCAAAGGCCGCGGCGCAAAAGGTTTGATCGAACATGCCGATGACATTCCTTTTAACAGAAAGCTTGCTACCATCGTCACCAATTTGGAAATCGGCCAAGACTGGAACGACTTAAAAATAAATACCGACCCTTGTGCGCATATAGAGGAGCTTCGCGCCCTATATACCGAGCTTGAATTTAGAAATGAGCTGGCATCTCTTGATCATCCAAACCACCCTGCGAATGGCGCGCAAAGTGTCGCTGATAGCCAAGCCAATGCTGAGTCACAAGCGCAAGTTGCCAAATCACTGCAATCGACCAACACTGATAATATGACGGGCAGTAACCATCAAGATAAAGCGTGGCACACTGTGCTCGATGAGCCAGCATTTGATAGCTTGGTCGAATTATTAGAAGCAGCGCCGCACTTTGTCATTGATACCGAAACCACCAGTGTTCATTGGCGCGAGGCGCAAATCGTCGGGCTGTCTTTTGCGGTGCAAGCGCATGAAGCCTATTATATTCCGCTCACCCACCGCTTAGAAGGTGATGAGCTAACAGCGAAACAACTCGACCGCGATACCGTACTGGCGCGCTTAAAGCCTGTGTTAGAGAATCCAAATATCGGTAAAATCGGACAGCATCTAAAGTATGATGCGCATATCCTTGCTCACTATGATATTGACTTAGTCGGTGCGATACATGAGCAGCCAAATAACTGGGCGATGGATACCATGCTGGCAAGCTACGTCATCAATGCGGCAGCGACTCGACACGGTATGGACGATTTGGCACGCCATTATCTGCAAACGCAGACCATTAGCTTTGAGGAAGTCGCAGGTAAAGGCGCGAAGCAAGTCACCTTTGACCAAGTGGCTATCGATATCGCCAGTGACTATGCTTGTGAAGACGCTGATATTACTTATCAGTTATTTGACGTGTTCAGCGTTGAGCTGGCAAATGATACCAATAATGCCAAATTGCTACACGAGCTCGAGATTCCAACGGCAGAGATACTTTGCCAAATGGAGGCACATGGTATTCTCATCAAACGCTCTTTCTTAAACGAGCTATCAAAACGCTTTGATGAAGAAATCATCGCCCTAGAAAAACGTGCTTATGAAGTGGCTGGCGAAGAGTTTAACTTAGGATCACCGAAGCAGCTTGGTGAGATGCTGTTTGACAAGCTTGGCGTGCCGGGCGGCAAAAAAACCAAATCTGGTCAATACTCGACTGGTGAAGCGGTTCTATCAAAAATCGATCACCCATTAGTCGATATCACCTTAGAGTATCGCGGGCTGTCTAAGCTAAAAAGCACCTATACCGATGCACTCGATAATGTTGCAGATGCTGAGACCGACCGCGTGCATACCAGTTACCATCAAGCACTGACCAGTACTGGCCGTCTGTCATCAACTGATCCTAACTTACAAAATATTCCCATTCGTACGGCGACGGGCCGCCTGATTCGCCAAGCCTTTATCGCCCCAGAAGGTCGCGTGATCTTGGCCGCGGATTATTCACAAATCGAGCTTCGTCTCATGGCGCATTTCTCAGGTGATAAGAACTTGACGCATGCCTTTAACGAAGGCCTAGATATTCATGCTTCGACTGCTGCTGAAGTGCTTGGCAAGGATGTTGCGGACGTTACCCCAACTGAACGCCGTAATGCCAAAGCCATTAACTTTGGTCTGCTATACGGGATGAGTGCCTTTGGACTTGCCAAGCAATTACAGATGAGCCGCGGTGAAGCGCAAGACTATATCGATATGTACTTTGAGCGCTATCCGGGTGTCAAAAACTATATGATTAATACGCGTGCTAGCGCGTACGAGCAAGGCTATGTCGAGACGATATTAGGCCGTAAACTCTATACCCCTGATATCAATCATAGCAATCGTATGGTCAAGCAAGGCGCTGAGCGTGCCGCAATCAACGCGCCGCTACAAGGATCTGCCGCTGATTTGATTAAGCTTGCCATGATTGCCGTTGATAAGGTATTGCCAAAAGATCAAGCCAAAATGCTGCTGCAAGTCCATGATGAACTGGTGTTTGAAGTGGATGCCGATAAGGTAGACGCGGTTAGCCAATTGATTACCGATGCCATGCAAGATGTCTTGACGACTACGGCCGTAGATAAAGGCTGGCATGTCGACTTTGCTGTACCGTTACTGGTTGAGACTGATAGCGGTCAAAACTGGGATGAGGCGCATTAATCATTGATTTGGTCAACTTAGAACGCTAGCGAGCTTAAAGATATTATGGGTTATGATGGGTTTTGAAACCCACTGTATCATCTATATAAACAACCACTTATGACTACTTGGTTATATTCTATGACGTTATTATTACCATATTGGGTTATAATAGCGTCATAGTAGATTATGCATATTTCGTTAGATGTTTTTTGGTTTAGAGTGAGCCTACGGGCTCACTTTTTTGTTTTTGACACATTTTTTTGATACGCAGGAGCCAGTTATTTTGAGTTCAGATGGCATTATTGAAATTCCTGGTATGATCCTATTGTTCGTCTGTTTGCTGCGTTGCATGCAGTACATTGCACAAAGTCACGTTAAACAAATTCGGGCCTTTTGGCTGGCAGGGCTACTTGTGTTTGTCGCTGTGATTCGTCGCGAGCTGAATTATTTACCAGACTTATTAGTGCCAAGTAATTTTTCTTTCTTAAATCAGTCTTATGATTGGTGGGAAGACAGTGTACTGACTGTCATTTATCTCGTCGCGCTTGGTTTATTGGTTTATTCAAGACATTACCTATGGGCAGTGTTAAAACACGTGCCTGTCTCACTCTATCTCATCGTTACCGCGCTGGCAATCATACAGTATATGGGAGAGAACGCCATTATGTTCCCGCATACCTTTGGAGAGATTGTAGAAGAGCTATCTGAAACTGCGATTTACGCGATTGCCTTGACCTACCTATGGCGATTTAAGCTGGCTGATTATGAATCGTGTCTGACACAGAAGTTCAATTATGAGCTCAAGCATGTCAATCATTAGTACAATCATTATCATGCTCTCTCTTTACTGACATCATAAGAAAACTATAAACGACCCTATAATGACAAGCGGCTGCTCCATATGAGTGGCCGTTTTACTTTTTGGCAATCGCCTTACATTTTTTGAACATCCTGTGACACCTTACTACTAGTGAAAAACGTCATAAGCGTACACACTGATAAACATATTAATAACATCGCAACGCACAATATTATAAACAGTTGGTGCGATACTCTCACTTCTAATAAATACAATAAAGGATCAACTATGGAAAACTCAAAGAACCCATTACCAGAAGAGATGGATCATATCGATGGCAATCGCCGCGACAATAATGACAGCAGGGATAACCAAGACAATCAGTTGGTTGATTTAGACAACCAAATGCTACACACAATCGATAACGATGATGTCATCGACAATAGTGCAGGATTTGACAATTCAGAAGTCGGTAGTGCTGCTACGCAAGGACTAACGCCTATGCATCGCCAAAACATAGATGAATCACGTGTCGATGAGATTTTGGTGCAAGACAATCTTGATGACAACGATTATCCAGATCCGGCAGATATCGCTGATAGGGACGCTGCAGAACGTAGCAATGATGACGATTTTTAGAAATTAGCACCGCGGTTGATATAGCCCTTTAGAGCGAAAAAGCACGCTTAATATCGTTAAGCGTGCTTTTTTATGACTTATCATTTAACTAACAGTAATAGATATTCTCAGCTGATTATACCCATCCATCAAGTGTGCCAGCCCAGCCTTTTACAAGAGGCAAGCTCAACGCTTCGAGCAATTCAATGTGTGTCTCATCAAGGTTTAGCGCAGGAATATAGTGATACTCTTGCCCGCCTGCGTTTAGAAAATTATCACGGTTTTCAATGGCCAACTCCTCTAACGTCTCAAGACAATCCGCTGAGAACGCAGGACTAATGACTTGTACTGAGCGCACACCAGATTTGCCCCAATCTTCTAATACCACATCGGTATATGGCTTCACCCACTCTTGCTTACCAAAGCGTGACTGAAAACTAATAATCCATTCATCGTCTTTTAAACCAAGTGCATGTGCCACTTGCGCCGCTGTACATTTGCAACGCTTAGGATACGGGTCGCCTTTATCTGCATAAGGCTGCGGAATGCCGTGAAAGCTGAACATTAACTTCTCAGGCTTGCCATGTTTCTCTTGGAAACGGCGTATCGAGTTAGCCAATGCCTGAATATATAAAGGATGCGCAAAGTAGTCTTTGACAATGGTATAGTTTGGCAAGTTACGTTGCTTGAGTGTCCATTTTGTCAGCGCATCATATACCGCACCGCCTGAAGAGGCTGAGTACTGCGGAAATAATGGCAAGATGACAAAATGATCCACGCCTTCTGCGCGCAGTGCATCCATCACATCAGGCAGTCCAGGATTACCATAGCTCATCGCAGGATGCACAGAGACGCGAAATGGCGCTACGCTATTGGCCAGACGCGGCTCTAGTAGCTCCACTTGGCTCTTTAGGATTTTACGAATCGGTGAATCCCCTTCCCAAATGCTCGCGTAAGCCTTTGCGACACGCTTAGGACGGCTTGGTAGGACAAACAAATTCAAGATAATGGCCCACAAAAACTTGGGAATCTCGATCACTCGTGGATCTGACAAAAACTGTTTAAGATAGCGTCGTACGGCAGGTGCCGTTGGCTCATCTGGCGTACCAAGGTTGACTAACAGGACAGCAATACGTGGAGGCAATTCAGGTTTCATAGCAGCACTATTTATCAGCAGTAAGTTATTAGAAGTCGTGTCATCATAAAGGTACCAGATTGCTCATACACCTTTGTGCAAACACCGCATTAGTGTAGCATTTTATCCCTTCATAACGCATGGCAAAAGCGCACTTGTACAATTTGCTACGCAGTCGCCAGCCTTCTATCATTTACCCTTTACTATTTAACGCGATAAAACGGCGTTTAAAAGACTTGCTCGGCGGTTGTACTCCTACGCGCATCACCATACAATAGGCAAGCCCAGTTTATAAAAACGGTGTAAGTAAAGTAGTCTGTCAACACCTTCCTATTTTGCTCTTATTTTATTGATGATTGTTGTCTTGCGAGGTAGCTTTGAACGCACGCTCTGATAATACCAGTGACCAGTCCCCTAATTCTCAAACTCACGTAAACAGCTCAGCCAATACTACTGCTGGATCTGTGGGTGTGATTACGCCACAAAAATTCCATTTTGCTGAGCCATTGACCTTGGAATGTAACCGTACTCTGCCCTCATTCGATTTAATGGTAGAGACTTACGGCACGCTCAATAGCGATAAATCAAATGCGATTTTGATTTGTCATGCGTTATCGGGCAACCATCACGCGGCAGGATTTCATAGCGTTGATGACAAAAAAGCGGGCTGGTGGGACAATATGATTGGCCCCAACAAAGCCATCGATACCAATCAGTTTTATGTGGTGTGCGTCAACAACATCGGTAGCTGTTTTGGCTCAACAGGCCCAACAACTATTAATCCCGATAGCGTTAGTTCAATTGACAGTATCGATTCAAGCGATAGCAGGGGAAATAACAGCAATGAGCCACAAGTCTACGGCCCTGACTTTCCGCTCATCACGATTAAAGACTGGGTAAAAACCCAAGCCATGCTCTCAGATCGTCTTGGCATCGATGTCTGGCATGCCATCGTCGGTGGTTCGATGGGCGGGATGCAAGCGCTGCAATGGTCCGTCGACTATCCCGATAGGCTAAAACGCTGCGTGGTCATTGCCAGTACGCCGAAACTGTCTGCTCAGAACATCGCCTTTAACGAAGTCGCCCGTCAGTCTATATTATCCGATCCTGATTTTAAGGATGGACGCTACATACAAGCTGGTACCTACCCTCGTCGCGGCCTGATTTTGGCACGGATGGTTGGTCATATCACTTATTTGACTGATGACGCGATGAAAGCCAAGTTTGGTCGTGACTTAAAATCTGGCAAGTTTATGTATGGCTACGATGTCGAGTTTCAGGTTGAGAGCTATCTGCGCTATCAAGGTGAGCGCTTTAGTGAAAACTTTGATGCCAATACCTATCTACTTATGACCAAGGCATTAGATTATTTCGACCCGACACGTGACTATTCATCAGCGGTAGCAAAAGACAATACAGAGTCGGCCGTCCCATTAGAAAACTCTATCGCGGCGTCAGTCGAGTCTAGCAAAGCCAATGCGCAGAATGAGTTAGAAGATGCGGTAGCGACGATTGAAGACATTGAGTCTGATCGACAGCAAGAGCTTTCTGCGTTCAAAGCGGCATTCGCCCATACACAATGCCAGTACTTGGTTGTGTCATTCACCACCGATTGGCGCTTTGCACCAGAACGCTCGCAAGAAATTGTCGATGCGCTGATGGCTACTGGCAAACCTGTTAGCTATATTAATATTGATGCGCCGCATGGCCATGACTCTTTTTTATTTGACATTCCTCGCTACATGGGTGCTGTTAGAGGATTTTTGACAGCGCCATTTATTAACCCTAGCCGCCCAGCCACAGGAGAGCGCTCATGAGAATGGATCACCAACTGGCAGAGCGCTGGATCGCACCGCAAGCACATGTACTTGATTTGGGCTGCGGTAATGGCGAGCTGCTCGCGCACTTACAGCAGAAGTTAGGCGTCACTGGATACGGGCTTGAAATTGATGAAGACAAAATCAACGAAGCCATTGGCAACGGCTTATCGATTGTTGAGCAAGACCTAAACGATGGCTTAGCACGCTTTGCCGATAACAGCTTTGATACCGTGGTTATGGCGCGTGCGCTACAAGCGGTAAAAGCGCCTGATGTGCTGCTGCTCGATATGCTACGCGTCGCCCGAGAGGCGATCATCACATTCCCTAACTTTGCCCATTGGCAAAACCGTCTTCATTTAGGGCTTAAAGGGATGATGCCGGTGTCTGAAGCACTGCCTTATGAATGGTACAACACCCCCAATATTCATCTATGTACGTTTAAAGACTTTGAGCAACTGTGTGCGCAGCATGATATTCATATCGTTAATCGCTTTGCGGTAAGCGACTCTGATAAAGGTCATTCCCCACTGATGACGGCATTAATTAGACAGGCACCCAATCTACTCGCAGATGTCGCTATCTATCGAGTGACAAAGAAAAAAACGAAGTAATGTCAGATATTTAATTTTTGCTCAAAAGGATAAAATGACCGTTATTGCTGAACCTTTTATCTTAGCAAATTGTTAACTAATGATTGTCTTATAGTAACTCTATGATTTTACTGAGGACAATCAGGTACAAGCAGCTATTAAATCTTGTAATTAGTATTTGAGTTTCGTAAGTTTGGGTGTTAAGCTAGCAAAATGTTGTCAGTTATCCCACTATTACGACCGTTTGTCTAATTAGTTGGGTTAAATCGATGATACAAAATTAAAAACTCTATTGCTGATGATTAGGTAATTCATCTCGCAAGATGTCACCTAATTGTTATCGCCGTCTAACTGTCTTTAGCGAGACGATGTTTAGCGGTACAATTTTCTTGCGTATTAACTGCCTAATTTTGGAGCTGCTATGAAATTATTAAAAGCCGCATTGTTTACTGCCTTATTTTCTTGTGCTGGTTTGGCCAATGCTGAGTTAATATCAAACGTACCGCTTGATACTTCACGCTTTGAGCTGATGCCTGTGAGCGAGCTGTCTAGTCGTGCTGCCCAAGGTAACGATCATGCTCAGTTTTATCTAGCCAAGCGCTTGCAAAAAGGCGAAGGTATTGCTCAAAACACCCAGCAAGCTATCCAGTGGTACACCAAAGCCGCTCAGCAAGGCGTTGCTCCTGCTCAGTTAAACCTTGCTATCATGTATTTACGCGGTGAAGGCGTACAACCTAACTTGCAGCAAGCGCGTCTTTGGCTAGAGAAAGCCGCGATGCGTGGCGACAACCGTGCCAGCTATACACTTGCATTGTTAGATGAAAAACAAAAAAATCTGGTAGATGCCTATAAATGGTATGACTTGGCTGCCCGTGATGGCATGCTCGACGAAAAAGTCCGTAACAAAGCGCGCGGCAAAATTGGACAGTTGGCATTGAACTTATCAAGCTCAGACATCGCCAATGCACGTAACCAAGCGGATCGCTGGTTCCAGAGTAAGTAAACTCTAAACGAACCTCAAAAAAGATTAAGTTGATAATAAGAAATCCAGCCTTTGAGCTGGATTTTTTGTTTTTATCTTATAATCAAAACATTTATTATTTCAGCTCCTATCAAGCTGAGCGACCTAAACTATTCAAAACCCTGCCAAAATTTGCTACACTACGCGCGCATTCATCAATCCCACAATTTTGTTAATGCTTTAAATTGAAAAGATACTTTAAACCCAACGCACTAGGTTTGCGACCTAGCCAGCAGGAGAAACACATGAGCACCACTCAAGATAGTAATATCAAAGAAACCGTGGTAACTGACAATCAATCAGCCCCCGCCTACGATAGCCTCACTAACAATATCGTTGTTGCCGCACTTTATAAATTCACACGCTTTACTGACTTTGAGCAGTATCGCGAGCCGATTTTGAATACCATGCTAGATAACGATGTCAAAGGCACTTTATTGCTGGCAAGCGAAGGCATTAACGGTACGATTTCTGGTACGCGTCAGGGTATCGATACCATCCTTGACTATCTGCGCAATATCGAAGCGATTGGTACGTTTACTTTCAAAGAGTCTTATACCGATGCGCAGCCGTTTTATCGCACTAAGGTAAAGCTCAAAAAAGAAATCGTCACCATGGGCGTAGAAAACATCGACCCACTACAATCGGTCGGTCGCTATGTAAAGCCTAGCGAATGGAATGCACTGATCTCAGATCCTGAAGTGACTCTCATCGATACACGTAACGATTATGAAGTGCAAATCGGTACGTTCCAAAATGCCGTCAATCCAAACACTGAAACCTTCCGCGAGTTTCCAGAATACGTATCAAAAGAGCTCGATCCAGCCAAGCATAAAAAAGTGGCCATGTTTTGTACAGGTGGTATCCGCTGCGAGAAGTCAACTGCCTATTTGCGAGAGCAAGGGTTTGAAGAGGTCTACCATTTAGAAGGTGGTATCCTAAAATACCTAGAAGAAATCCCAGCCAGTGACTCTATGTGGCAAGGTGATTGCTTTGTCTTTGACAACCGTGTATCGGTCAATCACAACTTAAAAAAAGGTAATTATGAGCAGTGTTTTGCCTGCCGTATGCCCATCACTAGCGATGACATGCAGAGCCCAGCCTATATCAAAGGCGAGTCATGCCCGCATTGTATTGACAAAGCCACAGATGAGCAAAAAGCGCGTTTCCGTGAGCGCGAGCACCAAATGCAACTGGCCAAAAAACGCGGTGAAGCCCATATCGGTAGTGACGTGATGGATGTCATAGAAAAACGCAAAGCGGCCAAGATTGAAGCGCGTCTGCAAGCAGAAGCGGTAAACAACGCTAAAGCCAATTAAACCTAGCATTAGTACAATAAAACAGAAGTAAAAAAGAGAGGCTCTAATCAATAGAGCCTCTCTTTTTTTGTGATAAATCTTCAATGCGTATCAAAACTATTAGCACTGATATAGTTAATCCAATTTAAAAGCAGATTGACTATATTAGAATAAGATACGTACGCGGATAGTCTCTTCTACATCTTTTAATTGATCGAGTGCAGCAGTCGAATCGTTGTAGTCAACGTCCATGACTAGATAACCGACATCGCCTTCTGTCATCAGGCTCTGTGCTAGGATGTTGATACCTGCTTCAGCAAACAGACGGTTGATCTGAGACAGTACGCCTGGCACGTTTCTATGAATGTGTAGCAGACGATGCGAGTTTTCTTTGAACGGAATAGAAACTTCTGGGAAGTTCACCGCCGTCGCCGTATCACCTTGGTCAGAATATCTGACAAACTTATCAGCGACTTCAAGGCCGATATTAGCTTGCGCTTCTTGTGTTGACCCACCGATATGCGGCGTCAAAATCACATTATCAAACTTACGTAGTGGTGATTCAAACTCTTCGTCAGCTGATTTTGGCTCTTTTGGGAACACATCGATAGCCGCGCCCAAAATTTTACCAGACTCAATTGCTGCCGCCAGATCATCAATCTCAACACACGTACCGCGAGCCGCATTGATAAAGTAGCTGCCTTCTTTCATCTGAGCGAACTGCTCAGCTTTCATCATATAGCGCGTGCTTGGCACATCAGGCACATGCAATGTCACGATATCAGCCATTGATAGTAACTCTTCTAGGCTACCAACTTGTACCGCATTACCTAGTGGCAATTTGGTCACAGCATCATGATAGATGACTTTCATACCAAAGCTTTCTGCTAGCACAGACAACTGCGAGCCGATAGAACCATAACCGACGATACCGATAGTCTTGCCGCGCACTTCATGTGAGTTAGTCGCAGACTTACCCCAGCCGCCGCGATGTACGGTTGCGTTCTTTTCAGGAATACCGCGATACAGCATAATCGCTTCAGCCAATACCAGCTCAGCTACCGAACGGGTGTTCGAGAATGGCGCGTTAAAGACAGGAATACCTAAGTCACGAGCGGCATCTAGATCGACTTGGTTGGTACCAATACAAAAGCACCCAATGCCGATAAGTTTGTTTGCATGCTCAAGTACATCGCGCGTCAATTGAGTACGCGAACGAATACCGATAAAGTGAGCATCTTTGATCTTTTCGATCAGCTCTTCTTTGTCTAACGCGTGACTGATATTCTCGATGTTGTGATAACCAGCACCCTCCAATACTTTTAGGGCATTGTCATGTAGACCTTCAAGCAATAAAAACCGGATTTTGTCTTTTTGTAGTGATAACGCCATATGAGAACTGTCCTATATTTGTTTTATAAGATTATCTGTCGGATAATCTGTGATGGATGAAACGAAAACAGTCCCGATATCTTACACAAAATTTGACGCCGATGTTAGCAGATTAGATGAATTATTGATTATCAAGCCTGAAAAATTTTTATGCTATAGTGAATCATTCGGTTTGAAATCAAACAAACCACTTTTTATTATTTGTCTCATTTTTTATTTAGAAACTATCACCCACTTATTGCCATCACGAGCCGACTCCTCACTGAATTTATAGTCATTTCGCTATATAATAAACAGTCCCAACATCGTGCTTACGCTAATATTGAGATTTGACCATGACGCTAACTACCGAACAGTCCACCTCCCAAGCCCATACCAACGCTGTGCAAACGATCCTAAGCTCACTGACTGACACCCATCAATTCGACCCCAGCCAAATAAAGACCGACGCAGAGAGCTTAGAGCACTGGGGCAAAGACTGGACCAAACACTTCGCCCCCGCCGCCGCCGCCATCGCCTTCCCAAAGACCACCGAACAAGTCCAAGCCATCGTCCTACTGGCTAATGAGCATAACGTCGTCCTCACCCCTAGTGGTGGTCGTACCGGACTCTCAGCAGGCGCCGTCGCCGCCAATGGCGAGATCGTTGTCAGCATGGATAAAATGAACCAGATTGGACAGTTCTATCCAGCGGACCGCATGGTCGAGATTGAAGCGGGCGTTGTCACCGAACAGCTACAACAGTTCGCCGAATCAAAAGATCTCTACTATCCTGTCGACTTTGCCTCAGCAGGCTCTAGTCAAATGGGTGGTAACATCGGTACCAATGCGGGCGGCATCAAAGTCATCCGCTATGGCATGACCCGTCAATGGATCATGGGACTAACGGTTGTTACGGGTAAAGGGGATATCTTGCACCTCAACCGAGGCATGGTGAAAAACGCCACTGGTTACGACTTGCGTCAACTGTTTATCGGTGCTGAAGGTACCCTTGGTCTTGTCACTCACGCGCAAATCAAACTTGAGCGTCAGCCACAAGACTTAAATGTCATGGTTCTGGGTATGGACAACTTTAGTGACGTCATGAATGTGCTCTCTGCCTTTCAAGCCCAGATTGATTTGACTGCGTTTGAATTCTTTGATGATGTAGCGGTTGATAAGCTCATGGCACATGGTCAAGTACAAGAGCCGTTTGAATCACGTACCAAGTTTTATACTTTATTAGAGTTTGAAGCCCCCTATGAGCCAATCATGGAAAAAGCCATGGCCATCTTTGAGCAGTGCATGGAAGAGGGCTGGGTGGTTGATGGGGTGATGAGTCAAAGCCTTAGTCAGGCGGCAGAGCTGTGGAAGCTGCGCGAATATATCTCTGAGACGATCTCTGTGTTCACCCCTTATAAGAACGACGTGTCGGTACTCATCAGCTATGTACCGGAGTTTATCGCTGAGATTGATCATATCGTCGCCAGCAACTATCCAGACTTTGAGGTGTGCTGGTTTGGTCATATCGGTGATGGTAATTTGCATTTGAATATCTTAAAGCCTGATAACATGAGTAAGGATGATTTTTTTAGTGAGTGTCAAATTGTCAATAAATACGTGTTTGAGACGGTACAAAAATATGGCGGGTCGGTCTCTGCTGAGCATGGCGTGGGTATGACGAAGAAGCCGTATCTGCAATACAGCCGCAGCGAGACTGAGATTGATTATTTGCGTAAGGTGAAAAAGGTGTTTGATCCAAACAACATCATGAATCGTGGTAAGATTTTTGATATGTGATTGGTAGGCCAACGATTTATCTCAAAAAAAAAGACGCTAACCCATAGGCTAGCGTCTTTTTTTATTCATCAGATCATCGTTTGTAAAGGTACATGGTTTACCAGTATAGCAACATCAACCCCACTACCAGCAAGATACTAAGAAACCCTTGGACAATCAAAAAGGCTTGATGCGGTGCCGCCATATGGCGGAACATATTGCCTAGCGCATTGTAAGTAATGCCCGCTGCCTTGATATGTGGCTGGGTATCGAAATTTTTGATAATTTGCAAAAATTGCTCAGTACGATCAGGTGACCAACCGTGCGGCGCAAATGGTAGAAATGGTGACAACTGCGCTGCTTGCTCTTTGGTTGCAGGCGACCATAGCCAGCGCTCCAAAAACAGCAGACGCATGCGCCAGTCTGAGAAGCTGCGATGATTAATCTCTTGTAGTAAAAGCACTTCGATATTTTTGTGACGACTATCAGCAAAGATACGTTCTTGTAGCGCAAAGACATGTCTTTTTTCGCCTTCGATGCACTGCAAAAACTGACCATTGCCATAACATAATGTACCAGTAATACCATGCTGCTCATTATAATCGCGAGCATGGGCCTCTATATCCTCAAATATAGAGGTATTTAGGCGTGAACCGAGCGTTAGCGTACTGACATAGACCAATTGAACCAGTACTGATTCTTGTATTGCATCCCATTGCTTGATTCTATTGCTACGAGTTAAGGGCATAATAAAATAATCCTAAAAGCCGATAACGCCGGCCAAATGAAACAAGCAAAACGATACTATGCCTGAAGTAGATAAAGCTGCAGACTCACAAAAACGTAGCAAATAGTTACTACGTGAGACTATTATTACTTATATAGCTTGCTATCATAGCAAGCAAAATGAATGATACTGATAGATATTACTTAGATTTTATATTTAGATAATAAATAGCAAAACAGTCGCCGTTGTAAAGGCATTGGACAACCCTGTATTTCGTTATTAACAATCCAATAAAAAACCAAGTGATACGGCAGGCAATGATTACTAAGGTTTATTCCTCTATATCAGTCAGAATAAACCTCAAATACACTGAGCAACATGTCATAAAATATTGCTATAACCCATTGTAAATAGGGTAATAATTATTGTAAAGGCTATATCTGACTACTGGAATATTCTTATTGGTTTTTTTCATAAAAATTGACAAAATCGAGTGCTTAGGATCATTGCATTACGCATACTCAAATTTAGTAGAGATTTAATATAGGAATATCATGAGTAAAATCGAAAAAACAGATGACTTTCATCTCACGATCGCTGAGATCAAGAAAAAAGACTACCCCCAACTAAAAGCCTTGATGGATCGCGTCTACGTCAACCTAGGCGGCGCGTGGTCAAAAAACACCATTCATACGCTCATAGACGCCTTTCCTGAAGGGCAGATTGCGCTGTTTGACCATGATCAATTAATTGGTATTGTACTGTCCATGCGTGTTGATTATGCCAAATTTTCTAACCCGCATACCTATGATGATTTGATCGGGCAAAAAGAAATCATTAGAGACAACCCTGAGGGTGATGCTATTTATGGTTTGGATGCGCTGATTGACCCTGATTATCGTGGCTACCGTCTCGGTCGCCGTCTCTATGACGCACGCAAAGAGCTGTGTCGTCAGCTCAACTTCCGCGCTATTTTGGCGGGTGGCCGCATTCCTAACTACCATAACCACCAAGACTTAAGCCCAGGCGAATATATTGACGCTGTTGAGAGCCGCGAAATTCACGACCCTGCATTGTCTTTTCAGTTGTCAAACGGGTTTATCGTCAAGCGTATCTTGACCGCTTACCTACCAGATGACAAACAATCGAAAGGGTTTGCCACCTTGCTTGAGTGGTCAAATATCTATTATGAGCCAAAAGATTATAAGCCCAATACGCGTAAATCTGAGGTGCGTATCGGTGGTATTCAGTGGCAGATGCGTGAGGTCGAGTCGCCAGAAGAACTGCTCCAGCAAGTGGAGTTCTTTGTCGATGTGATGGCCGATTATAACTCTGACTTTGCTTGTTTGCCTGAGTTCTTTAATGCGCCGCTGATGGGCTTGTGCGAGTCTACTGACCAAAACATCGCCATTCGCTTTTTGGCCGATTATACCGAATGGTTTAAAAATGAAATTTCGCATTTGGCCGTCAGTTACAACGTCAATGTCATTACAGGCTCTATGCCTTTATTAGACGAAGACGATACCTTGTACAATGTCAGTTATCTGTGCCGCCGTGATGGTACGGTTGAAGAGCAACGCAAAATTCATATCACCCCGCATGAGCGTAGCGCGTGGGTCATTGAAGGTGGCGATAAAGTACAGGTCTTTGACACCGATGCGGGGCGTATTGGTATTTTGGTCTGTTATGACGTTGAGTTCCCTGAACTTGCACGCCTGTTAGCACTTGATGATATGGATATTTTGTTCGTGCCTTTCTGGACAGATACCAAAAACGGCTATTTGCGTGTACGCCATTGTGCCCAAGCACGTGCCATTGAAAACGAATGCTATGTCATGATCTGCGGCTCGGTAGGTAACTTGCCACAAGTCGAAAGCTTGGATATTCAGTACGCACAGTCGTCTATCTTCTCACCGTCAGATTTTGCATTCCCACATGATGCCATCATGGCAGAGACCACGCCCAATACCGAGATGATTTTCTTCTCTGATGTCAACTTAGATAAGTTGACTCACGTGCGTCACGAAGGCTCAGTGCACAACCTGATCGACCGCCGTGATGACTTATTTAGTTTAAAATGGAAACGTAAATCCAAAGTTCCTGCAAGCAAATTAAGTGACGAAGAACGCCGCGAAAACTCAGGCAGTGTGCTTACTGGTGATCCATTGCAGAATCGTGCGCAAAAGCCATAATAACGTATCTGCTATAACTCCCTACTGACTTTTTAATCCAATAAACGGCTGCATCATCAGCCGTTTATTTTTATCTATCAACACATAAAAGTATAAAAGCAGCCCCTATGACGACTGATATTGGCATCGACAAAACCCTCGAAAAACCGAAAAAAACACCCAAACAGCGCATCCTGTCTGTGCTTAAGACAGCACTGCTCTATGGGGTGATATTTTTGGTGATTTATAGTGTGGTCAACTGGTGGCGACAGCCTGTCATGCCAGCCGATCCGCAATTGCAATTAATGGACTATCAAGGGCAACCGGTGGATTTGGCCGAGCTGAGTCGCCAGCAGCCAACACTGATATATTTTTGGGGGACATGGTGCTCGGTCTGTAGCGTCACATCGCCAACGATAAATAGGCTAGCAGCGACAAACGATCATGCTGTCATCACTATCGCTGTGCAGTCAGGCTCAAATCAAGAGCTACGCAGCTACCTCGATCAGCATCAGTTTGACTTCACCGCGATAAATGACCAAGAAGGTGATATCTTTGCGGATTGGCAAGGACAAGTCACACCATCCTATGTGGTATTAGAGAATGGCAAGATGACACAAGGGCTAACAGGTATTCAGCCACTATGGTCGTTAAAACTGCGCTTATGGTTAGCATCGGTTTTTTAGCGGCTGAACCTGACTTTATTTTTTAATAAATTATCTTGCGAAGAGGTCATCGTTATACTTTCATCAACGACATGCAACGTAGATAAACAGTTGATATTGATCAAAATGAGGATGCAATTGCTCAGCTCTTTTTACCCTACTCTTTTTGTCATATAATAGCTGCCGATCTAAATATTTTTTTGAATTATTTTTACTAGCATATTTTATGTTGCAATCGTCTCGTTACCATTTATTATTGACGTAACTATTTGTGGACTAATGAGCAACAATGGGTATTTATTGACATGACGGTTGATAAACCGACTATGATGAGCAATATACCTACTATTATTAGTAATTAAGTATTATCGACACAGCATTAACCTCAGCACTATATTGAAATACGTTGAACATCGAGCCTTGTAGCCGGTTTTAACCGACACACAAACCTACCTTTTAAAAAGATACCTTCTATGACTGATAAAAGCACTGACACACCAAGCCAAGATTACAAAGACACGCTGAACCTTGCGGATACGCCATTTGCGATGCGCGCAAACCTTGCCAAGCGCGAGCCAGATTGGTTAGCTGCTTGGGAAGCAGATGACGTGTACGGTAAAATTCGTCAGGCGCGTGCTGGTGCGACTAAGTATATTTTGCACGATGGCCCTCCATACGCCAACGGTCAGATTCACTTGGGTCACGCGGTCAATAAAGTACTAAAAGACATTATTGTCAAATCAAAAACCTTGTCAGGGTTTGATGCGCCTTATGTCCCTGGTTGGGATTGTCATGGTCTGCCAATCGAACAAAAAGTCGAAGCCAAAGTCGGCAAAGTCGGTCAAAAAGTGTCTGCTACCGAATTCCGTGGTCTATGCCGCGAATACGCCAACACTCAGATTGAACTACAAAAGGCAGATTTCAAGCGTCTAGGCGTATTCGGTGATTGGGACAATCCTTATCTGACTATGAACTTTGCGCAGGAAGCCAACATCGTGCGCGCGCTTGCCAAAATCTATGACAATGGTCATGTGACTCGTGGTATGAAGCCAGTCAACTGGTGCTTGGACTGTAGCTCAGCTCTCGCGGAAGCTGAAGTAGAGTATCAAGACAAAGTCTCTGACGCGATCTATGTCAGCTTTGATGTACTTGGCACGGATAAAGTGACCGCATTGGCAGGTATCGCAGACAACATCGCTGCGGTTATCTGGACGACCACGCCGTGGACACTGCCTGCTAACCAAGCCATCTCAGTCCATCCTGAGCATAACTATAGCGTGGTTGCGACCAAAAAAGGCAACCTGCTACTAGCAGCTGATCTTATTGAAACTGCGCTAAGTGAACTCAAACTTGAGAATAAAGGCGTCCTCGCGACCGTATCAGGCAGTGAGCTTGAAGGATTGAGCGCTCAGCATCCATTGATTGAAGACCGCCAAGTGCCGCTCATCTTGGGCGATCATGTGACCACCGATAGTGGTACTGGTTTGGTACATACTGCACCCGGTCATGGTCTCGACGATTATATCGTTGGTCTAAAATACAACTTACCAGTGGAAAACCCAGTGAGCGGTACGGGCGTTTATCTAGATAGCGCGGCAGTATTTGCAGGCGAGCACATATATAAAGCCAATCCAAAAATCATCGCTGCCCTACATGACAATGGCCATCTAATCAGCCATACCAAAATTGAACACAGCTATCCACATTGCTGGCGTCACAAGTCACCGATTATTTTCCGTGCGACCCCGCAGTGGTTTATCAATATGGAAACCCAAGGTCTACGTGCTCGCGCCCTTGCTGATATTCCATCGGTCAACTGGACACCTGCATGGGGGCAGAATAGAATCGAAGCGATGATGAATGGTCGCCCTGACTGGTGTATCTCACGTCAGCGTACGTGGGGCGTGCCGATTACGTTCTTTACGCACAAAGAAACAGGCGAGCTGCATCCAAATACGCTTGAGCTGATGGAAACTGCGGCGCAAAAAATCGCTGAGGGCGGTGTTGAAGCGTGGTTTGACGCCAGCTGCGAGGACTTCTTAGGTAGCGAAGCGGCTGATTATGACAAAGCAACGGACACATTGGACGTGTGGTTTGACTCAGGCACGACGCATTTCGCCGTACTTGAGCAACGCGATGAATTGACCAACCCAGCTGACATGTATTTAGAAGGTTCTGATCAACATCGCGGCTGGTTCCAAACGTCATTACTGACGTCAGAGGCCATGTATGAGCGCCCACCGTTTAAGCAAGTACTGACCCATGGTTTTGTGGTCGATGAAAACGGTCGTAAGATGAGTAAGTCATTGGGTAATATCATCACGCCGCAAGAAGAGATCAACAAAACGGGCGCGGACATGTTGCGTCTGTGGATTGCGTCTAGCGACTATCGTTATGAGATGAGCGCAGGTAAGACGGTGTTTAAAGGCGCGATCGATATGTATCGCCGTATTCGTAACACCTTGCGCTTCTTACTGGCCAATACTGATGACTTCAATCCTGCAACCGACAGTGTACCGATGGACGAGCTGGTCAGTCTTGATAAATTCATCATTGAGCGCGCGCAAACCGTACAAGCGCAAATCATCAGTGCCTATGATGCAATGGACTTTCACCAAGTCACCCAGCACGTGACCGCGTTTTGCTCGCAAGACTTGGGCAGTTTTTATTTAGACATCATCAAAGACCGTCAGTACACCACCCAAAAAGACGGTCAGCCGCGCCGCTCTGCCCAGACGGCAATCTACCATATTGCTCATGCGCTGATTCGCTGGATCACACCGATCTTATCATTCACGGCGCAAGAAGCGTGGGAAGTGCTGAACCAACGTGAGGCTGATAAAGGCGGCTACGTGTTTACCCAAGAGTGGTACGAGTTCCCAGCGTTTGAGCTAAGTGCTATCAGCAATGATGACTGGCAGCGTATTATGTTTGCCAAAGACATGGTAAACAAGCACATCGAAACCGCACGTGGTGAAAAAATTATCAATGCCAACTTATCTGCCGATGTGAGCCTATACGCTGACGGTGCCATGTATGAAAGTCTAGCCAAGCTTGATGAAGAGCTTCGTTTTGTACTCATCACTAGCAACGCAGAACTAAAGCCAATGAGCGAAGCACCTACTGATAGCATCGTACAGGTAGATGAAGCAACCGAAACGAATACAGAAGAGGCTGTAGATCTAGTGGTACAAGTTAGCGCTGCCACTGGTACTAAATGCGTACGTTGCTGGCACATCCGTGATGATATCGGCACAGATAGCGCACACCCTGAACTATGCGCGCGCTGCGTGACCAACGTCAGTGGTGACGGCGAGGTACGTCATTATGCCTAACCCAACGGATTCATCTGAAAGCCCGCATGACTCGCAGGTTGAGGTTGATCATTCGCCTAAGCCTGCTCATGCGACCACAGGTAGCTCAACCACGCCTAGAGGCCGCCTGAGCAAGTCAATAAATAGGACACCAAAACTGGTGGCTAACGGTACTCGTGCTTTTATTTGGTATGCACTGGCGCTGATTATCATTGTCATAGATCAGTGGACCAAGTGGCTGGCAGAAACCAAGCTGACCTTTCATGATCCAGTGCCCGTGATTGAGCCATTTCTCAACTGGACACTTGCTTATAATTACGGCGCAGCATTTAGCTTTTTGGCAGATGCTGGCGGTTGGCAGAAGTGGTTTTTTTCAGGACTGGCATTACTCATGTCACTGTTTCTGATCATCTATTTACTCAAAGCACCTCGCAAAGCCACGCTACTCTCGCTTGGACTTGCCATGGTACTAGGCGGTGCGCTTGGTAATTTGATCGACCGCTTACTACATGGTCATGTGATTGACTTTATCCATGTGCACTATGCTGATGTTTGGCATTATCCGATTTTTAATATTGCAGATATTGGGATTTCTCTCGGTGTTGTACTGATTGTCATCGATATGCTGTTTTTGGAAAAGAAGCGTGAAATGCCACGATCATAACCGTCTATAGCTAAAGATATTAATTTAATTGATAAATAAAAAAGGTGGGTTACGCAGTCGTGACCCACCTTTTTTTGTCTGTTTTTGACGATTGAATATATATGTTAATTTGACCTATCTGCACAATCTCTATTCATGCACCCACAACCCCTGCTCACCGACAAAGTAAGTATGAGTATCTGCTACCTCAATGTTATATACCGTCATAGTAAGAGGACCTTCGCCCTCTACCCAATCTATAGTATCAGGATCTTTCCATTCACCTTGACGAAAACCAAAGAACTTAGCATGTTCACGTTTATCTTTAGGTGTTTGTTCTAATAGGCGTTGCTCCCATTCTGAGTCAGCTTGCCACAATTTATTTATCCATGTTGGTGCTGGATCCGTATAAAGTTCATACCTTCCTGTTAATAAATTAACGTATGATCCTTTGAGTTCGCCTGTTTCATCACCAAAGCTTACCTGATAAGCATATCCTTTTTTATTTGCATGATACATAGGTATTATGCCTTCATATCTATAGTCATACCCACCTCCACTATCAGTTGTAAAATAAGTATTATCCTTAGTCACTAAGATATCTTGAGCGTTCAATTTATCTGCTCTCACCCAACCTCTGTTTTGTGTCCAAAAGGGATGATCTGCTGTCATTAATAGAGGTTCAGGCAATATCTGTTGTTTCTTTAACTTACGTCTTAGATTAACTCTATCTGCCAAATTCAATTGTGGATTTACATAAGTATTAAAATACATCATGAAAATTGATGCATCATTAGTTGTCGTCCGAGTTATCCTCTTGTAAACCAGATCACCCAAACCATCAGCTGCCTTAGACAACACTTTATCGCCAATTTTTAGTTGTTCTATTGGTGCTAAACCTTTTTCAGTATGTACTAAGGTGCCACCAACGAAGCCTGACGTATTCATAATCACGTTATCCATATGTGTGTCTTAGTTCTCATTTATAGCAACGCTGATAATACATCAGTTAAAGCCCCTAACCCACCACCTGCCAATAAAAACAGCAACCCTGCCATATTAATGACAACGGTCAAATAATAAGTCACTCGAAACTCAGGCTTTTGTGATTTGTGCCGCAGATACGTCTGAGCCAATAACGCCCCTACCCAACCGCCAAGCGCACTCAGCACGTGTAATGTAAACTCAGGTGTACGCCAGTCGCCACTTTGAGCAGCAGCTTTGTCTTTGGCATACATGGCGTAAGTGATCACGCCCAACGCTGCGTACCAAACCACCACCAGCCAGCTTAGTTTACCTGTCGCTGCTAATAGAGCTAAAACACCATAAAAAGCCAGTCCAAGAAACGAGCGTTTCTTTTGTTCTGCTTCAAACTCTGCTTGCTGACTGCGTTTTTGGTTGCGCTGACGGATTTGCTGATTTTTTTGTGCCATTTTTTGTTGTACAAAGTGCAACTCTTGTACTTCTGTTGCCCGCAAGCGCCCTTGATCGTCTTGTCCGATACTAAAGACGACTTGCTCGCCAACATTGGGACGGCGCTTTGCTCTAAACTCACTCACGTGAAAGAAGATTGAATCCCCTGCTTCGGTTTCGATAAAGCCAAACCCTTTATCGTCCTGCCATTTTTTGACAGTGCCTTGTTGTTTATTCACCACCGACACCTCATATCTTTTAGAATTGCCAATTATAGTACCTCATCTACGTTACATTATTGACGCTTACATCTGGCCTTAGATGGCTTATTATTTCTTACACTATAATACGGCATCCAGATTCCTTATTCTTTTATTCCAGCAACCGATGGCTTTTTATTATGACTCAATCTCAATTTATTAATCCAAATGAAGACACGCGCATCACCTTTGGTAGCCTTGTTAGCCTACACTTTGAAGTATCACTAGAAAACGGCACGGTCATTGACTCAACGTTTAGTCGTGATGCGCCCGTCTCTTTGACTATCGGCGATGAAAGCTTGTTGCCAGGGTTTGAGCAGGTACTTATGAATCTACGCGCAGGCGACACGCGCACAGCTCACCTTGAGCCAGAGCAAGCATTTGGTGACTGGAATCCTGAAAACATCCAACATTTTAGCCGTACTCAATTTGCGCTCGTCGCTGACAATCCAGAAGTCGGTATGATGGTTGAATTCGAAGACAAAGGCAAAAATACCTTGCCCGGTACGATCAGCGCCATTGATGATGACCAAGTCGAAGTGGACTTCAATCATCCGCTGGCTGGGCAAGACGTATTATTTAAAGTAAAAATCTTTAAGGTCACACCACCTGGCGTCACTGGTATACAACTTATGTAGTTGTCCAAACGCACAATCCACAATAAAAAACGAGAAAGGACAATCGAATGCAATATACAACGTTACCGCAATTCGATGAAAAAGTATCTAAGATCTGTCTAGGTACGATGACTTGGGGACAGCAAAACACCAAGGCTGAGGCACACGCCCAGATGGATATGGCACTGAGTGAAGGCGTCAACTTTTGGGATACAGCAGAGATGTATCCATCACCACCAGATAAAGACAGACAAGGTGATACCGAACGATTCATGGGTACTTGGTTTGATAAAACCAAACAGCGTGACAAAGTCATCCTTGCCAGCAAAATATCACCAATGGATTTTTTGCGTGATGGTCAAACACGCTTTAACGCGCAGCATATCAGCAGCGCTATTGACGGCAATCTTGAGCGCTTGCAAACCGATTATATCGATATTTATCAGCTGCATTGGCCTGAACGTCAAGCGAACTTTTTTGGTCAGCGCGGCTATACAGAGGACATGGCAGCACAGTCATTAGATGACTTAACGCCATTTTTAGAGACCATTCAAGCATTAAATGATGAAATCAAAAAAGGTCGCATTCGTGCTTATGGTTTATCAAACGATACGGCATGGGGACTCATGCGCTATCTATGGGAAGCGGACAAAAATGGCTTGATCGCGCCTATCACGGTGCAAAACCCATATAGCCTATTAAACCGTTTATACGAAGTTGGTATGGCTGAGATTGCCCATCGCGAAAACGTGGGGCTACTTGCTTACTCGCCACTTGGTTTTGGCGTATTGTCTGGTAAATATCTCGATGGCAAGCGTCCAGATGGCGCACGCTTGACGATGTATGATCGCTATGCCCGTTATACCAATGAGCAAGCGGTATCAGCGACCGAGCAATATGCAAAGATCGCCGCTGATGCTGGGTTGGACATGGCGCAAATGTCATTGGCTTTTGTCAATTCACGTCACTTTGTCACCAGCAATATCATTGGCGCGACGACAACCGAACAGCTCAAATCAAACATTGATAGTGTCAATGTGGAGCTAACAGCAGATGTATTGGAAGCGATTGAAGCGGTACACGCGCAGCATCCCAATCCATCCCCTTAGTTCGATCTAGATCAGCGGTCTATAAATTGCTACACCTGCATTTATTATAGACACAAAAAAGGCGCAAATCGCAGTCATATATATAACTCGCGATTTGCGCCTTTTTATTAACTAAGCTAGTTTAGCTATAAATAATCAATCTTCAACGGGTACACGAAGTACTCGTGAATGCAGTTCTGCCAACCCTTCTTGCATACGTGCTTGCAACAAATTGGTCAGCTCGCTTTTGGTACAGCCTTTTGGATCTATCGGTGCCAATGGCAATACATACGCGGTGACATCTTTGCTATCGAGCACTTTTTTCATGCTGTCGGTCATTGTCATCTTGCCATAGTATGGCAGCGCGTCGCTAAGCGTGCCATCTTTATCGACATAAGCGATAACAATGGGTCTGATAGGCACATCAGCATCTATCGCTGACTGGAGCAATGTCCCATGAATACGCTTGATTTTTTTGCCACTGGTGGTGGTCGCCTCAGGGAAGAAAATCACCGAAAAACCTTTGGCTAAAAAATCAGCAATCTGTGATGACACTGAGCCTGCATCACCGGAGCCGCGCTCGATGAAAAGCGTGCCTGCCGCATGCGCGAGCTTACCGAACACAGGCCACTCACCAATCTCAGCTTTGGATAAAAAGAATGCTGGACTCACGGTACCAACGATAGGAATATCCATCCATGATACATGATTCGATACCCACAGGCCGTGATGCTGCTTTACTGGTTCGACTTCAACGACCTTTACCCCAAATGAGCCTGCCATCTTGCGACAAAACGTCTGAATATAGCGTGGCAGTTTTTCGCGTGGTGGCTGCTTGAATGCCCCAATGCGTTGAGCGGCACGCATACCACCAGCGATGGTGGTGGTCATGCCAGCAATTTGCTTACCGCGTCCCAACTGTCGTCTGAGTGAAAAGCTTGATTTAGCTTGGCTCATCTTCGCCCTCATGATTAAATAACGGGTGTTTAATAGTCAAAAAAACGAGCCCAGTATAACAAAGTTCATACGCTCAGTGATAGGGTGTCCATTCAGTGGGTGCTCACTTTTATACAAACGGGCAATAAAGCAGATTTATAAAAAATTAATCCCAGTCATCGCTGTAACATAAAACCATCGCTAATTGTGCTCATACCCTTTAATATCAAGTGATAAGACCACATATAGATACTCATATGAACGCTATGCCAAGCCTTATTGAGCTGCTGATAGCGAGACATTTACTTTATTAAATAGGTGATACTCTTTGGATTATTTTGAAAGACATGAAGGTGGCGAGCGCGCCATTATTGTACATTTAGACATTCGCCAAATTCAAGATCCTGACGATCTAGGCGAGTTTGAACTACTAGCAGATTCAGCAGGTGCCGATCGCTTGGCACTGGTCACAGGCTCACGTGCACGCCCTGACGCCAAGTATTTCGTTGGTAGCGGTAAAGCGGAGGAAATTGCAGAACTGGTGCGCGAGCATGATGCGGATATTGTACTGTTCAACCATAATTTATCGCCCTCACAAGAGCGTAATATCGAAGCTTTGGTGAAATGCCGTGTACTGGATCGTACTGGTTTGATTTTAGACATTTTCGCTCAGCGTGCTCGTACTTACGAAGGTAAGCTACAAGTAGAGCTGGCGCAGCTGAACCATTTATCGACACGTTTGGTCCGTGGTTGGACGCATTTGGAACGTCAAAAAGGGGGTATTGGCTTACGTGGCCCCGGCGAAACCCAGCTTGAGACCGATCGTCGCTTGCTACAAGTGCGCGTCATGCAGCTCAAAAGTAGAATTGAGAAGGTCAGACAGACTCGTGCTCAGGGCCGGGCACGTCGCCAAAAATCAGACGTACCCACTATCTCACTGGTTGGTTATACCAATGCGGGCAAATCCACTTTATTTAATCGCTTAGTCGATGAAAATATCTACGCAGCTGATAAGCTATTTGCGACACTCGATCCAACGCTACGCCGCTTAGACTGGCAAGGTGTGGGACGTGTAGTCTTGGTTGATACGGTAGGTTTTGTCCGTCATTTGCCGCATGAATTGGTTGAATCCTTTCATGCAACGCTAGAAGAGACGCTAGAGGCGGACTTATTATTACACGTCATCGATTCTTCTAGTGAAGATATGCATGAGCAAATTCAGGCGGTCAAAGAGGTACTGGCTGAGATTGATAACGATGTGCCGGTACTCAATGTTTATAATAAGATTGATTTGACTGACGAGCCTGCACGTATTGGTTATGCTAGCGAAGGTCAACCTAATCGTGTCTATGTGTCTTCTAGAGAGAACTTAGGCATAGAAGAGTTGTCATTAGCCGTGCAGCAGCTACTAACTGGCACATTGACCACTTTTGATTTGACGCTACCCTATCATGCAGGACAGTTAAAAAATACCTTGTACGAGCTTGGTGTTATTGAAGAAGAAAGCTATGATGATAGCGGCCATGAGTGCTTGACGATTCGCTTGCCAAGCGATAGACTAAGACAACTACTCGGACAAGCCAATCTCAAGCCCACCGATGTATTACCGCTTGCACAAGCAACATTGCTGATGCCAGTACTTGAGGAATTTGAGCAGCCCGACGAACATGAAGTTGAAGAGCCGACGATGACAGCAGAAGAAGAAAGAGCATTTGACGAATTTAATGCGCTCAATTCACAAACCGCTGATTCTGAAAAATAGTCGCTGCTGAAAAACGATTGTTGACGTCAATAGATAAGTAAACCTTTGATTCATACTGTTAGACAGCAATCTTTTATACAGTAGGTTAAAATAGCATAGACGATATCAATCGATATCGTCTATTTTTTTTGAATGTGTCTACAAGCTTTATTAGTAAGCTTATTCTCTATATAATCAACGGTTATACATTCAACAAATATTGATAGGTAATACTCGCCACTCAAAAGTTGAAATGTCACTACTGTCTATTATCAGCGTTCATAATATTATTTTTCACGTTATATTATTGATACTATCGCCCGCTCGTTTTTATAAACTCATCACCTATATCTGACTTGGCCACACTGCTTATGAAGCCTGCCCACTCCTCCCATCTCCCGCTATGGATTTCGTTAATTTTAACGTTGATTATGGTTATCGTTGTCCGAGAGACGGCTGTGGTTCTTTGTCAGTTGGCAGGTATCGAAAAAGCCGCCAATATTGTCGGCTTGGTGGCAATGTTTGTTATCTTGATGATATGGCGATTGCTCAAAGGGTTGCCTAACTGGCTCACTCAAGCCAGTAACACCCTCCTCGTCGATAGTGGTTTTGCATTTCTGCCCGTCTCAGCGGGTGCAGGCTTACTGCTATTCGCGCTAGGAGATGAGCTGTTGGGCGTGATGGTCACAATGATAGTAAGCACGCTCATACCGATGTGGGGACTCGCGCTACTGGCCAATCGCTGGTTGAATCAAGATGCCAATGCCGACAGCGGCACGACTAATCAGCAAAAGGAACAGCCGTGAGCTGCGGAGAGATATTATGACTTTTGACAGCGTATTTATGGCGACCTTAGCAGCCGTACTCCTAACCTTGGTGGCACACGTCATTGCACGTGTGTTAGCGCGTAAATTATCATGGTTACCAATGGTAATTACCGCGCTCGTTTTGGTACTGGTCTTCTTATTTTTATTGCAATGGGATTATGACAACTACTACAGCGCGGCCAAGCCTATATTCGATCATCTATTAGGATATGTCACAGTACTTTTGGCGGTGCCACTAGCCGCAATGAACTTTAAAGGACTGCCTGTCAAAAAGCTCTCGTTGATCGTTGCTATTGCTAGTGTCATTGGCGCCCTACTGCCCATGTCATTGGCTTATCTATTTTCATTGAGTCACGACAGCATACTTGCTTTTGCTACCCGTTCTGTGACTACTCCCATTGGCCTCAGTGTTGCAGACTTAATCAATGCGCCATTAGCACTGGCGAACCTGATCATCATCGTCTCAGGTCTCATTGGCGGCGCTGTCGCCCGTTTTTTGTTTCGCGGTATCAATGATGATCGAGCTAAAGGTCTTGCACTTGGACTGGCTGCTCACGCATTTGGTACAGTAGAAGCGTGGCAAATCAGTCACACAGCGGGACGTTATGCAGCATTTGGCTTGGCAGTGAACGGGTTGGTTACTGCAGTTTGGGTACCTATCTTTATCAGTGCTGTCGGTATCTAGACTGATTTTGCTTACCGCTTTGACAGATGACTGAGCACTGTTTCATCATTTCAATCATTATTTTTATTGTTATTGCTTACTCAGTAACGAGACTAATAGACATGACATTTGGCTCATCCAACCATTGTCATCACCTTTGCATTTTAGAGAATTAAAATAAGGTATGCATCAAAAAAGTGCTTGCCTATAATCCAATATAAACAGATATTTAACAATCTTCAAAAATATAGCACTTTGATTTATTTAAGTTTGTTTAACGATAAAAATTTGATTTTACAACTTATTTTGTCAATCTGATGCGGTAAAAAGTTATTATATGTTATAGTAAGCAACTATTATTTTTTGTATCTATTGCAAGTGGTTCTTGTTAAACGTGGTATTTGCTAGGTGGCTATATCGATGACGAGCTATAAAATCCTGCAACCCCGATGACCGCTTAAGCGCGTAAAATGACGTGTCTATAGGCAAAACAATTTGCTATTATTCGATAAAAAGTGATAACACTATGATAAATACTGCTACTTTGATTATTCGCTGTTTGTCTCCTATTTTATTAAGTGCGATTGCCCTCTCTACTTTTTCTACTGCTGCCAACGCTGGCAATATGTATATCTATAAAGACAAAGCTGGGCAAGTACTACTGACCAACGTCAATCCTAGTGGCAATTTTGATAAATTCACTAAGAAAGTTAAAGTCACTTATTATAAAGACTCTAAAATGTATGACGGCATTAATAGTAGCAATGGCTATGGTAGCAGTGCCGCTAGCAAGAGTGGTAGCCGCAATGCTTACGACAGCTACATTCGCGCCTCTGCTGAACGTAATGGCGTAGATCCTGCCCTTATGAAAGCAATGATGCATACCGAATCCGCTTTTAATCCCAATGCTCGCTCACCTGTCGGTGCGCAAGGCCTCATGCAGTTAATGCCAGCGACGGCTCGTCGCTTTAATGTAAGTAACCCTTGGAACCCTGCAGACAATATTGAAGGCTCAGCCAAATATATCGCTTGGCTCATGCGCCGTTTCAACAACAATGTCGAACATGCAGTAGCTGGCTACAACGCTGGGGAAGGTAATGTCGATAAATACGGCGGTATCCCTCCTTTTAAAGAAACCCGTAACTATGTGCAAAGAGTCATGAGCCGTTATCATAGCTTGTATAAGAATGATGCTGGGCTATCTGGCGCCAGTATGAGTGTCAGCAATCAAACGAGTAGCACCATTAACAGTGGATTGCGCAATGTCAGTTACGGCACTAGCAATAATGTAAATAGTGCCAGCTATGCTAACTCAGCTTATGATGCTTTACGCTAAGCCAGAGCTAAGCTAGAAATGAAATAGACCGGTGACCTAAAAAGCCAGACACAAAAAAGCCCGTTAAGAAATTAACGGGCTTTTTTGTGCTTGGACGCTTTATATCTTGATAGGTCATCAGTTATAAAGATAAACTGTGAGCGCTGAATCAGCACTCACAGTTTTTTCCAATATGACTTAGTTCTTACTTGGTGCTTACTTGTTAGCAGCCTGAGTTGCAGCAACTTCAGCAGCGAAGTCTTCTTGCTTCTTCTCAATACCTTCACCAACTTCTAGACGTTTGAAACCAAGTACTTTTACGCCTTCAGCTTTTAGGACATCACCAACTTTTTTGTCGTTGTCCATAACGTATGGCTGACGTAGCAAAGTTACTTCGTCTAGGTACTTACGTAGGCCACCTTCGATCATTTTTTCAACGATGTTGTCAGGCTTGCCAGACTCTTTTGCTTTGGCTTCGATGATGTCTTTTTCGCGTGCCAATACATCAGCAGCAACGTCTTCATCATCGACAGCAACAGGGTTGAATGCTGCAATGTGCATGGCAAGATTTTTGCCAGTGTCAGCGTCGCCACCTTCATAAGAAACCACTACACCGATACGTAGACCATGACGGTATGCAGCGATGTTAGCGCCTTCAAGTACTTCAACACGGCGAACCTGAATGTTCTCACCGATTTTTTGTACCAAAGATACACGTGCTTCTTCAACAGTCTGACCATCACTATAAGGCAATTCAGAGATAGCAGCAACATCAGTGACGTTGTTTTCTAGTGCAACGTTAGCCACTTTTTCTGCAAATGCTGTGAAGCTGTCGTCTTTTGCAACGAAGTCAGTTTGGCAGTTAACTTCTAACAAGAACGCTTTGCTGTCGTCTTGAGCGATGATGATAGCGCCATCAGCTGCGATGTTACCCGCTTTTTTAGCTGCTTTTGCTTGACCAGATTTACGTAGGTTATCAATGGCAACCTCAACATCACCGTTTGATTCTTCTAACGCTTTTTTACATTCCATCATGCCAAGACCAGTACGGTCACGCAATTCTTTTACCATTTTGGCAGATACTTTTACTTCTGTCATAAGAGTCACCTTAGTATAGTTATGTATAAGAGGAATTAATGTCTATTCGATATCTTAATGTTGCTTTAAATCTAGCAAGACCGCTCATTTTGAGTCATTACTAATATAGCCATCAATGATGTCAAAAAGATAAAATCTTAAAAACATAGCGCTATAGCCAGTACGAACGATAATACTCGCCCATTAGCTACTCAGTTATGTATAACGGCCTCATTAATAATGCTCTATTCAATAACAAGGCATGACGAGTAAAACTACATCATGCCTATTATGAGCTTATACGCTGTTCATAACATTATATGGATGCTGATAGCTACACTATCAAGACATCCTTACAAAGTTAAACTTTTTAACTCAGCTATTTACTCTGCTGGAGTTGCAGCTTCTTCTGCAGCTGGTGCTTCTTCAGTAGCAGGTGCTTGCTCAGCTTTACCGCCAGCTTGAGTTTGTGCGTATTCTTTACCAGCGATGATAGCATCAGCCATAGAAGTTACGTACAAAGTCACAGCACGGATAGCATCATCGTTAGCTGGGATGATGTAGTCAACGTTGTCTGGGCTAGAGTTAGTATCAACGATACCGATAACTGGGATACCTAGGTTTTTAGCTTCTTTAATAGCGATTGCTTCGTGATCTACGTCTACAACAAAAATAGCATCAGGTAGGCCGCCCATGTCTTTGATACCGCCTAGTGAACGCTCAAGTTTTTCCATATCGCGGGTACGCTCTAGCGCTTCACGCTTGGTTAACTTCGCAAAAGTACCGTCTTCTGATTGCTTCTCTAGCTCTTTTAGACGGTTGATTGACTGGCGTAGTGTTTTCCAGTTAGTCAACATACCACCTAACCAGCGATGGTCAACGTATGGCATACCAGCACGAGCTGCCTGCTCACGTACGATACCGCTTGCAGCACGTTTAGTACCAACAAATAATACTTTGTTTTTCTTAGCAGCTAGGCCGTTTACGTAAGTCAACGCTTCGTTGAACGCTTTTACGGTGTGCTCTAAGTTGATGATATGGATTTTGTTACGTGCGCCAAAGATGTATGGACCCATTTTTGGGTTCCAAAAACGTGTTTGGTGACCAAAGTGAGCGCCAGCTTGTAGTAAGTCGCGCATTTCGATTTTGGTTGGATTCTTTGTAGCCATGAGAATATATCCTATTGGTTGGGTTATGCCTCCACATCACAAAAACAGCCTATTTGGCGACACGCATCTGCTACTGACTAGTCTTTATTACTAAAGCCCTAATGGTTCGCAAATTAATCAAGTCGCCAAACACCCAGCAATTTTTTGCCATGATGTGTGTGTCATTGGTTGGTTTCAAAAATAAGCCATTGTACGTTTAAACTAATTATATCTAAACTGTAAAAATAGCTGCGCTGTATTTTATCACATAATACCTTAAAGTCTCCAGCAGTTTATTCATAGTGCCTCAATGCGTTACAGACACAGTAGATCGGTAGTGCAATAAAAAAAGCGACACATTCGTATCGCTTTTTTATTTCTGGCTTTAGACTTTATATGAATGGTTCCATATTAGATTATGCAATACAGATACCAATCACAGCCTTGTAACCGCGCCATGTGAATGGCGTGATATAGCTTTGGCGATCTCTAGGTAAGTAAGACACACTTGGTGCGCTTTCAACAATCTGTGGCGTAGAGATAATGAATTCAGAACCAAATTCTGTACGGGCATTACCAGAGATAGTATTGGCCATTTCACCCAGCAAGTCTTT
The DNA here is from genome assembly GCF_024085615.1 of Psychrobacter sp. PSP. Taxonomy (NCBI): domain Bacteria; kingdom Pseudomonadati; phylum Pseudomonadota; class Gammaproteobacteria; order Moraxellales; family Moraxellaceae; genus Psychrobacter; species Psychrobacter sp. PSP. Next base: position 43,410 of record NZ_JABLTF010000016.1, read on the forward strand.
CATCATCGTGATCGAAGAGTCAGGCTCACCCATCACATTTATCACTTCTCGCAACATTACGCTTGGTGCGCTGACATAGACACAGCCTTCAAGAGGCCCTGATATCTTAATGACACCACTATAATCAAAACCAATCGCCGTTTTATTGTTGTTCAAATAAGGGGTATCGATAGACACCTCTGAGCCGTCGATCTGCGCAAAGAACGCATTGATCGAGCTTAGAAACACACCCAACTTTTCTACTTTAAACATAATATATTAATATCCATCTGTATTACGTGGCAGCAGCATTAGTCCTGCAAACAAACCACAATCTCGCCAACTTGTGAGTGCCAAGTGATGGGAATGATAAAAGAACGCTCATCGTTCGGCAACACAATACTTTGCGGTGCGCCTTTGAACACAAACGGCACAGAGATATGAAACTCAGAGCCGAACTCTTTACGCGCATTACCCGAAATCGTGTTGGCAACTTCACCAGCCAAATCGATGTAGTTTTCCTCACTCTTATCGGTCTCGCCCATGCTGTCCAATATTGAAGACAGTAATTGACGAGTTGCCGAAAAATATACCACGCCTTTTTGTCCACCTGATATACCAATAACGCCTGTATAATCGTGGACTTTTGGCTGTTTGTTTTCTAATAAGTAAGGAGTGTCAGCAATTAGCTCTTCTCCACCAAACTGATTAAAATAGTTACTAATAATACTCAAAAAAATCTGTAGCTTTTGTTCTTTCATAATGGCATCTGCTTTAATCGATGAATGGTATTAGTCTTGCATCAGCTCATACAAAGACTCCACGAGCTCCTCTTCTGAGAAAGGCTTGCACAAGAAACCGCTGGCACCTAGTGATAAAGCTTCGATACCAGTGGCCTTATCAGACAACGCTGATACGACCAAAATACGTACATCAGGATCAATCGCAATGATTTTTTCGATACACTCAAGTCCGTCCATTTGTGGCATGGTCAAGTCCATGGTGATCACGTTAGGACGATGAATGTTAAATTTTTCAATGGCTTGAACGCCGCTAGTCGCTGTTGCAACCAGCATAAACTTTCCTGAGTCGTATGCGCGCTGAATACGGTTTCTGATAATATTTGAATCATCAACAATCATTAATTTATGCATAACTTGTCTATTACCTTTAATGAAATGCTTGTCGTCCCTGACAATATGTTTACTGTTTTTAATTAAGCTTTTGGTAACGTAATGACAAACCGTGTCATTTGACCCAGCTCACTATTTACGTTCAGCTTACCATTGTAGTCTTTTACTTGCGCTTTGATGATATCCAGTCCAACGCCGCGTCCACCATCTTCATCTGCGTTTTCTTTGGTTGAGAAGCCAGAAGAAAATAACTGCTTGAGTAAATCGCCTTGACTGAGCTGGCTTGCTTCTTCCTCACTAAAGCGACCTTCTTTGCTTAGCTTATTACGGATGCTGTCATAATCGATACCTTGGCCATCATCTTGCACTACTAGTATGAAATCTGAACCGTTATCTTGTACTTCTAAGTCAATCGTACCGACTTCAGGCTTACCAGCCGAATGACGAACACTTGGTGCTTCGATACCGTGCACAACTGCGTTTCGTAGTAACTGGATACTGATTTCTTTAATTGGCTTGGCAAGATGCTCTGGTATGTGAGTTTGCGCCAGTGTCGTGCTTTTTAGCTGTACTTGCTTGCCTTGTCTAGCGGCAATCTCTTTTGCAAAGTCATTGTAAAAAGACAGTCGATCATCATTGCTTTCACCGTCTAGATCAATATCTAAACCGCCATCAGTGCTGATGCTACTCGCTGGCTGACTATTTACCGCAGCTGTTTTTGCCACGCTGTCTTTTAAAGCAGAATCGCTTAATGGGGCTTGCGTATTGGCTGTCGCCGCTTTAGGCGGTGCTGAGCGGTTAATACGTTCACCCAAGGTCGCAATGGTATTTGATAGACTTAGTAAGTCATCTAAGTGTACTGCCAACTGTAAGAAATCATTACCCGATAGCTGGCCTTGATTTTGCAAGGCATGCAATTTGTCTTCTGCTTCTGACGCAATTTTAGTAAAGCTATGCAGTTTTAGTGCCGATGCCTCACCTTTCAAGCTGTGCATTTCACGATAGATCGCATTTAGTTTGCCTTCAAGCTCGTATTGTGAGCTACCAGGATTTTTCAAGATGTTGTTCATACGCTCGATATGCGCTTGGGTGTTGCTAATGAACTCATTAATGATCTTTGGATTTACATTCAAGATAGTGGTTAACATCTCAATCTGCATATCGTTTTGCGAGCGTTCTTTTTCTAAACGCTGCTCTAAGTAAACAGCATCTGACACGTCATTGACGTTGACCAAGATACGTGCGATGTCTTTGTCTTCATAAACACGTGAGAATTTAAAGTCTAAGAAGCGATTGTTAAGTCCTTTATCATCAGAGCTGTTATGTAGCATCACTTTGTGCAAAGGATTTAGAGAATCTACCAATTTTTCTTTAACTCGAGGATTATAAAGCTGCTCAATGAACTGCTGAGTGGTCTTAAGATCTTTGTCAGAAATACGACCACGCAAGACGTTGGTAAAGTTTTCTCCTGCTAGCCTATCAGAACCAACGATACTGTTTAGCGCGCGCGAGTGCTGCTGACCAATATTTAAGTCTTTGTCCAGTAGGAATAGGCCCGTATTTACCGTTTCCATAATCTCTTGCGTTTCGCGACGAGCAGCAAATGCCTCAGCATCGGTCTCACGTAAGCGGCGTACAAAGAAGAATACGAAGATCAAGAAGTAAGCAAAAATCGCAACAACCCCAAGTGCCTGAATTAGACGAATGGTATTGGCTTGGCGCTCTGCATTACTAAATACGTCGCGTGTCAGATTATCTAGCGAGTCGTTGATCAGCAAACTGGAGGTTTTGGCTTGCTCATAAGCTAATGCCAGCTCATCTGAAGAATCAATCCGGATATCACCAGCAGTTTCTAAATAATTGACAATTAGTGGTTTTAGAGTATTCCACTCTTCCCGTGCCTCTTCTAAAGCTGCCAACTCACCCGCTGTCTTGATACTAGGAATATTATAAACAGTACCTGCGGCATCGGTATATTTCGAACCCTCACGCATACTGATAAGCAATTGATCGATTTCTTGAGTGTTACTCTCCAACCTTTCCCTAACACGCTTTTGATGGGGGGAGTTAATATGCTCCCCCACACTACTTTGCAAGTCAAACAGATCCTTAATAATCGCTTGAGCATTATTAGCTGTTTTATTAGATATATTTACAAGTGTTGTATTACGTTCAAGAACACTTGATGTATAAAACGTAAAGGCGAGCAACACCCCAATCAATGCCAAGAAGGCAGCGATGGACAGAATCAAACCTCGGTAACGGGAGCTACCATTTTGAGTTGATACAGTCATAGCATATTCCTTTTAATATAGATAAATTCATATTTATTATTTATTTAAAAATAATACGTTCCATCACTATTACGCTTAAGACTACTGCAACATTTGTTGTTGCTGTAAAGACGTCTTTGTCAGATCTGTACCAAACCATTTAGTGGTTAATTTGGCATAGGTGCCATCTTCTTGAAGCTCTTTAAGGCCAGTATTTACTTTTTTAAGTAAGTCAGGGTGGCTTTTATCAATCAAAAATACTTTTCGAGCACCCTCTGCTTTGATACTTTCATAATCAAAGTATAGTGGCTGGAGGCTTGGTAAGTCGTTTAGGGTATAGCGAAGTACACCCGAATCATCTACTACAGCATCAACTTTGTCTTGCGCCATGGCTTCTACTGCTGCAAACGTGGTTGGGTACTGTTCTACAGATTCAGTTTTGTACTCTCCCTTAGCAAAATATTCATAAGGCTCTGAGTTACTCAAAACACCTAGTCTGACGTTACCTAAATCGTTTAAAGACTGGATATTTAATGATTTATCTAGATATACAATACTAGTAGGGAGCGGTGCATAGGGATTTGAAAGTAGATACTTACTAGCTCTTTCATTACTATAGGTCAAACCTGCCGCAATCATATCTCGGCTTTTGTTATCCAAGTTATTGAATAACCCTTCCCAAGGATCGTTATAAACCTCGATTTTAAACCCTTGATTTTCGCCAATATGTTGCATTAGCTCGATATCGAATCCAGTTACATTTCCATATTCATCCTTAAACTCATAAGGCGCATAATTGGCTTCAGTACCCACTTTGATGACTGGAGCAGTATCCGGTAAGTTACTTACAAAACTGTCTTCATTTTTTGTCACTGGTGTGCCAGCTGTATTGGTATTTTCTGTGGTAGAAGAATTACCACAACCAAATAAACCGACGCTTAATATAACTGGTAATACTCGATATAACTGCATCATGTTTTGTCCTTAAAGTTGCAACGCTTGTTGTCTTAACATCACTGTATGGTAACTGTCAGTTTCAAAAAACCTTACATTGTAAACATAAAGTTACAATCTACACTAATTTTTTTCTAATTGAAATATTTCTGATAAATTTGTTTGGTGACAACAAACTATTTATTTTCAATCAACTACGATTAAACATGACACCTCAGTCATTATAAGGCGTGTCTTATAAAAGCATCAGGCTCTGCATTACCACGCGTAGCGCTCATGTATCAGAACCCTTTTATTAAGACAAAAAAAACACCCAATATTGGGTGTCTCAAAAACTTGCAGCCGCTACTCTGCGTCATCGAGGTCTAAATTACGATCTATCTGCCAGATTAAAAACGCACCCAAGCTCATCAGTACAAAAAGTGCAATACCGATTTTTAACACTGGATTGAGAGGGAATAAGTTTAATAATAAACCACCAAAAATACCCACTGAAAACATCAGCGAGCCTTGCAGCGCGCTTGCCATACCCGCACGCTGCTTTTGAAAAGCCAGCGCAATCGCTGAGGCGTTTGGCTGGGTCAATCCCAAGCCTGCAATACAAAAGAAAATACACGCCAGCACCAGTGGCAACCAAGCATCGGTCCCCAAAAATATACCGACAACAAACAATGTGCCTGCAGAGAGCACCTGCATCATCGTCCCAAAGCGTAATATGCTCAAGATACGAAAGCGATTGGTCAACCACTGATTCAGCTGAGTCAAACCCACAAAGCCCGCCGCATTCATCCCAAACAACCAGCCAAAGTGCGTGGCCGAGACGCCATAAGTGTCCATGATTAATTCAGAAGCTGAGCTGATATAGACAAACATCGCACCCATCAACAACCCGCCACCAATCGCTGGATAGTTGAAGGTTGGATCTTTTAATAAATCCCAATACTGACTAAGCACTTCTTTTGCAGGACGCACATTACGATTTTCTTCGGTCAATGTCTCAAAAAAGAAAAACTTAGTAAGCAATAAATTTAGGGCACCAAAAGCGGCCAAAAACCAGAAAATGGAATGCCAATCAAAAAACTGTAAAAATAGTGCACCAAGCGACGGCGCTAGTATGGGTGCCAGACCCATGACCAAAATCATAATCGAAAAAGCTTTTGCGGTTTGCTTGGCGGTTAGGCGATCTCTAATAGCAGCGCGAGTCACCACTGCCCCTACACAAGCGCCTAATGCCTGCATCGTTCGCCCTACAAATAATACATATTCATTGTCAGTGGTCGCACAAAGAATGGACGCAATCACATATAGTGTCATGCCTATGTATAAAGGCTTAACACGGCCGACACGATCACTAAAAGGGCCATAAAATAACTGCCCGAATACCAAACCCAAAAAATACGCTGGCACAGAGTTGGCCATAAATGCCGTAGATACGCCAAAATCATCTGCCATTGATGGTAGCGCAGGCAGATACATATCAATGGATAAAGGCCCTACCGCAACCATTAATCCTAGCATCATAATCCATGCAACAGGCAGATCAGCAGAACGTACTCGTTCAGAGGCGATAGGTTTATTTGGTAGAGAGGACTTTGGGGCAGACATAGTTAGACCATTTATATAGTGATGATTACTTAAGCGCTTGTAAGATGCATGAAATAGATATTTTTAACGACAATAGTGCATCTTTATCTAAATCTGTGCAAGCAAACAGTGTTATATCGTGCTGTCCACTCGGATTTCAATAGCCATAAGGGACTAATGAAACAAGCCTTAACAACTAAAAACAATCAACGTAATTTATCAAAATATGTCTGGCGTACTTTTAATCTAAGTACTGAGGCCGAAATTGTCTCAGATAAAATCCTTAAGACAATATCTACCAAAATTAAAGAACGTTAGCGGAACTGACGTTTGCTAAACACCGTGCTAGCTTGCTTTGCTTTTCTCAGAGCAAGTTTACGATTGCGTCCAAGCATCATCTTAATTTGCCAGATTTTTTCTTTATATAAGGTAGTTGCAGGCTGCTCATACATCGCATTGATTACGCGTTTGCTCGCTAGCACAGCATCAGGAGAACGCTCAGCAAACTCAGCCGCCAGCTGCTGTGCTTGCTCAAGCGGCGTCTCACTACAATGACTGATTAATCCTAATTCTTTGCCGTCATTGGCATTGATGATGCGCGCCGTCATGGCAAGCTCTTTGAGAACGTCTTCTCGTACCACCCCAAATGCCGATTGCGTCAATCCCATGTCCGGTACCAAACCCCATTTGGCTTCCATAATAGACAGCTGGCAATCCGGATGACTAATACGCACATCGCAAGCCAATGCTAGCTGTAGCCCAGCGCCAATACAGTAGCCTTCTAGTACCGCGATGACAGGTACTGGTAGATCACGCCACACCAAGCAGACACGTTGGAATGAGCTTTGCCAAGGCTTAATCAGCTCCCAAATAGCAAAGGCTTGGTTTTTGGGATGGTTTAAATCCCCTAAATCAATACCTGCACAGAATGTGCCTTCTGCACCATTTAAAATAACCGCGCGTATCGTTTTGTCTTTGCTAATGCGCTCTGCCACCATAATCAGCTCATCTATGACTTGAAAGCTCATGGCATTTTTTTTATTTGGACGATTTAAGGTGACCGTTAATATATTGTCTACGACATGCACTTGTAATGTTTCATACTGGTAACTGGCAACCACGTTCATAATAATCCTTATTAATGAATAAAATAACTATAGGGCGTGTTGAACATTCGACCATGGCACTGACAGCGACTATTTTTTAGGCGATTCGATGTTAAAAATAATAAGTTTAGTCATTCTAAGCGCTTATTTTTAACGATGAAACGGCAAAAAAGAGTCCTGTCCCCTGCTTTTATCGTTGGGGCTGATGCTAAAATTGCCCCATACTGCGTTGCAAATCTCGCTAAGGCATCTGCATTATCGTCGCTTTGTGCCTTGTCTGGAACCATTTTAGCGATCAGCAGTGCCTATTTGCGAATGTTCAACACGCCCTAGTAATGATGGTCACAATATTAGCAGGCTTAACCCTACTCTACCGTAGCAATAACTGACTGCTACGATACTGTATCAAGCGTCTGCCTTTTAATATTCGCACATTATCTGACCGCTAGTGATCGGTATCGTATGCAATTCACTTATTACATCGCATAATAACGGTCCGATTACCTGCTCTAAATCATTTTCCACGTCATGTCATTTTCGCTCAAACGATGATAATTAAGCTGCGGATAAGATGATAAATCTACCTTTTGCAGGTTGTCTAGCGCCGTTAATAATGCCTCATAATAAGGCTCAATCATTGCAAATTGCACAGGTGTCGTATGCTGTACATTCAGCAGACACTTATCTTCCAAATCTTGGCTGGCCTGACGTAGCTGCGGCACTCCTGTATAACGGCTGCCGCCCAATATGCGATGGGCGATTTGTGCCAATAAGTTACGATCACGAGCTTCCCATGCTTGAGTCAGTGCTTGCTTTTCCTCGTTAATCGTATCGAGCATCATAATGATGAGCTTGGCTGCTAAATCAGGTTTGTTTGCTGAGCGAGTAAGCGCATCTTGCCAGTCTAAAATATCAGACGTATCCATTGTACTGAGGTTTTTTTGATGGAGGTTGTGATCCGTTTGCTCATATAGCCTTTTGTCCATATTCGCTGTTATGTCTTCAGCAGAATTATCTGTCGGTTCTTTTGGTGGATATAATAATGATTCTTGCCCTTGCTTGTATAAACGTAGGCTCTCATAGCGAGGCTGGTTCTCACGGGTGGTCTCTCGTCTATAATCGTCACGTGGCTGACTGTCACGCAAGTAGTCATCACGGATTTTTTTCAGTGATAATGGTCGAGTGACTTTTGGCGGTTCTGTGATTTCAGTCCTATTACGAACGCGTTCGTTGTCTTTGACCATCGGATAAATTGGGGTCTTTTGATCCGAGAGCGGCGTCGATTGTTCTGTGAGGTGTATATTTTCGGAGTCGGTATTTTGTAAATCGATGCTTTGCAAATTAGAAGCTTGCAGATCAGTATCAGCCAATGCCGTTATTTGCGGTGTGATGCTTTTCCGGCCTAGCCACTTTTGGAGTACTTGCAATAACTGAGGTTGGCTAATTGGTTTGCCAACGTAGTCATTGATACCGCTGGCGATCAGCTTGTCGCGCTCATCCGCTAAGCCATGTGCGGTGAGAGCAATAATAGGAATACGGCTATCAGCCGCTTCAATGCTCCGAATTTGCTTCGCTGCTTCATGACCTGACATACGCGGCATTTGGATATCCATAAATATCAAATCGATATGATTTTTATCTTGAGTAGCTGTTTTATCGTCATTTGCACTCTCTTCAGCATACAGGGAGGTGCTGGATTTTTTATTGACATCATCGCGTGTCTCGGCTTTTGAGAGTTGCGTTTTATTCGACAGACTCTGCTTATCGTTTTTAGCAGATTTGACATTTTTGGTTTGCTGTTTACTGATAATTTCTATGGCATCAAAGCCGCTACTCGCTGTAATGACTTGTATGCCAAGCTCGCTCAATAGCGCATCAAGCACCAACAAATTTGGTAGATGATCATCAACTGCCAGCACGGTAATCCCTTTCCAGCGCGGCTCTTGTAAGCTCTTTGGCATGCTACGGTTTTGTGTATCAAGCATTGCATATAGCTGTCTTTTGTCCAATGGCTCATACAAGATATTGGCTTGATAGCGGTTTAGCAGTGTTTGGTCAGCTGCCACTTGATAGCCAAACACAGCAAGTTTGCCTTGATAATGGAGACGGATTTGCTTGAGTAACGCCATCATATCGTCTTGCGTGTCATCATCGACGATGACCCAATCCCAAAAGTTGCCATGCTCTTTGAGTGACTCAAGCACCCCCGGTAATGAATTGGCTTGGGTGAGCTTAATCGGCAAGTACTGCAAGCTGGCCTTCAACACTTGTATTGAGGCCGTATGACTGATCCAAACCAAGACGTTGAACTCATCTGTCTCGCTCGCAAGCGGTGCCAATACTGGCAGCTCAATGGTCTGACCAGTTGGTGCCTCTAGCACATCGACATGGGCTGGCATACGGAACCAAAACGTCGCGCCTTGGTTGGCGATGTTCTCTTGAGCATTGTCATGAAAGCCGATATCGCCGCCCATCAGACGCGTTAATTGCTTGGAGATAACCAGACCCAACCCCGTACCACCATACTGGCGCGTGATTGACGGATCGCCTTGGCTAAAGCTCTGAAACAGCATTTTTTGATCAGCAAGCGAGATGCCTTTACCACTGTCTTGCACGCTAATCATTAGATAGTTATCACGGTGATCATCCAAGCTGACCCGTACGACCACATCGCCACTATCTGTGAACTTGATGGCATTACCAACGATATTGGTCAATACCTGCTTGAGGCGCAGCGCATCGCCATTGATACGCATTGGCACATCGTTATAGAACAAGACAGCCATGCGCAGCCCTTTCTCGGCAGAGACAGGAGAGAGCATATCAACCACATCATAAATGGTGTCATACAAATCAAACTCATGACGATCAAGCACCAACTTGCCCGCCTCAATCTTAGAAAAATCCAAAACATCATTGACCAAAGCAAGTAGGTGAGCTGAGGATTTGCGGATAGTCTGTACGTATAAATCCTGTTCAGGATTGAGCTCACCGTGACGCGCTAATAAGTTAATAAAGCCATCGATACTGTTCAACGGCGTGCGCAGCTCGTGGCTGATGTTGGCCAAAAATGCGGATTTGGCTTGGCTGGTTGAGATGGCAGCATCACGCGCATTTCGAATAGAGATGTTTTGCATTTCCATCTCATCAAATGCCAAACGCAGATCGTCTTCGGTTTGCTCGGCATGATCCTTGAGCTCCTGAAAACTTCTATGGAGGCGACGAAATGTCTTGACCAAATCTTGCTGTAATAAATTAAGCTCACCATCTGACTCTACTGGTACAGGCTGATATAAGTTATCAACATGGGTACGTTGTAATTGCAAACGCAGCTCATAGATAGGTGCAATCCAACGCTTTGAGTAAATATTTAAGCTGAGTAATAAAATCAGAATGGTAAACAGACCGGTAATCACCAGCGCCATCGCGATACGATAACGGGCGATATAAAGTGGCTCGTTGTCCATATCGACCAGTAGCCACAACGTCTGCCCCTCAAACTCACCCAACACGCTGCCATATGCCGTGCCTACAGGCGTTGGTTTTTGCGATAAAAACTTTGCTGAGTCACTGATTAGCGGCCATTTCTCGTTCAGACCATAGCCTACGGTCGCCAATACTTGATTGCCTTCATTGATAACAGCAATACGCTGTACATGCTGCTCAGACTGCATACGCCCGAGTTTATCCTGTATGCTTTCGAGCGTTGTCATCGCACTCTGTGATGCCTCATCTGTGCTGCTTTTTGATTGCTGACGTTCTTGCTCCAACAAATCAGGAATCAGCTCTGCAATGACTGGTGTATAACGAATCAATACCGCCTCAGCCAGTGCCTCTTGCTCTGAATCGCTCGCACGCATGGTTTCGTGAAATACCAAAATCCCCCCTACCGCCGCCAACACGCAGATGGGTAAAAACACCAATAGGATCAGCTGACCATAAGCGCTACTGGTATTAAAACGTTTTTTATATGCCATGCTCGCTCTACTCTCTACGAAAATGCTGTCTGTGAATTTTGTTACGGTCTCTACGCTACCATAAAAAATGCTTAAGCTTGCTAGCTTGTTTTTTAAAGATACGCCTTTTATGGTTCAAGATTATCTTAACAGGATTCTATAAATCGCGTTTACCCATTCAAGGTGAATGAAACACAAACTTTGACCAATATGGCTTTAAGCAAACCTAACAAATATACATACGTTACTAAACGGCATGGTTGCGGCACCATAAAACCTGCTTTTGTCCCTAAAAAAATTGCCAGTAAAAGGCGCTTTCATCAAGTATTATTCTTTTATGCAATAAGCGCAACTAGCAACAAAATGATATAATGACGCAACTTTTTATTTGCCACACTAGATGGTTTACCCTCATGATGAATGAGAGCGTACGCTACTGCCGTTAAGTTTTGGTTTATCTGTCACTATAAGCCAATACACAAAACGCTTGTCTCAAATGATGATCAGACAATAAAAAATAGTGATTCGATCACAGCCTATCGCCCAAAAAATATTTTAGAAAATAAATAAGGATTTCTTATGTCCGCAACGGCCATGTCAAACGCTAACTTTATCACTCAAGTCACCACGCTTGCCGATTGTGTCGGTCAAACGCCATTGGTTAAATTGCAGCGCCTACCTGAACAAGAGCATATCGAAAATGGCGCCACATTATTAGCCAAATTAGAAGGCAATAACCCTGCTGGCTCTGTAAAGGATCGCCCTGCTTTTAATATGATTTATCAAGCAGAGCAGCGCGGTGATATCAAACCCGGCGATACATTGATTGAAGCCACTAGCGGCAATACTGGCATTGCATTAGCTATGGTCGCGGCGATGCGCGGTTATCCAATGACATTACTGATGCCAACCAACTCTACTCAAGAGCGTAAAGATGCCATGATTGCTTACGGCGCGACGTTGATTGAAGTCGATGAAGGCATGGAAGCGGCGCGTGATTTGGCATTACAGATGCAAGCCGATGGTAAAGGCATCGTACTGGATCAGTTTAACAATCCTGACAACAGTCAAGCGCATTATCTCACCACAGGGCCTGAGTTGTGGGCGCAAACTGACGGTAAGATCACCCACTTTATTAGCTCAATGGGTACCACTGGCACCATCACTGGTGTCTCACGTTATCTAAAAGAACAAAATCCAGACGTCAAAATCATTGGTTTGCAGCCTGATGAAGACGCTTCTATTGCTGGCATCCGCCGTTGGCCTGCTGCATATATGCCGGGTATTTTTGATGCAGACTTGGTCGATGAGATCATGGATGTCGATCAGCGTATCGCTGAAGTCTACATGCGCAAACTGGCAAAAACTGAAGGTATTTTTGCTGGAGTGTCCTCAGGTGCAGCGGCATGGGCAGCAACGCAAGTCGCCAAAAATAATCCTGATGCCGTCATTGCCTTTATCGTCTGTGATCGTGGAGACCGTTATTTATCGACAGGTTTATACAATGTTGATGACAGTCATATCGATAATGATGCAGATAACGCAGCATAGTAAGCTTATAAAAATGCAGGATTCTTTATGTCACAAGCTCTACCGTCCGACCCTATACTAGTTTTCGATATCGAGACGGTCGCCGATATCGATGGCGCACGGCGTATTTATCCGCAGTTGGCTGCACTGAATGATGAAGACACCTTAAGCGCACTGACAGCCATCCGCATGCAGGAGGCAGGACATGATTTTATGCGCTTGCCATTGCAGCGCATTGTCTGTATCTCGGCACTGTATATCAAGGATGGTAAGTTATCGTTGTTTTCATTGACCGCGGATAAGTTTAGCGAAAAAGACATTCTTGCCAAGTTTTTTCGGGCATTCAGTGATCTTGAGACCTTGCCACAGCTCATCAGTTGGAATGGTTCAGGTTTTGACATACCTGTACTGATATATCGCGCTATGCAATATGATTTATCAGCGCCATGGCTGTTTGAAGAAGGTGAACGTATCAAAAATATGCGCTTTGATAACTACGTCAATCGCTTCCATACACGTCATCTTGATTTGATGGACAGATTTAGTCAGTACGGTGCCAGTCGCCGCGAGGCCATGGATATCGTCGCCAGTTTATATGGATTACCAGGCAAAACTGACGTTGATGGTAGCATGGTGGGCGCGCTCGTCAGTAGTGGTGATTGGCAGACACTCTCCATCTATTGTGAGTCTGATGTGATGAACACTTGGCTCATCTATCTTCGTTGGCTACGTCTGACAGGAAAGCTGTCCTCACCAGATTTTGATGCGTGGCAACAGCAGAGCTACGACTATCTAGCACAATATACCCAAGCCGATGGTAGTCCACGACATCAAGAGTTTATTGCTGACTGGTCATCGGCACCCAAATTATAGAAACCGTATTATTAGCAGTTTATTATTCTCCTCTTATAGTTATTTATTATTAAGGCAGGTTTATGCAACCCACCGACTCCAAAACCTCAATAGCCAATTCTGCTCCGCAGAACGGTGTTACTCAAACGAATGATAGCCAAAAGATTGCCATTCCACCCAGCAAGAAAAAATCTAAGCCATCATCAAAAACGCGCCGTCGTCTAAAAGATGCAGAGCCGATTCCATTTAACATTGATGGTTTGTCACATGATGGTCGCGGTGTTGCCATCTATGGCAATGGTTTTGGGGTTGATGATGGCCATGCTGAAGATAAGCATGGCAAAAAAATATTTGTAAGCTTTGCCCTACCGGGTGAAAGCGCACTGGTAAAAATCACCAATAGCCGTGCCAGTTTTGAGGAAGGCGATGCAATCAGCATCACTGCCAATCCAAATCCTGAGCGTGCTGTGCCGCCTTGCCCACATTTTGGTGTTTGCGGTGGCTGCAACTTACAACACTGGCAGCCCGATGGGCAGATAAATTTTAAGCAGTCCGTACTTGCTGAGATGCTCATGCATCAAGCCAATGTAGAACCTGATAACTGGCTAGCACCTGTCGTAGGTGATCGTCTTGGCTATCGCACCAAGGCTCGTCTAGGCGTGCGCTATGTCGTCAAAAAAGAAACCGCGCTGGTCGGCTTTCGTGAGCGCTCAAGTAACTTTTTGGCAGAGCTCAATGAATGCCATATCTTAGACCCACGCATCGGTTTTGAGATTGAGAACTTAAAGACGCTCATCAGCACGCTAGAGAGCCGTGACAAGATTGCTCAGCTTGAGCTTGCGATGGGTGAGCAATTGCCAGAATTGCCTGACGGCAATCAACCTGTTGCACTAATCGTGCGTCACTTAGAGCCGCTGTCAGAGGCTGATATAGACAAATTAAAAGCATTCTTTGCAGCGCGCAATTGGCAGCTATATCTACAGTCAAAAGGTGCTGATAGTATTGAACGTATCGCTTTGACAGAGGCAGATGATCTAAGCGAGCAGTTTGGTCGCCTATATTATCAACTGCCAGAATATGATTTGACCTTTGAATTTATTCCTACTGACTTTACCCAAGTCAATTTATCTGTCAATCGCCAAATGACCAAGCTGGCTTGCGACTTATTAGATTTAAAAGCAGGTGAGCGAGTACTGGATCTGTTTAGTGGTTTGGGTAATTTTAGCCTGCCGCTAGCACGTCTCGTTGGTGAAACAGGTTCTGTGGTGGGTGTCGAAGGTAGTGAGGCCATGACCAAGCGTGCGGCTGACAATGCTCGTCGTAACGGTATCAGCAATACTGAATTTTATAGTCAAGATTTGACAAAAGATTGCACTGACAAACCTTGGGCCAATCAGGGTTTTGACGCCTTACTCATCGACCCCCCGCGCTCTGGTGCTTGGGAGATTATGCAGTATTTGCCAAAATTCAACGCTGAGCGTATCGTCTACGTTTCTTGTAATCCAGCAACCCTCGCCCGCGATACCAAAGCATTACTAGAGCAAGGGTATCGCTTGACGCATGCGGGTGTCATGGATATGTTCTGCCATACTGGACACGTCGAGTCTATCGCTCGTTTTGAAAAAGTAGACAGCTGATTTTTATACGTATCTTATGATTCGTAATAACCTCTTAAGTAGCCGTATTATGACCGCAACACTGAATCCAAGCTTGGATAATATTTTGCCCATAGCTCACGACTATTTCACATAATTAACCAAAGTCATTACAGAGCCTAGCTTGATTTGTCCTTTCAAAGTGAGATAATAGTAAACAATCTTCTTATACTGTATATCGCCGTATAAGCAGCACTTGTACTCGTAGCTTTATATATTTTACGCGCATTTTATGGCTGCTAAAAATCAGATTTTTAGCAGTTGTATTGGTTTATAGCTGGCACTTTATGAATCGTTCATTCGGAGTGTGTGCATAGTAGATGAGGTTATAATCAATTCAAAATAGCTAAGAGGAGTCGGCTATGGTAAAAATTCGTGAGGGGTTGCCGTTGGTGGATGGACAAACCACGCAGGCCGACAGTGCCACACTGGCGGCGCAATTGGTAGCGAGCCAACGCTCTCACCAATCTGCCAACAGCTACGCCCAGATTCCTCTCGATATCAAATACCAGCTGTCAACTCACAAGCTACATACTACTTTTGATCGATCAGCGGCACATACTTATGATGGCCTCGACCCCGCGCTTGAAAACGAGTATCTGGACAACACCTATACGCTCTCAGATGAAGAGCTCGAATCCATTGATTTAGATCAAGCCAATATCGATGTACCCACTTGGCTCGACAATGTGGCGAAGCGTATCGGACAAGAGTCTGTACCTCATCTGAGTGCTGCTTGTGAGTTTATCCGCAGTCACATGAATACTAGCGAATCTGAGCGCTCAGGTGCTTACGTCACTGGTATTGGCATGACAGACATATTGACCTATCTCTATCAAGATGAAGACGCGCTTGTTGCTGCCATGCTATATCGCAGTGCCCGCAAATCCATCATTAGTCTTGCTGAAGTTGAGAAAAATTTTGGTGCGGATATCCTAGCCCTTGTTAAAGACACTTTAGCAATGGGGAAACTCTCAGAGATTATTGAGAGCAATAAACGCTTAGAAGATCATTTCGTCAATAATCAGCGTGACCAGCTATCAAATATTTATAGCATGCTCATTTCTGTCACCAACGACGTGCGTGTGGTACTCATTAAGTTGGCAGAGCGTACCTTTGCCATGCGTGAGTTGACGTTTTCTAGGCCAGAGCGTCAAACTCGTGTCGCGCGCGAGGTCATGACTATTTATGCGCCATTGGCCCATCGCTTAGGTATTGCACAGCTCAAGTGGGAGCTTGAGGATCTGGCGTTTCGCTACCTTGCGCCCGATAGGTACAAAGAGATTGCCAAGCTACTGTCCGAAAAGCGAAGCGAACGCGAGTCTTATATTCAGCGTGTAGAAGAGAAGCTCAATGAGGCATTAGCGAATGCTGGCATTGAGGGCGAAGTATCCGGACGCGTCAAGCATATCTATTCTATTTACCGCAAAATGAAACTCAAAGGTTTATCCTTTGACCAGCTGTATGACATCCGAGCATTGCGAGTATTGGTCAATAATCCTTCAGACTGTTATCACGTCTTAGGCTTGGTACATGGTTTGTGGCGTTATATTCCTGAGCAATTTGACGATTATATTACCAACCCAAAGTCAAACGGCTACCGCTCACTACATACCGCCGTCATTGCCGAAAACAAATCGCTTGAAGTGCAGATTCGTACTCAGGAGATGCATTTTGAGGCGGAGCTTGGCATGTGCGCACATGTCAATTACAAAGAAGGCCTGAAGAATAAAAAAGACAATTACTTAAATCAAAGAATCAGCTCGCTACGTCAGCTACTGTCTATTAACAACGAGACCCGTAACCAGCCGCGCTCATCTGTCATGACAGGCGAAGAGCTAGATGACATGGAGCTTGACGAAGAAGAACAACTCGTTGATTTTGATGAGCTCGAGCGTATCTATATTTTCAGCCGTGACGGCGACATCACCGAGCTACCAAAAGGTGCAACCGTTCTCGATTTTGCCTATTATGTGCATACCCAAGTTGGTAACCGTGCACAGGCAGCCCGAGTTAATCAGCGCTATGTGCCATTGACTTATCAGCTAAAAACAGGGGAACAAGTTGAGATCATCACTAAGGCATCGCGTGAGCCCAATCGTGATTGGCTAGTCGCCTCACTGGGCTATATTCATACCAATCGCGCACGCTCAAAACTGCGTCAATGGTTCAACAAACAAGACCGTGATAAGAATATTGAAATAGGTCGTCAGATGCTTAGCAAAGAGCTTGAGCGCCTATCTGTGCATCCCAATAGCATTGACTTAAATGACTATATCCAGCATTTCCACGTCAATACGACCGATGATATTATCGTGGGGCTCGTCACAGGTGATATCGGTCTCAATCAGCTAACCAGCCATATTTCTCGGCAGCTGCATTTAGAACCCGAGATACCACCAGAGAACTTTGCACCGCACGTCGATACTAGAGATGCGAGCAAGCTCGATGCCTACAAAATCCGTATCGACGGTCTGGATAATATTGAAATCAATTTAGCAGGCTGCTGCCATCCTGTACATGGTGAGCCAATTGCCGGATACATTACCTTATCGCGAGGTGTCAGCGTTCATAACCGCGGTTGCCCTGAGTATCTGCGTTTGGTCGAGCGTGATCCTGAGCGCAAAATAGAGGCAGCTTGGCAAGTACAATCTGGTCGCTATCAGCCAGTTGATATCCACGTAGAGGCGTATGACAGACGCGGCCTGTTGCGTGATTTGACACAGATTATTGATAAAGAGAACGTCAATATCCGCAAAGTTGAAACGCTTAGTAACGATGACAATATCGCCTTTTTGAAATTTCATATCGAAGTTTCAGGGCTAGCGCATCTATCTAAGTTACTGGCGAAACTAGAGCAACAGCACGGTGTCTTACATGCTCGTCGCGCTGTGGCTTAGTTGACATGCTAAGCTACCAATTATTCACTCAAAAATAGAGTTGTCATAAAACATCATGCCCGAATTGCCAGAAGTAGAAACCACCAAGACTAGCCTTGCACCATTATTAGGACAACAGGTGATTGACATAAAGGTCTTTCAACCCAAACTACGTTGGGCGATGCCAGATGACTTAAGTAGTCTGGCTGACTACACGTTAGATAGCGTTGAACGCCGAGCAAAATATCTTGTTCTTAAATTTTTGCCCACAGTGCTTAATGATAATGATGCCATGGTAGCACCACTTAAGCTTTTGATTCATTTAGGCATGTCAGGTAGTTTACAGCAGCACAGTTATGGCACTGACAAACGTAAACATGATCATCTAATAGTAGTATTTAGGGATTCTGAAAATGCAAAGTCTCAGCTACATTATTACGATCCAAGACGATTTGGCTCAGTATTATGGTATGAAGATTACGGTAGCAAATTACTGGACCACTTGGGCCCTGAGCCACTCTCGGAAGATTTTACCGCAGAATATCTTTATAACGTTATTCAACGTAATAACTTATCCGATAAAGATCATAACAATACAGGCTCTAACAAAAAACCATCGACCAAACGAACACAGTCCATCGCACGAGCTATCAAATCTGTCATTATGGAACAAAAAGTCGTGGTAGGTGTCGGTAATATCTATGCGACGGAAAGCCTCTACCTATCAGGTATTCACCCTGCTACCCCAGCCAATCAACTGTCACTTGAGCAGCTGATAATTTTAGTTGACAATATTAAAGATATATTAAAAAAGGCTATCAAACTTGGCGGCTCAACGCTACGAGATTTTACAGTCGCGAGTGGTCAAACGGGTTATTTTCAGCAGACTTTAAATGTTTATGGTAGGCAAGGAGAGCATTGCCTAAAATGCGATACCATTCTAGAAAATGTTAAGCTCAATGGTAGAGCCAGCGTTTATTGTCCAAATTGTCAGCCGTTAGCTTAAGCTTAATTAGTGCTCATATGATTTCTTACCTTGACTAAAGACAAATCTGCTACTATTTTCAAAATAAATACAATCTAGTTTGATATATTTTTTTACTCACATAAGAATATCCCATGTATTCTTGTTGCTTATTGGCGTACATCTTGCTTTAATAGTGCTAGCGCTTACAAAAATAGTGCGCACTATTTATTCTTCTGTAATACTTACCCTACCTGTCGTTGCCGCGATATTCCTATATGGAGACAGCAGCAGCCATTAATCATACTAATTGTAAATTTTAGGATATCGTTATGACGGTTAAAGCCACAAACAAACGCGCAGTTAAGCAAAAGTTGTTTCCTGTCTTTACTTCCTTAGCGTTAATGGCTGCTAGTATGCAACCTACTCTTGCAGCCATAGAAATAGACGAAACTGACTTTGGCCCTTCGTATGAGACGATGGTAGTAGATACGATTGTTGGTAAACCATTACAACTGGTCAATGCTGTGGCTGGTACCGCCGCCTATATCGTGAGCCTACCCTTCTCTCTTATCGGTGGAAATGCCGATCAAGCGCAGCAAAAATTATTTGTTGAGCCTTGGGATGCTATGGGAAGATGTTTAGGCTGTACAGTTGCTGAAGACAACTATTATAAATCACAAGTTATTGACAATAATACTGTGCGTATTGTCGTTGACCAACCATCAGAGATTTTGATTAATACTAACGATTACGTGGTTGTCACGCCATAAGCTACTGTGTTTGATCGTTTTTAGCATAAATCAAAAAATATGACTTTATGAATAGACAATAGAAAAGGCTAACATAAAGTTAGCCTTTTTTGTTACCACTAAACCGTACGTTATTATTTTACAATATGAGTATTACTTAATTTAGCACTGATTTCACGCAGTAACTGTACTTCTTCTGATGGCTCTACTACAGCTTCCTCTACAGCTTCCGTACGACGCATTTTATTTACTACTCTCACCATCATAAAAATAATAAAAGCTAAAATTAGAAAATTAATGAGTACAGTGATGAAGCTACCATATGCTAATACAGGAACGCCAGCTTCTTTGAGTGCATCGTAGGTCATAGCAACCCCATTAGGCACATCACCCAATACCAAAAGCATATTTTTAAAGTTAATCTCGCCCCCTACAATGAAAGCGACAATTGGCATAATGATATCATCTACCAATGATTTAGTGATGGTAGCAAAAGCCCCACCAATGATAACACCAACTGCTAAGTCCATCACATTGCCTTTTAGAGCAAATTCTTTAAATTCTGAAACCATACTCATTGTATTCTCCTCAAAAATTATCTATAGGCGTATAGATATTTTATATAATCAGTATCATACTTCACTCTAACGTTAATCATTGAACACATCAAAACTAATGTTCATTTTGTATTTATTTCTTCAAAATTACAACAAAAAAAAGCAGTATAAAGTGAACCACTATAGCTCACCCTATACTGCTAATTCTTTAACTACTCCGATGTCTAAAAGACATTAAATTTTGGTGTTGAAAATCAACGCTCTAAAAGATTGAATAGTTTATACTGTCGATATTATGCATTTTTCTTACTACGGCTGTGACGCTTACGCTCACTTTCAGTCAAATAACGTTTACGTAGACGAATCGCTTTTGGCGTGACTTCAACCAACTCATCATCTTGAATGAACTCAAGCGCTTGCTCAAGCGTGAACTTAACTGCTGGCGTCAACGTCAACGCTTCATCAGTACCACTAGCACGTACGTTGGTTAACTGCTTACCGGTTGTTGGGTTAACCGTCATATCATCGTTACGAGAGTTAAGACCAATAATCATACCTTCATAAACTTCAAGCTGTGGCTCAGCAAATAACTTACCACGTTTTTGTAGGTTAAACAGTGCAAAGCCTAGGCAAGTACCGTTTGCCATAGAAACCAATACGCCGTTTGAACGACCACCCACATCACCGATTTTTTGTGGACCGTAATGCGAGAAGCTTGACGTCATGATACCACTACCTGAAGTCAATGTTAAAAACTCAGAACGGAAACCGATCAAACCACGAGCTGGTACTGTCGCTTCAATACGCATACGACCTTTACCATCAAGCTCCATATTGGTCATCTCGCCTTTGCGTAGACCAACCTGCTCCATAATAGAACCCTGATGCTCTTCTTCGATATCGAAGACAACGTTTTCATACGGCTCTTGTAGCTCACCATCAACTTCTTTTACGATAACCTCTGGGCCTGAAACACCCATCTCAAAGCCTTCACGGCGCATGTTCTCGATAAGTACAGATAGATGAAGCTCACCACGACCAGAGACTTTAAATTTATCTGGAGATTCAGTGTCTTCTACACGTAGTGCAACGTTATGAATCAATTCACGCTCAAGACGCTCACGAATATTACGTGAAGTGACAAACTTACCCTCACGACCAGCAAATGGTGAGTTATTTACTTGGAAATTCATTGATACGGTAGGCTGATCAACTGTTAATGCTGGTAATGCTTCAACTTTATTAGGATCACAAATCGTATCTGAGATATTAAGCGCATCGATACCTGTGATACAAACGATATCACCAGCCTGTGCCTCTTCAACATCAATACGATCAAGGCCATGGTAGCCCATAATTTTTAAGATACGGCCGTTACGTGTCTTACCATGTTTATCAATGACAGTAACTGGTGTATTGGTTTTAACCTTACCACGCTGGATACGACCAATACCAATCACACCAACGAAGCTATTGTAATCAAGGCTTGAGATCTGCATACGGAATGGTGCGTCTGCATCAACTTGCGGCGCCTGTACAACATCAACAATAGTTTTAAATAGTGGCGTCATGTCATCAGCTAAATCATCTGCTTCCAAACCTGCAATACCATTTAACGCTGATGCATAAACCACTGGAAAATCAAGCTGCTCATCAGTTGCACCTAGATTATCGAACAAATCAAAAATTTGATCCATTACCCAATCAGGGCGTGAGCCAGGACGGTCAATTTTATTGATAACAACAATCGGCTTTAGACCTTGTTCAAATGCTTTTTGCGTTACAAAACGAGTCTGAGGCATCGGACCATCGACAGCATCAACAACCAAAAGTACGCAATCAACCATTGACATCACACGCTCAACTTCACCACCGAAATCGGCGTGACCTGGGGTATCAACGATATTAATACGGTATTCAGTTCCTGAAGTCTGATCTGTCCAACGAATGGCTGTATTTTTAGCCAAAATAGTAATACCACGTTCTTGCTCAATATCACCTGAATCCATTGCACGTTCAGCAATATTTGCACGATCGCCAAAAGTACCAGATTGATGTAATAATTTATCAACCAAAGTTGTTTTACCGTGGTCAACGTGGGCAATAATTGCAATGTTACGCAGGTGTTTGATATCGTTCGCCATATAAAATGCTCGTGTCGTCTTAAAAAAATGCAGTAGCAATAAGCGCCGCTGGATAAACTTTTATCATCAATAAGATAAATATTGAATTTTAGATGATACACAATAAATGCTATCACTCAGAAAATCTCAATATAATCAAATATCTATGCCGATAAATTCATCGTACAGATAGCTATGCTAATGTACATTCTGTCAATTTACAGAATGTTTGGGTGGCTAGTATAACATTATTGATTCATAAATTTATGAAATAACTTACTTTTCTCAATACATAAATAAAAAAAGCCACCCGATTGGGTGGCTTTTTTTGTAACCATATATCTAACTATACGATTATTTATCTAATACTTACTGAACAACCATATCTTTAGTTTGTTCAACAGTCATAGTTTTGTCACCAGTGATGATGGCATAAACACGACGGTTCATAGCACGACCTTCTTCAGTATCGTTTGATGCGATTGGTTGGTCATAACCATAACCAACAGTTGATAGACGGTTTGGAGCAATACCGAATTCGTTAGTTAGCATAGATTTAACAGCAACGGCACGAGCTTCAGATAGACGTTGGTTATAACGTGCTGAAGGACCAGTTTTAGATGCATGACCTTCTACACGAGCTGTAGAGTTTGGATACTCACGCATTTTTTCTGCTACTTTAGCGATTTCTGGCTTGTATTGGTTTTTGATAGCTGATTTATCGTTATCAAAGAATACACGTAGTTCCATTTTTAGCTCATCAGTAATATCTACTGGTACTGGGCAACCACGCTCATCAACCACCACATTCATTGGAGTGCCTGGGCATGCATCCATGCTATCAGGTACGCCATCACCGTCAGAATCAAGGTCAGCTTCAACAACAACTACTGGAGTGTTGTCAACCATTGGCTCTTCCATTGGTGGTACTGCTACTGTAGGTGCTAGATGGCCACCAAGTACAACTTCTAGACCGGCCAAGGCCATGCCTTCCCACCAGTTGTTATCAAAGTTATGAATCGCACGAGCTTCACCACGTAGGCTTAGTGCATCGTTGATACGATACATAGCACCTAGACCTAGGTTACCGATAGTATCTTTAGTGCCTGAAACTTTGTCACCTGAAGAGTCTTTAATCTCAAGTTTAGATTGGCCAGCACCAACTAACACATATGGCTTAAGAGCGCTATCAGTATAACCAGTGAACTCTTCGGTACCAACTAAGAAGTTACCAGAGATCATTTCTTGCTCTGCATCGAAGTTATCAGAACCGTCTTGGCGGATAGCATCAGTATCTGATACACCATACTCTACTTGGAACTGAGTAGAAGGAGTAAGTTCGATACCTAAAGCGGCACCAGTATATAGACCGTCTTCTTTATAGTAGCTATCACCACTACCACTATAGTCGCCTAGTAATTCAGCTTGATCATCATCAGCGCCTTCGCTGTAGTGATAACCTAATAATAGTGGGCTAATAGTAACACCAGCATTAGCTGCTAGAGGTGCAGCTGTTACAGCGAACAGTGCTAAAGCAATTTTATTCAGTTTCATGGACTTCCTCCAAAGGATAATTTTAGTGATGCATTAAGCAAAACCGATTTTCAAGACGCTCTAAATTAGACATCTTTTACGCATTTTAGGTACAAAGCAAAACCAATTAAGAAGTAGCTTAGCGATTATCCATTCAGTTTACAACTTTTTTCGTTAACGAGCTACACATTATTACACGATAATGTTGTAACTAAAACACAATAGCCATTCTAAGTTACTTAGAACTAACACACCTTACGCTTTTTATCTTTTGTATGTCAGTTCACGATAGATGCTAAATCAACTAGCACCTATCGTTTGAACATATTTTATTACAATTAATAATTTTTCTCTATTCCTAATGCACATTATTCACTAATTGAAACATTTTTTGACAATAGACATATATTCTGTTTATATTAAAATAGTCGACTTTATTTGATATTCGAAGTAACTTATAAAAAAGTAATAATTTTGTATACTGCCAACAAACCAAAATACTAGGGCGTGTTGAACATTTGCAAATAGGCACTGCTGATCGCTAAAATGGTTCCAGACAAGGCACAAAGCGACGATAATGCAGATGCCTTAGCGAGATTTGTAACGCAGTATGGGGTAATTTTAGCATCAGCCCCAACGATAAAAGCAGGGGACAGGACTCTTTTTTGCCGCTTCATCGTTAAAAATAAGCGCTTAGAGTGACTAAACTTATTATTTTTAACATCGAATCGCCTAAAAAATAGTCGCTGTCAGTGCCATGGTCGAATGTTCAACACGCCCTAATCTTCATCAAGTATTTTTTCTACATAATGGATTAGCTAGATGTTGCAAATAGGCGCGATTATTCTATTTGGAAAGTCTGAAGCCATAGGATGTAGCAATCTATGAAATCGCTTTATAAAACATCATCAAATTATCGCAGATTACTGATAGTGGTTTTACCTGTATCTACTTTGATGAAGGGAATGCTTAGTCATGATAGGCTAATATTTCGAATAAATCAGTTGTACGCTCCACTACACCAGTTAACTATATGTAATAAACGTTCTGCAATGCATTTGCAAGCTTTAAGAGCTAAAGGTAGGAATGGCTTCACTCTTGTCGAGCTGATTGTTACTGTAACGGTGCTTGCTATCATAGTAGCGATTGCAACGCCAAGCATATTGACGCAATTAACGCGTATGGAAGCCAAACGCGTCAAAACCCAATTAGAGAACGCCCTCGCTTTGGCAAAAGCTGAAAGCTATATCACTAGACAAGATGTATTGGTTTGTTTATCGAATGACGGTATACAATGCGACCGCAATAGTGACAACATGCTTATATTATTCGTAGACAAAAACGGTAACAAAAACTTCGATACAAATGCTGATACTCTAGTACTCAATCAATATTTTAATTTAAAATATAGTACACTGAAACTCAGAGTCGGAGCGGGTCGCCATTACATCAAATTTTGGGGTGATAGTGGCAAACCTCGGGGGCATTTTGGCCATATCAAGTACTGCCCCACATCTACCTATAATGATGCAATGTACCAAATTTCTTTCAATCAAAACGGTCGAGTCAGTCAGAAGCTTAATCAAGACCACCCTACCGATTGTGATGGGTAATTGAATGCGGACAAAGTAGCAAGTACATTACCTTTAAGCATTTTAATACATCGCATTTTTTACCATAACAACAGCTTGCTATAATCCTAAATCATAGCGTGTTCTATATTTAACTCATCAACACCATCGGCCTAGGCAACAGTATCGATATTCCCACAAGTCAAGCCATGGCCTAAACTCAATAGATTTAAAAATGATAATCTCTTTATTGATAACGTTGTTGCTGTTGCCATAGCAGCCGACTTTGTAATGGTTGATAATCAAGTAGATGATCTATCAGATGCCGATGTAGCTTTGACCAATTATTCAGCGTTGCTTTAGTGATACCTAGGTAGGCCATCTCGATAATATCGATACCCTTAAATATAGTCTGTCCGGTACTACTCTCTAAATGCTCGGACTCTATAGCATTCTGCATGATTGGCAGTAACCCCACATCAGGTAAAAAGCGATATACACAATTAGGTTCGATAGTATGTTCGATGTTATCATGCGTTAGCGTTAAGGTGAAACCTAACTCATTGAATAGGTGCTGCTCAAATTGGCGCAAACATAAACGAAGCTCAGTGTTATCTAAAGGTTGCTTCAGCTGCTGTAAACTGTCCTGATAATGTTGCCACAATACCGGCATTGGATCTTCGGTCGGTAACAATCGCCACAGTATCTCATTAAGGTACAACGCCGCATATTGGTGCTGTCCATTGATATTACTATAAGGTACAGTAGATAGTGTGGCAGAGGTACCTTCTTTTTGCTCGTTACTTGTTTGGAGAGTGGTTTGCGAAGTAATCTGGATTTGAGTGAATGTCTTTAAGTCGCGTTTGCCAGTGGCAAATAGCTGTAAAGGCATAAATAACGGTGCACCTTTTTTCCCAACACCATGTATCACACCATGCTGCTGAGAAAAAAGATAATACAACGCACGCTTTTCTTGATAAGGACGCTGATGTAATAAATAGCCAATTAACGCTTCGTTACGCATCGTTTATTACCTCAGCATTTAACATATGGATAGCAATATTACCGTACTATGCGTGATTGCTATCAATATCCCAAACTGGTTAATGCACGTTCGTCATCAGACCAGCCACGTTTGACTTTGACCCATAGCGTTAGCATAATCTTTTTGTCAAACAGTTGCTCCATGTCTTTACGAGCATCCATACCGACTTGCTTGATGCGCTGGCCTTTATCACCAATAACAATGGCTTTTTGACCACTGCGCTCAACATAGATAGTTGCATCAATAAAGGTACAGGCTTTACGTGGACGCCCTGTCTTTGGATCTGTATGCGCAGGCTCGTCTTTAAACGCGTCGATCTGTACAGTCAAGTCGTATGGCACTTCATCACCAGCACTACGCATGATTTTTTCACGAATGATTTCGCTCGCTAAGAATCGCTCTGAACGGTCAGTGATTTGCTCTGTATCATAAATAGGTGCAGCAACTGGTAAATGTGAGGCAATCACTTCTTGCAAACGATCTAAGTTTTGGTTCTTGAGCGCCGATACTGGCACGATATCAGCAAAGTCAAAACTTTCATTAAAGGTTTCAATAAGCGGCAATACGCTGCCTTTATCTTTTAAAGTATCTGATTTATTAATGACCAGTACGATCGTTAAATCGGTCTCACCAAGCTTTTGCAGCGTCAATAGATCATCATCACGCCATTGATCTGAGTCAACAACGAACAATACCAGATCAACATCTACTAGAGCGGATACTGCCGCTTTATTCATACGCTCATTAATAGCCCGTACTTCATTGCGATGGATGCCTGGCGTATCGACAAACACCGCCTGCATCTCGTGATTGGACAAAATGCCATGAATACGGTGGCGCGTCGTTTGCGGCTTACGTGAGGTAATTGATAATTTTTGACCCAATAAGTGGTTCATCAACGTTGACTTACCGACGTTTGGGCGTCCAACGATAGCCACATAGCCTGATCTAAAATCATCAGCCAACTGGGCACTACCACTTGGTGCAAAAAACTCTTCAATCGCCAGATCGTTTTCTAGTGTGATATCTTCTACGCTATCTGCATTCGTATCGACATCTGTATTTTCAATCATATTTTGAGTACTATCTTCATTATTCGATGGCACATCAGGGTGATTGCTCATAAGTTGATCCTATAGGGTTTATATCCAGCCAAATATGACTTAATAGTTTGTCGGTGTAGTTACTATTGGATATCAGCTGGTAATATTTGAAATAAGTAGTATACAAGGTAAATTAGGTCTATGCCGCTTCAGGTCTTATCACGCAAAAGCGGCATTGTTGACTCAGAAATATGCCTATAATCACCTGCGAATATTCGCTAAGAGCGTTTTTTAGCGGATCCTGGAAGTTTGTGCAGCTGATTAATCATAAGTTCTGCTGCTTTTTGCTCAGCGATGCGGCGACTTTCACCAGATTCAGTAATATCAGAGCAGTTTTGAATATTCACGTGACAGCGTACTACGAAAATTTGATGGGGAGCGTTGCCACGTGTTTCCATAAGCTCGTAGCTTGGCAAATCAAATTGCTTAGACTGTAACCACTCTTGCAAACGGCTCTTCGCATCTTTTAGTGCTTTTTGGTCATTGACGTTGTCAATCAAGTCTCCATACCAAGAGAGTACGCAATGACGAGTAATCTCCATATCTTGACTGTCTAAATAGATGGCTCCAATCAAAGACTCTACCGCATCCGCCAATATAGAAGCACGATTACGGCCGCCACCCTTACGCTCACCCACGCCTAATATCAGATGGTTAGACAGCTCTAGATTTTGCGCGATAATAACCAATGATTCTTGGCGGACCAAAGTTGCACGCATACGGGTTAGACGCCCTTCGTTTTGATTAGGATAACGATGGTATAAAGCCTCACCCACAATCATGCCCAAAAGCGCATCACCCAAAAACTCTAGACGCTCATAGTTTTTTTTGCTGTCAAATGAGCGGTGCGTCAATGCAAGCTTTGGCAGGCTCAAATCATTAAATACATAGCCTAACTTGCGCGTTAAGACTGCTAAGCGCTGAGTAAATTCTGAGCTAACAACAAGCGTGTCGACAGACGTGCTATTTTTTTTGGAAGTAAGAACCGCTTGGGAATGTTGCGAAGTTGGTTTCATGCGTGGCTTGTGGTTATCCCTTCTGTTTTACAGATTCAGTTTAATAAGAGTCTATATTGGATTTTGTTGAGGACACTAAAGCGCTGTCCTATCTTATAATTATTTATTCTGCTGTAGCCATATCGATGTCTCCTTCGAAACGATTCACAATATCGACATTGCTAAAGAACGTATTGGTTACTGCATATTCTTTATGAATGGCCAATTGGCCCGTTTTTTTATTGGTAAAAGTGAATACATCTTCTGCCTTGGTGTCATAGTCAGCATTGATGGATAGCTGTTTATTAACACGCTCAACGAATTGCTTGGCTGTCTCGTTATTGTCATTGGCTACTTTAAGCTCTGCACTCAAAAGTTTCGTGAGCTGATAGTCACCAATTTGAGCAGGCACAATGGCCACTAGGAGTTTAACCGCGATCCCCAACATCATAATAATGAGAACGATGTTTGTCACACTAGCACCGCGCTGCGTGGCAAGACCAGATAACTGCTGCATTATGATATCCCTCTACAGATAGATGACTATTTTTAATAGCGTTCTATACCTATGACTTAGATAGTAAAACGCTATTTATTGAATAGTAACGATATTAGCATAAAACTATTATCGATAACTCAATCAATAGAGTACTCATGGTATTAATCAATGGTACCATTACGCTCGAAAGTTGGTAAGTTTAATCCTGGTGGTTTATGCATCCAAATATAGACCGCTTTACCCGCTAAATTTTCATCAGGAACAAATCCCCAGAACCTGCCATCTGCACTGCGATCACGGTTGTCACCCATCACAAAATAATGACCTTCTGGTACTTTAATGCGCCACTCTGTCCCCTCTGAGCTTACCACTTCTGGCGACTCTTGCTGTAAAAAAGGCGCATATTGGGCACTGTTCATCCCTTTTAGATAGCGAACCAAGTGCTGGTTCTCACCCTGCGTTTCTTGGAAGTACTGCGCGGCGCCTTCTTCTTGCTGACCCATCGCAGCCGCGCTTTCTTCTGTCAGCACCTCGCCTGGACCCATCTGTCCTGGCAGATAAAGCTGTGATGTCAATTCAGCATTGGCTGAAAAATCGATAGGCGTTGTTTTTACGGGTACATCGTTAATAGAGAGCTTGCCTTGACTGTAGCTCACCGTATCGCCTGGCAAGCCAATCAAGCGTTTAATATAGTAAATGCTTGGGTTTTCAGGATAGCGAAATACCACCACATCACCAGGCTCAGGTGATCCTGTATCCAACACCTTATTGTAAGTCAGCGGTAAGCGGACGCCATAAGCATATTTATTGACTGCAATGAAATCGCCCGTATATAGCGTTGGCACCATGGAAGAAGATGGAATATTGAAAGGCTCAATCAAAAACGAGCGTACGATCAATACGACAGCCAACACAGGAAAAAAATCATAGGCCCATCGCACTAGCAGACTTTCTTGACCTCGGCCGCGAGTTTTGCGCTGCTTGAGTGCCAGCTTATCTAGCAGCCAGACAATTCCTAAGCCTATGGTCAACGGCACTAAAATTAAATTGAAATCAAAATCCATACCAAATTGCCTATTAACGTGCTGTTTGTCTAGTTGCTTTAATCAAAAAACTGACGATATTCAACTGTTATGTACCAGAACTTTCTCAGATAAAGCGATGTATTAACTGTCCACTTGTAAAACAGCCAAGAAGGCTTCTTGTGGAATCTCCACACTACCCACTTGTTTCATACGTTTTTTACCTGCTTTTTGCTTAGACAAGAGCTTTTTCTTACGCGATACGTCACCGCCATAGCATTTGGCCAAGACATCTTTACGCATGGCTTTTACCGTACTACGTCCAATGATCTGACTACCAATTGCGGCTTGAATCGCCACATCGAACATTTGACGTGGAATCAGCTCTTTCATCTTGGTCACTAGCTGATTACCGCGGAAACGTGCTTGGTCTTGATGCACAATCATTGCCAAGGCATCCACCTTTTCACCGTTGATTAGCACGTCGACTTTAACCAATTTGTCCACTTGATAACGATCAAAATTATAGTCCAGTGATGCAAAACCACGCGAGACTGATTTTAGACGGTCAAAGAAATCCATGACCACCTCACCCATCGGAATATCAAAGATAACCTGAACTTGCTTACCCATAAAGCGCATATCAACCTGCACACCGCGGCGCTCAATACATAGGGTCATGACGTTACCCAAGTAATCTTGCGGTACTAAAATCTGACAGCGGGCAATTGGCTCACGGAACTCTTCAATATTGTTAGGCTCAGGCAGTCTTGATGGATTATCAACATAGATGACTTCACCGCCTTTCTTTTCAATCTCATAGATAACTGAAGGCGCAGTGGTGATCAAATCCAAGTCATACTCACGCTCTAAGCGCTCTTGGATAATCTCCATGTGTAGCATGCCTAAGAAGCCACAACGAAAGCCAAAGCCTAACGCGTCTGAAGTATCAGGCTCAAAAAATAATGACGCATCGTTGATTTGCAATTTCTGCAGCGCTTCACGGAATTTTTCAAAATCACTCGAATCGACTGGGAACATTCCTGCATATACTTGTGGCGTGATCTGTTTAAAACCTGGAATACGTTCAACATCAGGCGTACTGGCATGCGTAATCGTATCGCCAACTGGCGCGCCTGCAATATCTTTGATACCAGCGATAACAAAGCCTACTTCACCCGCTTCTAAAATACCCGTATCGACAGGTTTTGGCGTGAATACACCGATAGAGCTTACTGGATGAGCATCGCCCGTTGATTTGATATAGATCTTATCGCCTTTTTTTACCGTCCCTTCACGTACGCGAACCAGTGAGACCACACCCAGATAACTGTCAAACCATGAATCAATGATAAGTGCTTGTAAGGGTGCTTCACGGTCGCCAGTCGGTGCTGGAATGAATTCAACCAACGCTTCCAACAATTTATCGACACCCAGACCAGATTTCGCTGAAACACGAGGGGCATCAATGGCTTCTATTCCGATAATATCTTCAATCTCTTGAATGACGCGCTCAGGCTCCACTTGCGGTAGATCAATCTTGTTAAGGACAGCCATGACTTCTAGGCCCTGATCGACTGCGGTATAACAGTTGGCAACCGACTGTGCTTCTACGCCTTGCGCGGCATCGACCACCAATAGCGCGCCTTCGCAAGCGGCCAATGAGCGTGACACCTCATACGAGAAATCAACGTGACCTGGCGTATCAATAAAGTTAAGCTGATAGCGCTCACCATTAGGATGGTCATAATATAGCGTGACCGACTGCGCTTTAATAGTGATACCGCGCTCACGCTCAATATCCATCGAGTCGAGCACCTGCGCCTGCATCTCGCGATCTTGCAAGGCACCGCACATCTGAATAAAACGATCGGCAAGGGTCGACTTACCATGATCAATGTGGGCAATGATTGAAAAGTTACGAATATTGGCTAATGCAGTCACAAAGCGCCTACTAAATTAAAGGTGATAGAATAAAGATAAGAGATAAATATGGTCAAGTACACTTGATAAGATAGGTATGCTTCGTTAAAACGTATGCTACAGGTCAGCTGTTGTGTCGATCGTAATCCTTAGAATGGATAACCTCGCCTAAAGCCCAGTACTTAGTACGGTAACTCTGCTGCGCTTTTGTACGCACATACCAAAGAGTATTCTAGCAGTTTTCTACTGCAAAGTAAGGCGATTTTAGTAGCAGAGAAAGTATTTATCAAGTAAGCGAGACTGACAGACATCTAACAAGGAGTATTTGACTAAGCAATAGCACATACAAACCTTGTAAATGAAAGATTATTTCAGGCAAAAAAAAGCCAATCCCAGAGAGATTGGCTTTTTAATACTGCTATATATGGTGGCGATGGAGAGACTTGAACTCTCGACCTCACGATTATGAGTCGTGCGCTCTAACCAGCTGAGCTACATCGCCGTTTTAGGCTGCACATTATGCCCAAGCTGCTGACCGCCGTCAACCCCTAATGGGCATTTTTTGCAAAAAAATGAATGTCATTCAAATTAACTGCACTTACTTACTACAACAAATGATAAAAAAGGTTTGGTAAACCGATAAGCCGGGTTCTGTCGTGGACGATCATTCCTCTAGGCGTATCATCGCTGATACGCTCAAGCAACCTACCCGCATCGAACGCGGGCCGCGCCATGCCGATGCCTATTTGGTCTTGCTACGCGTGGAGTTTACCATGCCGTGAGATGTTGCCATTCACGCGGTGCGCTCTTACCGCACCCTTTCACCCTTACCGATGACATTGGTGTCTTGCGACAATCAACTAAGTCAAAGGCGGTCTACTCTCTGCTGCACTGGTCGTCAGATTACTCTGCCCAGCCGTTAGCTGGCACGCTGCCCTATGTAGCCCGGACTTTCCTCCCCTGCTCATCTGTTGCCAGTGTACAGCGGCGATCGCCTAGTCTACCAAGCGCGCTAGTATAGCAAAACTAACGCCTGTATGGGAATGTCTTTTCGGCTTATTTTTAGAATGACTATGACTACCTAAAAGACACCTTAAAAACTTAGATAAACGCTGTTGGCAAGGCTATGTCAGCATCATCTGAATGTTCATTTGCTTGTTTGGCTAAGACCAGCCAGTGCGCTTTGGGGTAATGGCAAGCCAAATACGCCTGCAAAAAATCAATGGTACTATTTGCAATCTCAGCATCCGTTTGTTCAGCATCATCATGGATATGGTTGTAAATCACACTATGGATCATTAAGCCGCGCGATTTTATCGCCTCCAAACTAAGCAACGTATGATTGATGCTGCCCAGTCGGCCAGAGGTGACCAAGACGATAGGATAGCCTTGCTTGGCAATATAGTCCAAGGTTAATAGTTGCTCATTTATCGGTACCAGTAGCCCGCCTGCCCCTTCAAGCAACACCAACTCATAATCGGCTTGCAATGCGTTGGTGGCATCGGTAATCACATTGATGTTAAGAGGCTGATTGGCCAATGCTGCGGACAGATGCGGTGACGCAGGCTTCTCATAGCGATAAGGACAGGTGGTAAAGTCCAAATCGCATGGCTGTAGTGGCATCTGCATCAATTGACGGTGACTTAAAATATCATCCGCAATGCCTAGTTCGCCATCTGCTTGTTTACTGATGCCTGTTTGTACCAACTTTTGCGTGATAACGTTGACGCCTTGCTGCATTAATGATTTGGCAAGCAGACCCGTGGCATAGGTTTTGCCAATATCGGTATCAATGCCGGATACAAATAGCACGCTCATGGTTAACCTCGATGTTCTAAATATTTACGTACTACTTTTAGCAGCGCTTGGCATAAGGTGGTCAGCTCATCATCAGTAATAATGTAAGGCGGCATGATATACACCAACTTACCAAAGGGTCTGACCCAGATACCATTATCAATCAATAAGGATTGAAAAATGGGCATATCAACCGCTTCATACAACTCAATCACCGCCACTGCCCCCAAACAACGTACCTCGGCTACACCTGCCAGCTGCGCAGCTGGCGTCAGGGCTTGCTCCATCGTACGTTGCATACTGGCAGTACGCGTTTCGATATCATAAGACAGGATCAAATCAATCGATGCACAGGCGACCGCACAGGCGAGCGGATTACCCATAAAGGTCGGACCATGCATCAGCGCTGGATAGTCGCTATTGTGAATGGTATCGGCAATATGACGAGTACAGAGCGTTGCGGCAAAAGTCATGTAGCCGCCGGTCAGCGCCTTGCCAATGGTCATGATATCAGGGCTGATGCCAGCATGTTCACACGCAAATAGTTTGCCACTACGCCCAAACCCAGTAGCAATCTCATCCGCTATCAAGAGTACATCGTACTTATCACAAAGTGCGCGTAATAGCCGCAAGTATTCAGGGTTATAAAAACGCATACCACCTGCGCCCTGAATAATCGGCTCGATAATAAATCCTGCCAGCTGCGCGCCATACTCTGCAAAAAACTGAGCTAATGTTTCACGATCATCTACTGTCAATACGCGATCAAACCCAAGTGGCGGCGCAGGAACGAAATGTTGCATCGGTAATTGCTTGCCATACAGACTGTGCATGCCATTGATAGGATCACAGACACTCATGGCATGCCAAGTATCTCCGTAATAGCCTGAATGGGTCGAGGCAAACTGTTGCTTGTTTGGGCGCTTGGCAGCCACTTGATATTGCAGCGCCATTTTTAGTGCCACTTCTACGGCGATACTGCCACTGTCCGCATAAAAAATCGCATCGAGACCAAAAGGCACAATATCGAGCAGTTTTTTGCCCAAATCTATCGCTGGCTGGTGGGTCAAGCCACCAAACATCACATGCGCCATTTTACCCAGCTGCTGAGTCAGCGCGTCGTTTAACTTAGGATGATTGTAGCCATGGACGCTCGCCCACCATGACGACATACCATCAATTAAGCGCGTGCCGTCTTCAGTAATGATATAAATCCCTTCAGCGCGATCGATAACGATATTGGAATAGGTGGGCGGCAGGCTGGCATATGGATGCCAAAGATGTTGCTGATCGAACTCACTGGCTACTTGCATGGATTTGGTTGTCATTGTATTGCTGGTCATCGTACTATCCCTAAAACGTTGTAAACCCAAACGTCATCAATCGCTTATCAATATTTTATTGACCCGTAATACGCTTGTATTTGGCTAATAAATCATTTTCTGTCTCGACATGATTGGGGTCATGAGGGATACAGTCGACGGGACAAATCACCACGCATTGTGGCTCGTCAAAATGCCCGACACATTCTGTGCATAGATCTGGATCAATGACATAAATATCATCGCCTTCTGAGATGGCCTCATTGGGGCAAGCAGGCTCACACACATCACAGTTAATGCACTCATCAGTGATTAATAGCGCCATAAACTGCTCCTTATATTTTTGCTCATATTAGCCCTATCTGGCTGCGCTTGACTGTTTTAGCAAGTGCTAGCAGAGTATTTTTGATGCAGCATCTTTTAGTTACTATTTAATTTTTTGTCAAAAGCTTGCAACACACAAGGTGGGACAAATTTACTGACATCGCCACCGAGTTTGGCAATTTCACGAATCATCGTAGATGAGATAAATGAATAGTTCTGAGAGGGGGTCAAAAATACGGCTTCAAAGTTTTCATCCAGCTCGCGGTTCATATTGGCCAGTTGAAACTCGTACTCAAAATCGGACATCGCTCGCAGCCCGCGCAGCACGGCGGTGGCGTGTTTTTCGCGCATAAAATCAACGAGCAACCCTTCAAAGCCAATCACCGAGACTTGCGGCAAATCGGCAAATACGGTCTCGACTAAAGCAACGCGCTCTTCAAAATTAAATAGAGGTTTTTTATGATGCCCCGAGGCAACCGCGATCACAACCTCATCAAAGAGCTTGGTTGCGCGTGTCACCAAATCCACATGACCATTGGTAATGGGATCAAACGTACCAGGATATAGAATTTTGGTGTGTAGCTTTGAGGAATTAGGAGAAATAGAATGGCTCATAGCATGGCTAATATAATCGGTAATATTAGGCCATATGCTAGCAAATTTTGCTCAAACTTAATACTTATCTGCTACATTTGTCCTAACAGCCGATTTACCTTTTCACTAGAGGCTTTGATACAATAGGCGGTTCGACTCATCTGACTTATAATCCAAATAAAATTCAATACCATTGAATGGGTTAAGATGAGGAATTAGTAGGACTGGTCAAATAAGGCGCCTGTGTTTTTAGGCAATCCTTATGGAGAAATTATGTCAAAAAAATCAAAAAAACCTGATAATCAGATTTGCGCCAATAAAAAAGCGCGTCATGAATATTTTATCGAAGAAACCTTTGAAGCGGGATTGGCATTGCAAGGCTGGGAAGTCAAAGCCATTCGTGCAGGAAAAATGACCATCACTGAAGCGTACGTCATATTTCGCAATAACGAAGCTTTCTTATTTGGTGCGCACATTCAGCCATTACTATCGAGCTCTACGCACGTTAGTCCAGACAGTATTCGTACCCGTAAACTGCTGCTCAATCGTCGTGAAATCGAAAAACTGTCTGGAGCAATCAATCAAAAAGGCTACGCTTGCGTACCGCTGTCTTGCTACTGGAAAAACTCGCTGGTGAAATGCCAAATTGGCCTCGCATTAGGTAAAAAGCTGCATGACAAACGTAAGACGTTAAAAGATCGCGATTGGGAACGTGATAAGCAGCGTGGCTTTAAACAACACTTAGATTAAGTGTTATTTAATCTAAATGTCAAAAAAGGACGGCTCAGTAAATATAGAGCCGTCCTTTTTTGTACCTTATTAATGCTTATATAGTCAGTTCAAAACAAAACTGTCATAAGTTCCAAAGCGCTACTGGATGAATTTTTCACAGCCTCTGTATATACAGCACGCAAGGAAAATTTATACCAGTAACGCTATAACATTTTTAAATTGGTTCCACTATACTTATCAACTGTTAATACCCGTGACTGACAATACTCATTAACTACCCTACTAGCCGCTTACGCGACCTGCCCCTTGATTGATGACGGCACACTTTTACGAGTGCGAAGCTGCTTTATCCCATGAGCAATCAAACAAGCAATACCTAACCAGATCAACCCATAACTATAGATCATCGCTGATTCAAACGGATTACCGAGCACCGTCACCGCCAATATAAATAGCAAAGCAGGTTCTATATAACTCATCATGCCATAGACATTGACGGGTAGCATTTGGCTGGCATCAATATTGGTTTTCATTGCTAAGATGCTCAAAACGCCAAGACCAACTAACATCATGATCAAAAATCCAGACCCTGCTACCATCACCAAATTGCTAGATGCAAAAAAGTACAAGTAACCAAGCGCAAATGGGGCAAACAATGTCAGATCGACCAGCATACCAGTGATGGCGTCAATGCCTTGGAGTCTACGCACGATATAATATATCGGATAAGTACCACACACCCACAATGTCGCCCAAGAAACACTCTGCGTACGAATGATTTCACTAAACACCCCTACCGCCGCAAATGCGACCGCAAGCCACTGTAGACGACTGAGCTTTTCGCCAAACAGCAGGCAACCGAACACCACCATCATGAGTGGAAACAAAAAATAGCCCATGGCGGTTTGTACACCTTGCCCATTGACCGGTGCCCACATAAATAGCCAAAGCTGACTCAAAAATATCGGCGTAGGTAGTAGCAGCCAAACCCACTGTTTGATCGAGTGCAAAGCACGCAATTTATCGATGTGCATGCCTAGCCGTCCACTTATCAATAAGTAGCCAACCAACACCGCCCACATTGACAGCATACGCCAGATAAACACTTGTGTGCCTGACAAAGGCGTCAGAAAGCTGCTATACGCATAGAGTACACCAAACAAAATATTGGATAAGATGGCAAATGACACTCCCAACATCAGCGTGCGCTGCTGCGTGTTACCAGTCGTCCAAATCGCAGGCAATGGCAAACGTGAAGTAGTGGTTGCTAGCGCATTAGCGAATACATTGGAGAGCATTGAGATAGACATGATAAGCACCGTAGTTATTAGTAGATGATAAAAAAACAATTACTCGCTCTTTTTTTAAAGCAGCTCTGATTGGTACGGTCTATTTTACTAGAGTGCTTTGATATATTATCTCTATAAAAATGTATTTATGGATAAATTTATCAAAATAATGTCATATAAATAACTATTTTCTTAAATTTAAATTATTAGTGATAATATTTATAATCGAAAACCTAATAATCATAATTAATGAGGGTACATTATCATGAGCCATATCCTAGACAGCACTGATAAAGCTATTTTGAATTTATTGCAAGACGATGCGACATTACCGCTTAAAACTGTCGCAGAACGAGTGCATGTGTCTGTTGCGACGGCTCAGCGTCGCATTCAAGCATTGATAGATAGCGGCGTGATTACCAAGCAAGTCGCCATCGTTAATCCTAATAAAGTGGGTTACGGTCTGACCGCAGTGGTGATGATAGAAATGGAGCGCTCCAACACATCAATGCAGCGCCGGTTTGAGCGTTTGATGGATTCGCAAACACAGGTGATGAGCTGTTATGAAGTCTCGGGCGATTTTGATTTTATGCTGATGGTCAATGCCAAAAACATGAGCGACTACCACCAGTTCACCCGTAGCTTGCTGACTTACGAAAATAATGTACGCAATTTTAAAAGTCAGTTTGTGATGAACTTTACCAAGAGTGGAACCAAGATTACCTTA
This sequence comes from Psychrobacter sp. PSP, assembly GCF_024085615.1. Classification (NCBI taxonomy): domain Bacteria; kingdom Pseudomonadati; phylum Pseudomonadota; class Gammaproteobacteria; order Moraxellales; family Moraxellaceae; genus Psychrobacter; species Psychrobacter sp. PSP. The sequence goes on from NZ_JABLTF010000016.1 coordinate 82,183, forward strand.
GACTAAATACATCTACCTGTATTAGTTGAGTTGGTATCAGCTTTTTTATTAATAATTAGTGTTTAAACTGCATTCAAAACTTGTAAAAAACTAACATAAGTTGGATAATATTAGCAATTTTTATTCATCGAAGTAGACAAGGAAGCCTGATCATGACCTATCAACCAGACTACCCTCATAAAATAAACAGCAGGTATAACATACTAAAGCATATAAGCCCAAAAGCTTTGGTAAAAGGGACTTTGCTGACTTCTTCAATGCTTGCAATATCAGGCTGCGCGACCAGCTCATTGCTAGAAAGTAATGACCATATCATCACGACCAAGCAGACATTGTCAGAAGATCAAGTGATCGCTTTTGGCCGTCCGGCGCAGGCATTACCAAAAACGCCAAATGCGACGATGGTTATCGTTGGTGAAAAAAACAGCTACGTACTTACCCAAGGTGGGACTGAGATGATCAGTTTGCTCAGCAATCTGACACAAAAAGACATCCACGTTGACAATGACATGAGTTTTTATGTCCCCAATAACGATGGATATTTCCAAGGGGAGATGAAGCTTTCTTACGCCAAATTAAAAGACGAGTTTGGACGCTCAGATTATCAGTTCTTTTTACAAAATAATGCCCGAGAGTGTACCTCAGCCAGTGATCAACGTATTGGTGCCCAGCGTTTTTGTTTTAATGTCCCCGTGAAAGGTGCCATATATCCGCAAGTGAGTAATTTAAGCTTGATTCAGTCAAATTATCGCGCTCTAACCAAGCCTTATACGGTAAGCTTTTATACTCAAACGCAGCAAAAAAACACAAACCGTCATGGACCAAATAGCGCACAAAAACTGGTGCTGCTGCCCTTTGCCCTTGCATTTGATGTGGTGACTTTCCCGCTTCAATTATTAGATAATTAAAAGCTATCAGACAGCGCACTGACTCACCTGAAACCATAAGGTACGTTACGAGGCGATATCCGTACTTGCTCGTAACGTGCTCACTTGATAGGTTAAAATAACTTTTCAACAATGGCTTTTGGATAACTTTGCTTGGCCGTTTGTGCCGCTTGAAACAGTATCTCATCTGCCTCTACAGGACCAGTAATATCGCACAAGCACACGTAGGCAAGCTGCATCAGATTATTTAACAGGTGCTCATTGTCCGGTACAGGTGGACGATTACCTTCCAAAAATTGATTGATATTGATGTGGTGCCCTTTGAAGGTGCGTTCTTGCGAAACAGTTTGGTGCATACTATGAAAAAAGCTGCGACTGTCTGCTACCGTTAGCTGACTGCGCAGCGCTTCTATCACGGTATAAAATGCGAGAACGGGCTCAGAGATAGGTACGGGTGCATTGATTGTCTCGTTATGGCCATTGTGACTGTCAGACTCCACTGACTGCTGACTATCCACTTGCAACGTAGCCCAAAAGCCTTTACGAATTTTAGATTTGTGATCTTGTAGTTCAGGATAGCGCCTTGTCGCATCCAACACACACTGCTGCATCATTTTGACAGAGACAGTTGAGTACTGTTGCCACTGCCTCTTGAGCAGGCGCACCTCTTCAGGATGTAAATACTCTGACAGCACCTCTGCCATCGCAGACACGGTTTGGTCGACGGATTGAGTATCAATATTCATCAGTTCTCTCCTATAAATGCCGCTCTGTTAGGCTTTTCGCATCGAACATCTGCTTTTGAAATTCAGGATAGCCGAGCTCGGCATGCTCGGTATAATCAAGGCCACGCTGCTCATGTAAGCGGCTGGCCTTTAACCCAAAGCTTAGATCAATCAGCTTATACATCACAAGACCCAACCCCAGTCCCCAAGCTAACGCCACGCCCACGCCTAGCGCTTGTACGCCCAGCCGTGATAAGTTAAATAAGTCCCCTGTATAAAACAATCCAGCCGCGAGTGTACCCCATGCACCGCCGAATCCATGCACTGCCACCGCTGATACCACGTCGTCTATTTTGAGCTTCAATAATGCTTGCGTGGATAAAATATAGACCACAGAGGCGATGGCACCGATGACAACGGCGAAAACAGGCGTTGTTGTGGCACATCCTGCCGTGATAGACACCAGACCAATCAAACTGGCATTGACACTATCACTGAGCAAAATGGCTTTGCTCATTGTCCGAGCAATCAGCATGTAGCTCACCACCGCACTGACCGCAGCGATAAAAGTATTGACGGCAATCAAGCCAATATTTCCAGTGATAGATAATGTCGATCCAGCATTGAAGCCAAACCAACCAAACCATAAGATAAACCCGCCAAGCGCCAATAGCGTCATGTTGTGACCTGCGATGAGTCTTGGCGTACCATCAGGGGCAAAGCGGCCCAGTCTTGGCCCAATGATTAAGATGCCTGCCAGTGCCAACCAGCCCCCGATAGAATGCACCACGGTCGACCCAGCAAAATCGATAAAACCAAGCTCAGCTAGCCAGCCTGACCCGCCGAAATACCCACCCCAGACCCAACTGGCAAACACAGGATAGATAAATAAACAGATCAAGCAAGCGGCGACTGCATAGCCGATAAACGAGACACGCTCTGCCATGGCACCACTCGCGATGGTCACCGCTGTCGCCGCAAACATCATCTGAAAGAACATCAGTGCCCAGTCCATATTGGATAGATTGACTGGCATAAAATGATCGGTACCGACAAACCCCGAATGATTAGTACCCATCATTAGCCCAAAACCCACCAAATAAAACGCCAGACCACCGATACACATATCGGTATAGTTTTTCATCATCACATTGACGGCGTTCTTTGCGCGTACCGATCCGCTCTCAAGTAGCGCAAAACCTGCCTGCATAAAGAACACCAAAACCCCGCCCCAGATAATCCAAGCGATATTTTGATATTCGAGTAGCTGCGCCACCGTCAATGTGTCAGCCGCGGCCGCTTGTGCACTGGCGATCGTGCCAAACAATAGCGTCCCCAGCATAAGTATCTTGTGCAGTAATGTTCTTAGTAGCCCTTTTATCGCATCCAGCCCAACAGATGATGTTCTCATTTTATCTCCAAACACTTATCTATCCGTTCAATTTTTATCGGTGCACCATTTTCACTCATGAATGCACACAAATAAGCCCTAACGGGGTTGGAGCAAAAGCTATGCCAAAAGCTATGGATGAAAATCAGAACGGCTAACAAACATGAGAAAACAAATGATTAGTACTGACCAAACCCATACTTTGATAACTGCACTTTAACAACCATGCTTGCGACAATGTGACGGTTCTGCTGAAACCATTTTTGCCATTGTTTGGCTGGGCTAGTCGCTCACTTTGCATAAGCAGTTTATCTCGCGCTATCAATGACTTATCGGCAATCACCACTCATAGAATAGGTCGCATAGTGAAGGTGATTCATGTTAAAATGAGCGCTTTTAAATCAGCCTTTATCATCAATGATGAATAAGGGGTGTATTTTTAGTGCCATTTTCTAATTAACAGGTCCGCCCATGTCTGCCGATACCATTGCCCGCACTGCCTTTAAACAAGGCACCAAGCCACTTTATGATTATGACAAACACTGGGCGAGCTGCTACGAGCCTGCGCCTTATCTGCCGATGAGCCGCAAAGAAATGGACGATCTGGGCTGGGATGCTTGCGATGTTATCATCGTCTCAGGCGATGCCTATGTCGATCACCCAAGCTTTGGTATGGCGATTATCGGTCGCTTGCTTGAGTCACAAGGCTTTCGCGTCGGTATCATCGCGCAGCCTGATTGGAAGAGCAAAGACGCCTTTATGGAGCTTGGCAAACCTGTCTATGCGTACGGCGTGACCGCTGGCAATATGGATAGTATGATCAACCGCTATACCGCCGATCGTAAAATCCGTAGTGATGATGCCTACTCTCCTGGCAACGTGGCTAATAAGCGCCCTGACCGCGCGGCTATCGTCTATAGCCAGCGCTGCCGTGAAGCCTATCCTGATGTGCCTATTATCTTGGGCGGTATTGAGGGCAGCTTACGCCGTATCGCGCATTATGACTATTGGTCAGACAAAGTGCGCCGTAGTATTTTGCTCGATGCGCGTGCGGATGTCTTACTCTATGGTAATGCTGAGCGCGCCATCGTCGATGTCGTACATGGTCTGTCAAAAGGCTATAGCTTTGAGCAAATGAGTAAGCTACGCGGTACAGCGTATTTATTGACCCCAACGCGTCGTCATTGGCAAGCCGATATGACTGAGGTCGCCAGTAACGATGTCGATACCGTTGGCCGTGTCGATCCGATCATCAACCCGTATGTCATGACCGAAGACGTTGATAGCTGCTCAATTGAGCAGAACAAACCATCGGACTCGCCTGTTGGGCAAGCCATGCCGTCATCTATGTCATCACAGTATCAGGGTTTTGTCGCTGAGCCAGTCACTGACAAAATCATTAATGCCGACCAAGTGGATACTGATACCCAAGTGGTACAGATGCGCGGCTTTGACAATGCGTTTAATAAGCCAAAAACTGCCCGCAAGCACAAAATTAAAATGCCCCCACGTGAGCAAACGGTGATTCGTCTGCCTGACTATGAGCATGTCAAATCTGACCCTGTGCTTTATGCGCATGCCAACCGTATCTTACATTTAGAGACCAATCCGGGTAACGCCCGCGCGCTGGTGCAGCGTCATAGCAGCGGTGCAGGTAACTCGCATACTTCTATCGATGTCTGGCTGAACCCACCACCGATTCCACTCTCGACAGAAGAGATGGACTATGTGTTTGACCTGCCCTATGCACGCCTGCCGCACCCAAGCTATGGCGATGCGCGTATCCCTGCTTATGACATGATTAAGTTTTCGGTCAATATCATGCGTGGCTGTTTTGGCGGTTGTACCTTCTGCTCGATCACCGAGCACGAAGGACGCATTATCCAAAACCGTTCAGAAGACTCAATCTTGCGCGAAGTCGAAGCGATTCGTGATACTGCACCCAACTATACTGGCGTGATCTCTGATCTTGGTGGGCCAACAGCCAATATGTATCGTCTGAGCTGTAAAGACGAGACGATTGAGAAAAACTGCCGTAAACCGTCTTGCGTCTATCCTGATGTCTGCGAAAACCTGCTGACCGATCACAGTAATTTGACCAAACTGTATCGCAAAGCCCGTGATATCAAAGGCGTGAAAAAAATCCTGATTGCTTCAGGTCTGCGCTATGATTTGGCGGTCAAAGACCCTGAATACGTCAAAGAGCTGGTCACGCACCACGTCGGCGGCTATCTAAAAATCGCGCCTGAACACTCAGAAGACAACGTATTGTCAAAAATGATGAAGCCTGGCATGGGCACGTATGATGAGTTCAAAGCCATGTTTGAGCGCTTTAGTGCCGAGGCGGGCAAAGAGCAGTACCTCATCCCTTACTTTATCGCCGCGCACCCTGGCACCACCGATGAAGATATGATGAACCTTGCGCTGTGGCTCAAACGCAATGGCTTTCGCGCTGACCAAGTACAGGCGTTTTATCCAAGCCCGATGGCAACCGCCACGACCATGTATCACACCCACAAAGACCCGCTACACAAGGTCAGCCGTGAGGGTGGTGATATGGACATCGTCAAATCTGGTAAGCAGCGCAAACTGCACAAAGCGTTCCTGCGCTATCATGATCCAAAAAACTGGGCACTACTACGTAAAGCGCTACAAGACATGGGCCGTAGTGATCTGATTGGCAAAAACCGTGGTTGCTTGATTCCGCCATTTAACGCGCACTTAGAGGGGCGTGATGCGGCGCAAGACAGCTATCAGTCAGCACGCAAAAAGAACAGTCGCCTAGGCAATGACTCGGTGAAGCGTAGCAACAACTCGTCAAACAACAACGCTGCAAACCGTGCTGGCACAAGCAAAAATAGGGTCGGCAAAAATACCAAGAAAAAAGTCAGCAAAGGCAACTTCCAAACTCAGCATACGGGTCTGCCACCGCGCAAAACCAAATAGCTTGATAAGAAGTAGTTTTAATAATATGAATAGTATAGAAACATGAACTAAACGTAGGCCGTATTAAACTCATAAAAAAAGCCCCTATCAGCGCTCAGTTGATCGGGGCTTTTTTTGTCTCACTCATTAGTAAATAAATAGTCAAATGACGATCGTTTAGCCTTCAATAGGTTGGCGATGCTAAGTTACATTTGTCAGTGATTGGGTAACGAAGCTAATAGGTAATGAACAATTTCTAACACGGCAATATTTGGTTTTCGCTACTATAAGCCTCATATGCTAAACGCATTATTAAGAACAAGTAAATGACACCAGTAATACTTTGGAGAGAATGATGAATACCATCACTAAAATTGCAACTGCCCTACCTGCGCTTGCCTTACTGAGCGCTTGTGCCACGACTGTCTCTACCACGCCAGAGACGACTGATACCCCTGCGCCAGAAAAAGTCACTGCCGCTTATGACCGCATGGCAGCAGCCCCATATACCTGTACCGATGGCAGCACCATCATGGCAAAGCAGTCTATTAACAAAAAACAAGTCATGCTCAATGCCACCTTACCTAAAGTAAAATGGACAGAGCAAAAGCTCGTCTTAAACGGTGATGTAAAAGGCGACGTCGCAAGCTATGTCAACGACTCAAATCCAAAAGCGGTCTATGCGTGGCACATGAAAGGTGACAAAGGTATCTTTGCCATCAAATGGGCAAGCGGTCAAGAATATAAAGTAAACTGCCAACTCTAATCAATCAAAGATAAGCAGAGATTTATCAAAAATAAAACAGTCGCCCTTGAGCGGCTGTTTTTTATGCGTGTTCTTTTTACACATCTTCTCTCTGATGATTATGAATATCATCAGTGCTGGTTTGTTTTGCTAGAGAACTATCAGGAAAGCTGTCAAAATAGCCTTTAGTACACATTAATGATGATCAATAGTAAAAAGGATAACCCGATGGCGACGCGTCTGATAACGATGATGGTAATGGCAGCTGCGAGTGTATGGACGCTAACAGGCTGCGATAATAACACCGAAACCCCTAACCAAGCATCTAAAACAGCGGCGACCGCATCAGACTCGTCAATACCAGCAGCCGATGAGATAGACTGGTCGCTAGTCGATAGCGGGACAAAGCCTGCCGATCCCACCAACTATAAGTATCCATTTGCAATCGATAGTCAAAACGTCCGTGACTATGCAGAGTACTTCGATGTGGACGCGGCGACAGCGCAGCACAACCTCACTATCAGTATGGCAAGTAACGAAGCGCTATCCAAAGCCTTGGATCAGCTGAGCGAAACCTATGTCTCACATGAACTGACCGATGGTAACGAGATGACACTGGTCATTCATACCACACCCAATGTCGCTGCCAGTCGCTATGACTATGTGTTATCAGACGACTTTGCCAAAGGGTTGATATTACCTATCGTGATCAAACCAGATGGCAAAAAAGGGGATGCTAAGGCGCATGGGGAAATGACGGAGTAGCTCGATGTATTTATTATGCATCATCAAACCATTTGATTATAATAAAGCGCGAATCAGCATATAACCACCCATACCGAACATCATGACGTTTTCGGTTAAAGAGATCGCGCCCAGTGGGACATTACTATCGCCGCCGACGCAGGCGCATTTTAGCTCACGCTTATCGATATAGACGGCTTTAATAACTGATACCCCGCCTATCAAACCAATGATAAAAGCGACCAGACCCGCAATCGGATTGAGCCAAGGCTGATCGGCAAGCATAGCGATACCGGCAAACGCTTCTAAAAACGGATACACGTAGGCGTAGCGTACCACGCGGCGTGCTATCAAATCATAACCCAAAAACCCAGTGGTAAACCCTTCTAAATCCTCAAGCTTTTTAATCGCCAATACACACATGGAGAGCGCGACAAACCACATAAGCGCTTGTATCGAAAAGACACTAACAGCAAAAGCCCAGCATAATGCCAGTGTCATGAGTGCGGTAACAGCAAATATCGCAATAATGGGCGCGTAAGTGGTGTCGTCTGTCTCGGGTTCGTGATTACCCAAAAATACTTGCAGATCATCATTGCCGCCAACACTCTTGCCATCGATAAAGGTCTGCGGCGTGGTCTTGACCCCAAGCGTGTCTTTGACCAATGTATTCTCATCTTGGGTCGTGATATGGCGATCGATGATATCGTAGCCTGCGTGCTTGAGCGCATCGATTGATTTGAGGCCAAACGGACATAGGTGGTCTGGCATCACCATCCGAAAGATGACGGCAGACTGCCCGCCTTCTTTGCCGATATGCTCGCCTTGTAGAGTGTCGATGAGATGCTGTACTTGCGGACTTTGGCTACTATCTATAGTGTCGGTATTAGATTTATTATTAGTATTGTCTGCCATAACGCGCTCCTTACGTTTTGCTTATTCGCTGCTTGATCATAGTTCTTTTATGACTGTGACTATTATCTTATAAGCATCGGTAAGCGCGATCTGAATCAGTCTTGTTAACTTTGTTAGGTTTAATGATAAGTGGTGGGTTTTTCGGAGGTAGGCTGGTGTTCAGACTATAGTTGAATACTGACTTTGCCAAAGGACTGGTATTACCCATTGAGATCAAGCCTGATGGTAAGAAAGGTGAGTCTAAAGTTAATCCGCATGAGGAATTGGTGGAGTAGGTTTTTAAGTATATGAGATTATGGGTGTGGAAAATTAGTAATTTGTAGGGTGCGCCTCGCGCACCAAAGCATAAATAGGAAACAATAGATTAAAAACCTTTATCTATGCAAATGATTTAACGTTCAGCGATTTATTGAATAATACTTTTAATTCCTAAATAAAGTTCTTAAATGGTACGCGGAGTGCACCCTACTCGACTGTTTTGATCTCTTTACCTATGGCTTTTGCCCAGTAAATAATAGCAAGCTGTTCAATATCTGCTGCACTATAGCAAACATCATAAATATCAAATGAATACTCTCCATAGTTTGATTTAATTCCACTACTCTCTTCGTTCACTACTATCTTCAATAGAGCATGTGAAAGTGTCCGTTTTTCATGAATATCTTCAATCGACTGCCATGGTATATCTAACGTTTGATTGGATTTAATAATTTGTAGTTTTTCTGGTAAAAACCTAAGAGTAGATATTGATACTAATGGTATTTTGTTTTTTTCTTCATCTTTGCCTACTAGATAGCTGAGTATTGCTATGCCAATCGGTATCACTGTCCATATAATGTCAGAAGGAGCAAATGGTTGATTTGTGAACAAGGGCATTAGCCATGCGATAATTAGTTTTGTGCTCAACCATATCATCGATGCAAAGATAGCTATCGTCAATAAAAGTCCAGAGTTGTACTTTTTCGCTACAAATTCGAAACTTGGTAATCTCGATTCAGCCTGAGTATTAGCACTTTTTAAGTGTTGCATGCTAGCACTGATGTCTATTTTTTGAGAGTTGACTGACTTAAATATACCTAACCATTTCAAATAACTCATGACTAAGATAAGTAGTAGTAAAAACGATAAGCTAATACTTCCGGTTAAATATTCGACGCCCACACTTATGCAGGCGATGACAGCTATGTGACGCATTAATTGAGTATAAGTGTAGTATGTCATGGCCTTCCGAAATTTTGATAAAGGTGTTAGTAATTTAAGTCGTAGGGTACGCCTTTCGCACCAACGCATAAATAGGAAACAATATATTGAAAAACACTTATCTATGAAAATGATTCAACGTTCAGCTATTTATTGAATAATACTTTTAATTCCTAAATCAAATTTTTAAATGGTGCGCTGGGCGCACCCTACCGCTAACCTCAGCCCTCAACCAACGCCAAAAACTCTTCCTCACCCACTATCTTAATGCCTAGTTTCTCTGCTTTGGTTAGCTTAGAGCCTGCCTTATCACCTGCCAGTAGCGCAGTGGTTTTTGCCGAGATGCTGCCTGAGACTTTTGCGCCTAGTGCTTGCAGTTTGGCTTTGGCTTCATCACGCGCCATGCTATCGAGCGCACCCGTGATGACCCATGTTTGCCCATCGAGTGGTAGCCCTTCTGAGGCGACCTGCTCGACTTTATCCCAATGCACGCCAGCCGCGCGTAATGCGGTGATGACTTCGATATTGTGCGGCGCGCGGAAGAACTCATAGGTCAGCTCAGCGGTGATTTCGCCAACATCGGGCGTTTTTATCAAGGTCTCAATACTGGCGGCCATCAGACTATCTAAATCACCAAATTGCTGCGCAAAGTTCTGTGCTGTGCCTTCACCCACACCGCGAATACCCAGCGCATAGATAAAGCGCGCCAATGTCGTGTGCTTGCTGGCTTCGATAGCATTAATGATATTCTGGACCGATTTTTCACCCAGTTTTTCAAAGGTGACCATCTCATCCGCATGATTGTGCAACTGATAGATATCAGCAACCGTTTTGATAAGGCCATGCTCAAAGAAGCTAATCAGCCAGCGCTCACCAAGCCCATCAATATCCATAGCACGACGTGAGACAAAGTGAATCAGCGCCTCAGTCTGCTGCGCTGGGCAATACAGTCCGCCTGTGCAGCGTGCCAATGCCTCATCTTCTGGTAGGATGACAGGCGAATCACAGACAGGACAAGTCGAAGGTAGGGTCACAGGTTCAGAGTCGGCTGGGCGCTGCTCGTGCCAAACGCGGGTGACCTTGGGGATGACATCACCTGCACGGTGCACGCTAACCATATCGCCTGCGCGCACGTCCAGACGCTGAATCTCACCAAAGTTATGCAAGGTGACATTGCTGACGGTGACGCCGCCGACTTTGACGGGTTCGAGCTTACCGACTGGGGTGATTTGCCCTGTCCGTCCGACTTGCCATTCGATATCGTTGAGACGCGTCATGACGGTTTCAGCAGGAAATTTATAGGCCGTCGCCCAGCGCGGCTCACGGGATAAAAAGCCGAGCTGCTGCTGCAAGGCAAGGCTATTCACCTTAATCACCATACCATCGATTTCAAATGGCAAATCGGCACGACTTTCTATCACTGACTCATAATAAGTCTGCGCGGCGCGTGGATTGGCGACCACTTCTACAGCGCTGACGGTGAAGCCAAGCTCGGTGAGCCATGCCAGCGCCCCTGACTGGGTGTCTATACTTTCAGGCAGTCCTTGATTGACCGAATAGCCATAAAATGCGAGTGGACGACTAGCGGCTATGGCGGGATCAAGCTGACGTAAGCTACCAGCAGCGGCATTGCGTGGATTGGCAAAGGTTTTACCTTCGCTCGCCTCGCTAAGTCGATTGAGACGCTCAAACCCTGCTTTTGGCATCAGCACTTCACCGCGCACTTCTAACAGCTCGATATCAGCCGCATCGGCGATCCATAGTGGTAAATTGCGAATGGTTTTGGCATTTTGGGTAATGTCCTCACCCGTCTGCCCATCACCGCGCGTGACCGCTTGGACAAATTTGCCATGCTCATATTTTAATGAAACGGCCAATCCATCAAGCTTTAGCTCCATCTCGTATTCAGGGTTTTGCTGCGAGTCGCTCAGGCGATCATTGACGCGGCGCATAAAATCGCGCAAATCATCATACTCAAAGACATTACCCAAGGACAACATTGGAATATCATGCGTGACTTGGGTAAAGGCCGATAGCGGCATATCGCCGACTTGATTGATTGGGCTATCTGGCTGCACTAAGTCCGGATATTCTTCTTCAATCTCAAGCAACGAGCGGCGCAATTGATCGTATTCACTGTCTTCTAAGATTGGATTATCTAGCACATAGTAGGCGTAGTTGTGCTGTTTGAGAGACTCGATAAGCGTGCGCATTTGCGAGACAATTTCTGCATTATTATTGGTGCCGTCATTGGCCGAACTGGCTATATTAGATGTTGCACTTTGCACTTGAGCAGATAGGTTTTTAGAATTATTTGATAAGGTAGCGTCAGTCATAGTCGGGGTCTTTTTTGTCATTCAAGATGACGATATGATAACAAGTTTACAGGATACTCGGATATAGCCAATCCTATATAAATCAGCTACTGTGTCAGGCTCGCTCAGTCTACTATGTGTAGTACTTTCCCCCGCCTTCCTTGTATCTAAATTATCTTGAACCGACTCTAAATTTTTTCAGAAACTATAGCCCATTAAAAAAGGCAAATAACATGAATCGCTATTTGCCTTTTTAACACTCTATAATTGTTTTTAGCAGTTGATTTACTTAGCCTTCGAGCTATTCGCCTTTAAGCTTTTAGCCTTCATAATCACGAACTTGATTACGTAGCTGCTGCTTGTATTCAGACGTGATTGGTTGGTTCTCTTCATCGAGCATAATCGCGTCAAGATCGCTTGCCATCATATAAGCAATGCTCATCATGCTATCGAAGCTGCGCACGGCTTGAGGATGTGGCAATGATAAAAACATAACGATGCCGTTATACGTGTTGGTCGCGACACTATGCGGATCAAAGGGCGCGATACCACTGTCGGTGATACCCATCATACTAAACCACAGCATACCCGTGCCGTCTTTTTGCTCGTAGCGATGGAACATATTCATCGCGCCATAGCGTAGACCATATTTATCAATCAATGCTAGCAGATCATGACCACGGATAATCGCGGTTGGACGATCGCGATATTGGTGCGGCAAGATGGTGATATTGATGTTGTCTTTGGCATTGATCAAGGGGCCGTTTTGCGCATCATCGCCTGACTCTGATAAATGCTGATCCAGTATCGGGCTGTTGTTGTCGAAGCTTGGCTCTTCTGCCGTGTCAATCGATGGCATCAAGCTATCTGTTGCCGACATGAGGCTAGAGAATGCATCAGGCTCTTGCTCGATATGCATCTGCTCAGCCGCCTCTAAAAACTCAGCGTTATCAGCGCGACGTTGCTCTTCTTGCCAGCGCGCATAGTCCTCATTGTCGACGACGTCATGATCTTCATCTGCCATAGTGTCACGCTCAGCAGTCAGCTGGGGATCGACGTTAGTATGAGTCTGCGTCAATGGCTCTTCTTCAACGACCGCATTCAGATAAGTGCGGTCAGGGCCAATGCTCGTCTCGCCAGCAACCGTATCATCAAAGTCTGGCTGATCAACGATATTGCGCTCATGACGCGGTATGATGGGAATACCGTTTTTATCATAATTGACCGCAGCAGCTTCAGCACCATTACGGCGCTTAAAACTGCGAATGACCATAAACAGCCCTGCGAGCACGATAAACGCGGCAATGGCAATCAATACAAACTGAATAGCGGTCATGATAAATACATCCTAGTATATATAACAAAAGGGAATACACAAACGAGCATAAATGGCAATATTCTAGCATGGCTGACCCATGTCGTCACCACATTGTGTACTTTATAACCAGTATGCTGGACTGAGGTCAAGCTTATTTGTATTTATGCCGATGGATTGATTATATTTGCATCGCTTTGATTCTCATAGCGCTTTTAATTTTGGCTTTTTTGGTCTTAGCTCTCTACATAACGCGCGGCTTCATCAAGCGACACACTGACTAGGGTAGAAATACCTGCGCTTGGCATGGTGATGCCTTTTAGCTCATCGGCAATCTGCATCGTCAGTTTATTATGACTGATAAAGATAAACTGCAAGTCATCTGCCAACTCATGAATGAGGCTAGTAAAACGCGCAACATTGGCATCATCGAGCGGCGCATCGACCTCATCAAGCACACAAAACGGTGCGGGATGCTGCTTAAATATCGCAAAAATCAAACTCAATGCGGTCAGCGTTTTTTCACCGCCCGAGAGTACGGCTAGGCGGCTATTGCGCTTGCCTTTTGGCTGCGCCATCAAGGTAAGCCCTGCCCGCCATTGCTCCGACTTTGGCGTATTGGCTGGCATCTCGTCTGTGTTCAGTGTCAGACTGGCTTGCCCGCCGCCAAATACTTTAGCAAACAAATTGGCCAGCTCATTATTGACCGCATCGAGCGTCTGCATAAATAGCGTCTTGGTCGTCTCATCGATCGAAGCAATCGCTTCAGTCAATGTCTGCATACTGGCGGCGATATCAGTGGTCTGCTGCGCAAGTGGCTCCAAGCGCTCATTGACCTCGGCCAACTCCGCGACAGCAGCAAGATTGACAGCGCCAATCTTACTTAATTGCTGCGCAAGCTTGGCGCGCTCGGACGCAAGCTCAGCGATTTTGTCTGGGCGCACACGGCGATCATGAGCGATAAAGTCTGCCAGCAAGTTTGAGACACTCATGGTTTGTTGAGGCTGTTCTGCTTTCGTTTTGTACTTCTCACTCACTTGAGTATAAGCATCTAGAGCGCTTTGTGTATGTGAACTGGCATCCTCCAAACGCGCGGCACTTAATGCTAACTCAGTTGCATGCTGTGCAAGTTCGCTTTGCTGCGTCTGCAAGGTATTTTGCAACGTATCAAATGCCGTCTGCTGCTCAGCATACGCTTGTTTTAGTGCCGTGAGCGCGCTATCACGCTCACTCAATAACGCTTGCTGCTCATCGCGCGTTGTCTGTGCGCTATGCAATGCGGCTTGCAACGTTGGTAATGTGCTCTGCTGCTTATCATGGCGCGCCTGTAGACTCTGCTCATTCTCTAATGACTTGTCATATTGCTCGGTTGCACGAGCCAGACTGCTAACGCTATGCTCTAGGCGCATCTCATGCTGCTGAATACGTAGCTGCAGTGCCTGCCAAGCCTCATCATCGGCTTGACGTGCGCGGTGTAGCTCGCTGCGCTCAGATTGTAATTGCTGATTGGTCGCTCGTGCTTCTACTATTTGCGGCGTGAGTGTGGCGATCTCGCGTTCGATATCCTGCTGCTCATGAAGAAGTGTCTGCGCCTCATGCGCAAGCTCTTGCTTTTCTTGCTCAAGCGTCACTTTGTCAGCATTTAGGCGTTGGCTGTCTGCTTGCAAGCGCTCAGCGTTGGCGCGATCGGTCGTCAGTTGCTGCTGGTATTTATGCTTATCACGGGTTAATTGCTCAGCTTGGGCGCGCGTTTCTTCCAAACTGACTATCAACGCATCATAATCGCGCTGGTGTTTTGCGATGGATTTTTGCTGATTGTCGATGCTCAACTCTAGCTCACCGAGCAGGTCCTCTAGCGTTTGCAAACGCGTGCGCTGCGCCAAACGCTGGGTGAGAAACTGACTGCTGCCCTCGCTTTGATCGTCTTGCGCGCCCGCAAGTTTGCTCAAGTTTAATGTGCCTTGACAACTAATGACCCAACCATCAGCAGTCAGTAGAAGCGCTGATGACGGTAATGACTTTAAGACATCGGCAAACACGTTAATATCATGCTCACTAGTAGACTCAAACTGTGCTGTGTATAGATAACACTGCTGCCAAAGCACAAGCGCAGGCTGCGCAATCAGCTGTGATAATGGCAACACTTTATCAGTTAAGCTCTCTGGTAAGTCGCTGATAAAGGCACTGTCTCTGGTTTTATTTTGCTTCGCAGCCAACCATAGGCTATGACCCGTTGCTAGTGTTTTGTCTTTTGTACTGGCTGAGGTGTTTTGTATGGTTTGATAAGTCAGTAAATCAGTAACATCATCTTCAAGTGTTTGCCACAAACTCAAACTATTGGCTTTTTGATCCGCATCATTCACATGATCAGCACGTGCTGAATTGGTGTGGCTTGCAATTAATACATGGCTATCTAGCCATAACGCTAAAACACTATCGAGCAGCTGTGCGTGCGCTTGCCCCTTCGCGCTCAGTTCAATCTGTTCACGCAGCGTCGTAATAGCCAATTGCTGTGTATTTACAGCGCCACTATCGGTGTTATTTGTTGCAGCTGCTTTGTTTTGAGAGTTTGATATAGGTTTTGGATGCAATATCTGATGCAAAGTGTCGTATTCACCTGCGAGTAGTGCATGACGTTTTTCATCATCGCTCAGCTCGCGTTGCTGCGTGTTCAGTCGCTGCTGCAAATGATGCGCTTGCGGCTGTATCTCAGACAGACGTTCATCCACCCCTTCTTGCTGACGCTCAATCTGCTGTAGCTGTTTGCTCAGCTTAGCGACTTGCTCTTCTAGCACCTGATGCAAGTCTTGCTCGTCTGCTGCCTGACTTGCATCAGCACTGGCACTAACAGCATTAGTATTATCAGATGGCGCTATAGACTGCTGCAATTGCTGCCAGAGGTTTTGCCAATTTTGCTCGCGGCGTTGCCACTTATCATCGCTTTGCTGGTGACGCTTTTGTGCTTGAGTATTAATCGCCTGCTGCTGCTCAAGCGTACGTGCCTTGTCTTGCAGACGCGACAGCTGGTTTTGTGCGTCATGCCATGCGCGCTGCAATGGCTGCTCATGACGCTTGTGGTTATCACGCTTGTCGCTCAGCTCAGCGAGCTGTGGGCGTAACCTCTCTAATGCTTGCTGCTGCTCAGCTTGTTCAGTGTTAAGCCGCTCAATATCAGCGAGTGATTGCTGGCGCTGCTGCGCCAAGTGAGACAGTTGCTGCTCAATGGCTGCCAGCTGTGCAGTGGCATCACTCAGTTGATGCTCAGCGTTTTGGTAGCCCAGCTGCTGCTCGTAATGCGCGCTTTGGGCATCATCTTTGAGCCATTGCTCTTGGTTAATACGAGCGGTGAGCTTGTCTTGTTGTGCCTTTAGCGTGTCATAATCCGCTTGCAATGTTGACACTTCAGCCGTACTGCGCTCATGTATGATTTTTTGCTGCTGATGCTGCTGCTTGGCCTGATAGAGCTGCTGAATAGCAAGCTGCTGCTCAATATCAGCCAAGCTGAGAGAGATCTCCTCGTAACGCTGCGCGCTCGCTGCCTGTTTAGACAGTGCCTTTTGTTGGCGCAGCAGCTCGCTTTGCATATCGTGCAGACGCGCCAAATTATCTCTTGTCTTTTCAAGCTTTTTTTGTGTCTCTTCGCGGCGAGCCTGATAGCGCGAAACCCCAGCCGCCTCTTCGATAAACTCACGCAGCTGCAAAGGACTTGACTCAACAATCCGCCCAATCATGCCTTGCTCAATGACCGCATAACTACGCGCACCCAGCCCTGTTCCCAAGAACACATCGACCACATCGCGGCGACGACAGCGCGTACCATTGATAAAGTAATCCGAGCGCCCGTCTTTATTGACCTGACGGCGAACGGACAGTTCTTGGTACAAGTTAAGCTCATGGCGAATGCCCGTTTGCTCATCTTGGGTATGCTCAAAGGTCAGCTCGACACTCGCCACACTCTTGGCCGCTTTGTCTTGAGTACCAGCAAAGATGACATCGCTCATCGCCCCGCCACGCAGCTGCTTGGCAGAGGTCTCACCCAGCACCCAGCGTATGGCATCAATCACATTGGATTTGCCGCAGCCGTTTGGCCCGACGATGGCAGTGATGCCATGACGAAAGGTAAAGGTCGTTGGGTTGGCAAAGGACTTAAAACCTGCCAGCTTTAGAGATTTTAAACGCATGAATAGTCAATAGATGTGGCGAAAACAGGCGGCTATTCTACCTGAAATTGTCGTGAGTTTTTAGGATTAAACGTCTAAGTGCATAAACGATTTTGCCTTCAGGCTTTGATGAAACCCTCGTAATAGTTTTTGCTCCACTTGGCTGACATTGTTTTCTGTTAGATAGCGATCATTGAACGCAATCAATGCTGACCACGTGATACTGGCCACTTGTAGATGATCAACAATATCTAACAGCTCTGGTCTTAAGAGATGCTGATATTTCTTGGGTCTTTTGTGACACAGTGCCAGCTCTCGGTCGGCTAAGCGCTGTTTATTGTGCTCTAGCTCACTGCCACCGATGAACAGCAGTAAAAACTTGGCACCTTTATTGATAAAGCCTTTTTCGAGTAAATGCTCATACATCACACAGTACTTGAGCAGCTGATCTGGGTTTTTTCGACCATTAAATTTCAATTCGTTTGCTACCAGCACATTCGCCTGATGGTTGTAGGCCAAGTTGTCCATATACATCGCTTTTAGCTCGGTGCTTGCCTCAAACAATCCACTATTGCCATGTGTCGACCACGACCCATTTGGCTCAAAGGTGATGAATTGCTGATAAAATAAATCTAAATAGGCGTCGCTACATAAACTTAAAAAGATATCGAACTCTTTATTTAGATACTCTTCAGAAAAGAATTTTACGCGGCGCACAGCTTCTCTAGGATGACAGATGCCAACTCTTTGGGATGAATAGGTTTCTAATTGCTCCGTGTCATGCATTTTTGCGTTGAGCTTTTTGATAATGGCGTGTTCAATCTCTTCTACACTTTTGCCTGCTAGCTCAGGCTGGGTAGCCCACTCAATGATTTGGCGTACATATTGCTTTTTGGTGATTCCAAGAATTTGCTTGGGCTCCCACGCCAAAAATTCTACCATATTGGTAAGACCAGTTGTCCATGATATCTGGTCTTTTAAATGACTCACCGAGCCAAAGACACGGCGATATTTTTCTGCTGCTTTCATACTAATAATGTCTCATGGTTTACATACTAGGTTTATTCTATTTAACCTTTCTTCTGCTTTGATTAAAAATACAATCGTAGACGCTGTCATGTGTAGCACATACTGAATAAGGTGTTCAGGAACTTCTATCTCATCATTACCTTTGCCATGACCACTAAGTTTATTTCGAGGTGTACCTATGCTTGAGATAAGCATATTACCTAATGAATTAAAATGATCAGTCCAAAATTTTGGTATCAGTTCATTAGCTAGACAACAATCAATAAGCCTCTTTGAAGTATCTTTTTTGCCATATTCCCAATCATGTTTATCTAGTATGATTTTCATGGTACTTTCAAATGCTTTAAGACAATCTGTTAGAGCGGCATCGTAACGACCATGACGATAATGTTCGTGGGCGTTTAAAAACTCTTCTTGAGCACCTCTGTATGTAGGGTTACTTAATAACTGTAAAGCGGGTTTGACCGCTTCAGCATGAATAAACTCAGAGTCCACTCTAACGATTTGACCGTTTTCATATTGATAACCTACACCGTTTTCAAGAAATCTATGATTTAATTCATTTATAGTGTCATCTAAATTTATGTTGACTTCACGTCTATTTTCTTTAGAGAATTTTGATATTGTTTTCATCATCAGTTCTACTACACTTAATGCCTTTTCCGCACACTCTTCCTCCAAAAAATATTTATAAATACTTTCAAAATAAATAATCAGCCCTTCTACGTTGCTATCATCTTCATTCAACTTAAAAACACCAGTTTCCTTGCATAATATTTTGTAGCAATTTTTTAAGTATTCACGATTTAGGGTTAATTGACTCCAATTAATACCAGATTGATCTTGACCTATTGTTTCGTTCCAAATATGAACAATTTGTATAGTCAATTCCACCTAAAAGTGTTATAAACTAATTATCAAATTCAATTGTTATTATAAAGACCATGACTTACTCACTAGATTTTCGTATGCAAGTACTAAAAAGCTTAGACGAGGGTATGACCTTTGCCGAGGCGGCTGAGTTTTATAATCTGAGCCCAACCACCATACAGAACTGGAAGCGGCGTATTCATAGCAAAACAACCAGGCAAACCAAACCCTATAAAATACCAGATGACGTGCTACTTAATGATGTCAAAGAACATCCCGACGATTACCAGTATGAGCGAGCACGTCGTTTGAACTGTAGTAAAACAGGCATTCATCATGCCCTAAAACGGCTTGGTATCAGTCAAAAAAAAGACCTTAGAACATCCAAAAGCCTGTCCGATTAAAAGAGCGATATATCACAGTAAGCTTGATATCTTTAAACAACAAGGCTATCCCATTGTTTACATGGATGAAAGCGGCTTTGAGTACGAGACTATTCGCTCTCATGGGTACACATTAATTGGTACACCTTGTATTGATAGCTACAATTGGCAAGGTAAAAAGCGAACCAACGTTATCGGTGCTCTCTATGAAAAGATGCTGTTTGCACTAGATTACTTTAAGCACAACATTAACAGCAGCATATTCTACAACTGGTGCAAACAAACCCTAATCCCAAGTCTTAAAACCAAATGCGTGATTGTGATGGATAACGCTCGATTTCATAAGAAGAAGCGCATTCAAAAGCTACTGAATAGGCATGGTCATCGTATTCTATGGCTGCCACCGTACAGCCCTGATTTGAACCCTATTGAAAAGAAATGGGCACAAGTAAAGTTTCTACGCCAAGGCTGGTTGGAAAACGACTTATCCAAGTTGTTTTATGATGTTTGTCCTAACCATAACAATTTTATTTTGAACTGACTATACTTTTAATTTGTTAGGCAATTCTTCGTACTGGTAAACGTCAGGATATTCGCCTCGAATTCTTTTCTGTCTTTTATGGAATAATTCGGTAATAGCCATATTGAACCCTCAATTTATTATTAGTAACTAATTCACTACACCAAAACTAAATCACACCCAATCCACTTAATAACAACTGCCCTCCTGCAAATATCAATAATACGCCAAACGCGCGCTTGAGCATCAAGGCAGGCAATACATGAGCAAGTTTGGCACCCACTTTTGCCATTGCAAAGCTCGCCACCGAAATACACAAAAATCCTATGACATGGACAAATCCGATGGTGCCCTCAGGCAGATTGACCACATCTTGACCAAACCAGGCAAATCCAGCCGCGCCAGCCAGAGCAATAGGCAGACCACACGCCGCCGACGTACCGACCGATTGCTTCATCGGCAGCCCCGCCCAGTTCAAAAACGGTACGGTCAAACTACCACCGCCAATCCCAAAGATAGAGGACGCCATGCCAATGCCCGTACCAGCGCCAAACTGTACCCCAGCAGGTGGCAGCGGTTTGCCCACTTGCTCTTTGTTAGAAAAGAACAGCATTTTTAGCGCAACCAATAGCGCGCCAACACCGATGATGGCTTGTAGCGCCTGACCATCAATCATATCTGCGATACCAGCGCCGACCAAACTCCCCGCCACCAAGCCGAGCGCCATCTTGCGCCACACTTCCCAGCGGACACCGCCGCGTTTATTGTGAGCCGTCAGTGAGCTGATCGAGGTCACAACAATGGTCGCAAGAGACGTACCAATAGCTAGGTGTGTCACCACCTCTGGCGAAAAGTCATAGGCGGTAAAAATCCAGACCAGGGCGGGGACGATAATCATGCCGCCGCCCACGCCAAACAAGCCTGCACTGACACCTGCAAACGCCCCTGCAATCACAAACCACACATATAACATCATAGAACAAACCTTTTATAATACTGGCCTAGGGCGTGTTGAACATTCGACCATGGCACTGACAGCGACTATTTTTTAGGCGATTCGATGTTAAAAATAATAAGTTTAGTCACTCTAAGCGCTTATTTTTAACAATGAAGCGGCAAAAAAGAGTCCTGTCCCCTGCTTTTTATCGTTGGGGCTGATGCTAAAATTGCCCCATACTGCGTTACAAATCTCGCTTAGGCATCTGCATTATCGTCGCTTTGTGCCTTGTCTGGAACAATTTTAGCAATCAGCAGTGCCTATTTGCGAATGTTCAACACGCCCTAGTATTAATTTTATTGCCTACTTACTGGTTTCTTAGCGCACTTAACTGTATTTGCCAAATCTCAACGTGACCTTTATTCTGTCTTTGGTATGCTGTCTTTGGTAACCGCTTAGTATATCAAAGTTTCCTTTAACCACATCGATTAAACTTATGTCACCACTCACCAATTTTTCTCCCGCTTTATCCGAGCTTAACCACCGTCACGTTGCCAGTAGCACCTCGACCAATAGCGAGCTGATCGCAGCACTGCAAGATGGCACGCTAGATGCTGCTACCGTACACGTCTTGACCGCAGAGACGCAGAGCGCGGGACGTGGACAACATGGGCGCTCGTGGCAGTCACCACGCGGCAATGTCTACCTGTCGTTGTACCATCCGGTGCATATGCCAGTTAGTGGGCTACTGTCTTTGATTATTGGTCTTGAGCTGGCAAAAATGCCTGTTATCCAAACCGTAAATGAACAACTACAAGCGCAAGGTCTGACGCCAATTGGGGTGAAATGGGCAAATGATTTGGGGTTTTATCAGAGTCAAGCCAGTCATCATTCTGAATTGGCGCACTCTGCACCCGACGGTTCAGCTTTAGACAGCGCCATCTCACTTCAGCGCACATTGCCCTTTCAAAAACTCGCTGGCATCTTGATAGAACCCGTGACCAAATCTGGCAAGCTGGTTGGTGTGGTACTAGGCATTGGGTTGAATGTAAAAGCTGCGCCAACGCTCACCGCGCAAACCTCTGAGGGGATGAGTTATCAAGCGATCAGCTTACAGGACATCCATGAGTTGCTACATCCAGAAGTGGCAGCTGCCACGAGCCTGCCAGACTTACAAACATTGTATCAGCAGATGAGCAAAGCACTGATGGCAGCGATGATTCGCTTTGAGCATTTGGCCATCGAAAAACCAACGGGGCATACCTATTATTTAGATGGATTTTTGCAGCAGTTTGCAGCGATGGATGCGCTAGCCGGTCTGCGTTTACGTGTTACCCAAGACTATAATAATGAGAAAAAAGTCATGACGGGAGTCGCTTGCGGTGTCGACACTCATGGGTGTTTGCAATTACAGCAAGATAACGGTAAGATTTCTACGCTTTTTACTGGGCGTATTGACGTTATTTATTAGGGACACGCCCTAGGCTTAATCATAACACTGACGAGCACCATCATTAACGAGCGCTATATAAAGGGATTTTTATGCTCTGGCTTGATCTTGGCAATACCCGCCTAAAATACTGGCTGACCGACGATATCGGGCAGATAGTCTCACATGATGCCAAGCAGCATCTGCAAGCACCCGCTGAATTACTCATGGGTCTGACTGACCGCTTTGAGCGTTATGCGCCCGATTTTATTGGTATCTCATCCGTACTGGGCGATGCGCTCAATGCCCAAGTATCAGAGACGCTCAGTCGTTTGAACATTCCATTTGAGTTTGTCCATGTTGATGCCGCGCATGCGCTTATGAAAAGTGCTTATAATGACCAGCAGCTCGGCTGTGATCGCTGGCTACAGATGCTAGGAGCCGTCGATAAGAAAAAACGCCAATGCGTGATCGGCTGCGGTACGGCAGTGACCATTGACTTGATTGATCACGCTGAGCATTTGGGTGGTTATATCTTCCCCAGTATTTACCTACAACGCGAGTCTCTGTTTTCTGGAACCAAGCAAATCACCATCTCTAACGGCACGTTTGATAGTGTTAGCCAAGGCATGACCACCCAAGACGCGGTGCACCGTGGCATCTTGCTCTCTATCGTTGGTGCAATCAATGAGATTAGTCGTCGTCACCCAAACTTTGAAGTGATCATGACAGGCGGCGATGCGGCCACTATCTCGCAGCATGTCAATCGCCCCGTACGCTTGCGCGATGATTTATTATTAAATGGTCTGGCACGGTATTTTGATTATCGTAATAAGTCATAATCCGTCATAGATAAGCCAATATCATACTGTCACACTGACAAAAAAAGCAGCACGTTTAAAGCGTGCTGCTTTTTTATTAGATACTTTTCTCTTTTATAAGGTCAAAGCTTTGCTAGCTACTGTTCTAACCCTTTTTTATTTGGTCTCGTTAAACAGCTCACGACCGACCAGCATACGACGAATCTCGCTAGTACCTGCGCCAATCTCATACAGCTTAGCATCGCGCCAGTAGCGACCGAGTGGATACTCGTTGGTATACCCATTACCGCCAAATATCTGAATGCCCTCACCTGCCATCCATGTGGCTTTTTCGGCACACCATAAAATCACACTAGCACAGTCTTTTCGCACTTCTCGGCTGTGTCCTGCGCCGTGCGCGTCTAGCATATCGAGGTTTTTACCAACGGTGTATAAGAAGCTACGACCTGCCTGCAAAATAGTATACATATCAGCCGCTTTGCCTTGGATTAATTGAAACTCACCAATTGCTTGACCAAACTGCTTGCGCTCATGGATATAAGGGACGACATTGTCCATCACCGCCTGCATGATGCCAATAGGACCTGCGGCTAATACGGCACGCTCATAATCTAGGCCACTCATGAGTACCTTAACGCCTTCATTGAGACCGCCCAAGATATTGTCGCTTGGTACGATGACATTGTTAAAAGTCATCTCACCCGTATGGCTACCACGCATGCCAAGCTTATCGAGCTTTTGCGCGGTACCAAACCCTTCCATACCTTTTTCTACGATAAAGGCGGTCATACCTTTGGCACCCATTTCAGGATTGGTCTTGGCATAGACCACCATCACATCCGCATCAGGGCCATTGGTGATCCACATTTTGCTACCGTTCAAGATGTAATTACCGTCTTTTTCTTCGGCTTTGAGCTTCATGCTGACGACATCTGAACCAGCACCGGTCTCACTCATTGCTAATGCACCGATGAACTCGCCGCTGATGAGTTTTGGCAAATATTTTTGTTTCTGTGCTTCAGAGCCGTTGCGTTTGATTTGGTTAATGCACAAGTTAGAATGCGCACCATAGCTAAGCGCCACCGATGCCGACGCTCGGCTAATCTCTTCCATCGCCACCATATGAGCGACATAGCCCATGTTGGAGCCGCCATACTCTTCAGGGACGGTAATGCCATGTAGACCCAGATCGCCCATCTTTTGCCACAGATCCATAGGGAACTCATCACTGCTGTCGATCTCGCTTGCACGCGGGGCAATCTCATTGGCCGCAAACTGCTGTACGACAGCACGTAGCGCGTCAATATCTTCGCCAAGCTGAAAATTCAATCCAGGTAAACTCATGACCATTCCTTGTTTTTTAGTATAGTCAATCAATATTAAAAGTGGTACAAGGCAGACGAGTGTAAGTACTACAGTAGTAGGCTAAACGAGTCTAACGCTGTAACACTTTAATAGTGGTTCGACTATATTTCATTTTTACGATAATTTTTTAAGACTGACATTTATTAATCAAAGCCCGTGCCACGTTTGAGCCATTTGGACGCTTTAAAAACCCACTAATACGCTCGCCTGCCACGACCAATTTTTCCAAATCGATACCCGTGCTGATACCCATGCCATGCAGCATATATACCACATCTTCGGTCGCGACATTGCCCGTTGCGCCTTTGGCATACGGACAGCCACCGAGGCCTGCGACTGAGGTATCAAATTCGCTGACACCCATTTGTAATGCCGCTAGGGTATTGCTGAGTGCTTGACCGTAAGTATCATGAAAGTGACCTGATAACATGGCAATATCAGCATACTCAAGCGCTGCTTGTAGGGCACGCTGTACTTTGAGCGGCGTACCCACACCGATCGTATCGGCAATGCCAATCTGCTCTGAACCAATCTCAATCAACCGCTTGGTCACGTAAGCGACTTGGCTAGGGTCAATCTCGCCTTCATAAGGACAACCAACGGTACAAGAGATAACGCCGCGTACTTTGATACCTTGCGCTTTTGCCGCAGCGGCAACGGGCGTGAAACGCTCAATACTCTCATCGATACTGCAATTGATATTTTTTTGGCTAAAGGTTTCGCTGGCTGAACCAAAAATAACAATTTCATCAGGACGGTAGGCAATCGCATTGTCAAAGCCGCGCATATTGGGCACGAGTACTGAGTAACAAACGTCCTTCTGCCGCGTTGGCGCAAGCGCATCAAGCAATGCGCTGTTATCGCCCATTTGTGGCACCCACTTTGGCGAGACAAAACTGGTCACCTCCAGTTTTTTAATCCCTGCGTCAATTAAATCATTGATTAAGGCTTGTTTAACCTCGGTCGGTACCGTCATGGATTCGTTTTGCAATCCATCACGCGGACTGACATCGACGATGGTGACATGGCTTGGATACGAGTGGCTCATGCTTATTGTCCTTTTCTATTCGCTTTCACTATCGATACGCAGTAGCTCATCACCATCAGCGACCAAATCACCTGCTGCAAATAATAGTTCTGCTACCACACCATCATTTGGTGCGGTAATGGTATGTTCGATCTTCATGGCTTCGATGACCGCAAGTGGTTCGCCTTTTTTCACAGTATCGCCAACAGCTACTTTGAATGCAACGACTTGCCCTGGCATCGGTGATTTTAGGCTGCCGACTGCTGCTGTGTCTTCACCCACATGCGCCATCACATCAATTAAGGTAATCTCATCGCATCCGCTATCTGTGAACACATAAACTGTCTCATTACTAACCCAGCTCTGCGCACTGATACGTGCACCCTCTAACCATAAGGTATGATTGTGCGCATCACTGCTATCATAGCTGACTTGGCCTTCATAAACCGTTTCAGTCTGAGCGGCGACATTGATATTGCTATCATCCTGCGTGTTCGCGACTTCTTTACCAATGACAAGCGCAAAGCTACTGAGATTGTCACCGCCCTTTTTGCGTTCAGCGCCACTCACATTGTGCCAGTTACTGATACGAGCATAATAGGACTGCTCATTATAAATGAGGCTAAATGAGCGAGTGTAATCGCTATAAGCACGGAATCCTGTCGGTTTGCTAAAGGGGTCGTTGTCGATCTTTTGTAATACGGCTTCACTCGCAAGCTGCTGCGTAATAGCCGTCACCACAAGCGTCGATAATCCAAGCGGATGCTGATCAAATAGCTTGTCCTGCTCGCGCTCTATCAGCGCCGTATCAAGATTGGCGTTGTTAAATGAGTCGGTATTTAAGATATAACGCAAAAATGCCACATTATTTGGTAGACCGACGATACGCGTCTGCGCCAATGCACGATCGAGTCTCGCCAACGCTTGCTCGCGTGTGGGTGCGTGGACGATAAGCTTGGCAATCATAGAATCGTAGAAGGGACTGATGACATCACCCTCGCGTACGCCATCATCGATACGCACATCAGCGCCGTTTTTATCAATGACAAAGGTGCTGTGCTCAGGCTTCTGATAGGTAAACAACGTTCCCGTCGCTGGTAAAAAATTATTGTCAGGGTTTTCAGCACAGATACGCGCTTCGATCGCATGACCATTGATCGTCAAATCGTCTTGCGATTTTGGCAATGGCTGACCCGCAGCGACCAACAGTTGCCACTCGACCAAATCCACACCAGTAATGGCTTCGCTGACCGGATGTTCAACTTGCAAGCGCGTGTTCATCTCCATGAAATAAAAATTCATCGTGCCTTCGCGCTGCTCCACAATAAACTCAACCGTGCCAGCGCCGACATAATTAACCGCACGCGCCGCCTCAATTGCAGCCGTACCCATCGCTTCACGCATGGCCCTATCGACACCCGGTGCTGGCGCTTCTTCCAATACTTTTTGATGGCGACGCTGCACGGAGCAATCCCGCTCAAACAGATGCACATAATTGCCATGCGTATCGCCAAATACTTGGATTTCGATATGGCGTGGTTTGAGCGCATATTTTTCGATCAACACTTGATCATTGCCAAAACTGGTAATTGCTTCACGGCGGCACGAGTCAAGCAAGTCAATAAAATCACTGCTTTGCTCAACGATACGCATGCCTTTGCCGCCGCCGCCTGCACTCGCTTTGATTAAGACAGGATAGCCAATATCATCTGCTTGCTGCTGCAAAAACTGGGCGTCTTGATTGTCACCATGATAGCCGGGTATCAGCGGCACGCCAGCGGCCTCCATCAAGCGCTTGGACTCAGATTTGCCGCCCATGGCGCGAATCGCCTCAGCAGAGGGTCCGATAAACACCAAACCAGCCTCTTGGCAGGCCTGTGCAAAATCGGCGTTTTCACTCAAAAACCCATAGCCTGGGTGGATGGCCTCAGCACCTGTTTGCTTGGCGATGGCAATAATGGCATCACCTTTGAGATAGCTGTCTTTCGGTGCCGAACCGCCTAGATAGATCGCTTCATCACAAACCGCCACGTGCTTGGCTTCGCGATCAGCATCAGAATACACCGCGACGGTACTGACGCCAAGACGCTTGGCAGTTGCGGCCACTCGGCAAGCAATTTCACCACGGTTGGCAATTAGAATTTTAGAAAACATAACTATCCCTGTATCTTGTCATTATTATTTGACGTCTTGTCTATTTGTCCGTTTATCTATTCGTTTATCGTTAGTTTGCTGTCAACCAATCAGGCTTGCGCTTTTGCAAAAATGCTTGCACGCCCTCCTTTCCTTGTGTTGATGCGCGAATATCCGCAATACCTTTTACCGTATCAGCAATCAGCTCATCAGTGATGGGCGCGCCAGCAACATCGTGTAATAGCTGCTTGCAGGTTTTGACCGCATCGGGGCTGTTTTTAACCATTTTGGCACAAAGTGTCGTGACCTCATCATCTAACCATTCTTCGCTCACGCGCTCATGGATAAAGCCAAGCTGACGTGCTTTTTTGGCATCAAACACCTCAGCACTTAAGAAGTAACGCTGCGCAGCTCTAGCGCCCATCGCTCGGATGACATAAGGACTGATGGTCGCAGGTGCCAAGCCCAAGCGCACTTCGCTCAGGCAAAAGTTGGCAATCTTCACAGCGATGGCCACATCACAGACGGCAACGAGACCCATACCACCTGCATAGACATCGCCTTGTATTGCCGCAATCGTCGGCTTAGGACACTCATAAATTGTCTTAAGCATTTGCGCCAATTTATCCGCATCCGCTAGATTCTCTTCATAGCTATAATCCGCCATGGCGCGCATCCAATTAAGATCAGCGCCTGCACAGAACGCTTTGCCAGCAGCGGCTAACACAATGACACGTACGTCATCGTCAGCACCAAGCACAGTGAAAGCCTCTGTCAGCTCGGCGATCATCTCGTCATTAAAGGCATTGCGTATCTCGGGACGATTTAACGTCACGGTAGCGACGTGTTGTTTTATATCGACTAATAGACTTTTATAATGATTACTATTTTTTGATTTTGCTTCTTTCATAACTTTCTCTATGTTCCTATTTATATGTCTATGTAAATACTTAGCCCAACGTTTGGGTCATCCATCATAATGCTCATATAAGAAAGTAAGATGTCAAAACCCGATGTTGCGGTAGAATCGTATTTAAAAAGATTGTCGCACCACTCTCTCATCACGAGCAGACCTTAGCGCTTACATTCTAAAGACACCAAAAGTCGTCTCTTCAATCGGTGCGTTATAGGCAGCGCTCAGTCCCAATGCCAATACATGACGGGTATCAGCAGGATCAATCACGCCATCGTCCCACAGGCGCGCGGTGGCATAATAGGGATGACCTTGCGCTTCATACATTTCACGAATTGGTGCTTTAAATGCCGCTTCATCTTCCTCACTCCACGCCTCACCCTTGCGATCAAAGTTATCACGTTTGACCGTTGCCAGTACTGACGCTGCTTGCTCACCGCCCATGACAGAGATACGGGCATTTGGCCACATCCACAAAAAGCGCGGACTGTAAGCACGGCCACACATACCGTAGTTACCCGCGCCAAACGAGCCACCAACGATGACGGTGAATTTCGGTACTTTGGCATTGGCAACTGCCATCACCATCTTGGCACCGTGACGAGCAATGCCTTCGTTTTCGTATTTGCGCCCAACCATAAAGCCTGTGATATTCTGCAAAAATACCAATGGAATTTTGCGCTTACAGCACAGCTCGATGAAATGCGTGCCTTTTTGCGCCGACTCACTAAATAGAATGCCGTTATTAGCAATGATACCCACAGGCATCCCTTCGATATGAGCAAATCCACAAACCAATGTCGTGCCAAAGCGCGCTTTGAATTCATCAAAGGCACTGTCATCAACGATACGGGCGATGATTTCTTTGATATCAAATGGCTTGCGCTTGTCCGTTGGAATAACGCCGTACAGCTCTTTGGCGTCATAACGTGGTGGTCGCGGTGTGATTTGATTAGGAATGTGTTTGGCAGGGCGATTCAAATGACTGACGATGTTACGGGCGATTGATAACGCATGCGTGTCGTTTTGCGCTAAGTGATCGACCACGCCTGATAGCCGCGTATGCACATCACCGCCGCCCAAATCCTCTGCACTCACCTCTTCACCCGTTGCAGCTTTTACCAGTGGCGGACCACCCAAAAATATCGTGCCTTGCTCTTTGACAATGATAGATTCATCGCTCATGGCAGGCACGTACGCACCACCAGCCGTACAGCTACCCATGACCACCGCGATTTGCGGAATACCTGCCGCACTGAGGTTTGCTTGGTTAAAAAAGATACGGCCAAAGTGCTCTTTATCAGGGAATACGTCATCTTGGTTGGGTAAATTAGCACCACCTGAATCAACCAAATAAACACACGGCAAATGATTTTCTTGCGCAATCTCTTGAGCGCGCAAATGCTTTTTGACTGTCATTGGGTAGTAGGTGCCGCCTTTTACCGTGGCATCATTACAGACAATCATACACTCAATACCATTGATACGACCAATACCGGCAATCACGCCAGCCGCTGGAATCTCTTCGCCATACATGTCATGCGCTGCCATCGGTGCTACTTCCAAAAACGGCGTACCCACATCAAGCAAACGCTCAACTCGCTCGCGTGGTAGTAGCTTGCCACGTGCTAGATGCTTGGCACGGGCGCGCTCTGAGCCACCTTGGGCGACTTTACGCAAGTGTACATACAAATCATCGACGATCGCTTGCATCGCCGCACTGTTTTGCTGAAAGTCGCTTGAGTTTGGACTCAGTTTACTGGTTATGATAGCGCTCATGATGTCCCTTTTCTTTGATACATAGATACGTAAATGCGAGTAGCTTTTATATGAATGATCCAACTGCTATTTTTTAAGTATGACCCACATAGTTCATCTTTAGTGTTTTAGAGCTGATAAATAAGCTTACGACAAACCCAACTCTTCTTTCATTTGCTCAATAATTTTATACTTTTGAATCTTGCCCGTGATGGTCATTGGATACTCAGTGACAAAGCGATAGTAAGCAGGCACTTTATAATGAGCGATGTGCTCGCTGCAGAATTCACGGACTTCCTCTTCCGTCAAGCAGCCCGGCTCTTTAGGAATAATCCATGCTGCGAGCACTTCACCATAACGCTCGTCGGGTATGCCAACGATTTGCACATCGCGAATCTTGGGATGACGATAAAGGTAGTTTTCGATCTCAACCGGATAGATGTTTTCACCACCGCGAATCACCATGTCTTTACTCCGGCCGACGATTTTCACATAGCCGTCTTCATCCATCGTTGCCAAATCACCCGTGTGCATCCAACCATCTTGAATGGCTTCTCGCGTTTTAAAACGGCTACCCCAATAGCCCTTCATCACGGAATAACCACGCGTGAGTAGCTCGCCAGTCTCTCCGATAGGCACAATCTCGCCCGTCTCGGTGTCGATCACTTTTACCTCAAGTGCAGGCTGTACCAATCCTACGGTCGAGACTTGCTTCTCAAGAGGGGTGTACTCATTGGTCTGGCAAGAGACTGGACTGGTCTCTGTCATACCATAGGCAATGGTGACTTCACTCATGTGCATCTTGTCGATGACGCGGCGCATGACCTCAATCGGACAACTAGAGCCTGCCATGATACCTGTACGCAAAGTGGATAAATCAAAGTTTTCAAACTCAGGATGATCAAGCTCCGCGATAAACATCGTCGGTACGCCATGTAGACCCGTACATTTCTCTTCTTCAACCGCTTTTAATACCGTCAACGGCTCAAAGCCATCGTTTGGATAGACAATACAACCACCGTGCGTGAGAATCGCGAGGTTACCAAGCACCATGCCAAAGCAATGATACAACGGTACTGGAATGCACAGTCTGTCGGCTTCCGTGAGATTCATGGCCTCACCAATGAAGTAGCCGTTATTAAGAATATTGCGATGGCTTAAGGTTGCGCCTTTTGGTGTGCCTGTCGTGCCACTGGTGAACTGCACGTTGATGGCATCAGTATTTTTGAGCTGGGCTTGACGCTCGGCCACGCGTGGATCGTTGGCGTCGCCTTCCGCCATCCATGCAGAGAACTTTTGCATAAAACCAAAGACCTCATCAGAGTCTGGCTCATCAATCCAAATGATACGTTCAATCGTTGGAATCTCAACCAAATCAAGCTGGGTATAATCTTTATGGTAAATCTCAGGACAGAGCTCACGAATCAAGCTGGCATAGTCACTGGTTTTAAAATGGCGCATAAGCACCAGTGCTGAGCAGCCGAGTTTGTTCAGGGCATATTGCAGCTCAAAGGTACGGTAGGCAGGATTGATATTGACAAGAATAACGCCGACTTTTGCGGTGGCGAGTTGCATCAGCAACCATTCAGCATTGTTGTGTGACCAAATCCCGATGCGATCACCAATCTCAAGCCCCATCTCAATCATGCTACTGGATAGCTGATTGACCTGCTGCTGTAGCTCACGATATGTCCAGCGAATATTTTGATGACAGACGACCAGCGCTTCGCGCTCAGGATATTTGGACACAATAGCATCAAAAAAGTCACCGATGGTCGCTTCAATCAGCGGTACATCAGGACCTTTATCATAGCTTTGGGTGAGCGGCGCATTTGCTGAGCGTGCGCCCATATTGATACTAGGGATATTATCCAAAATAGCGTCAAAATCAACGTGAGTCTCATCGAAATTAGAGTTTTGAGTCATAACGAGTCCTTTCGTTTTACTTTTTATAGTATTTATAGATAGTGCTGATTAATCGCTGGCGAGCAAACCTTCTTCCTTGATTCGGTTTGATATAGCATTCAACTACTATAACGCTATAAATGAAAGCATGTCAACAATATCAATACGGTATGTATCATTTAATTGGATATTCGATATTCATGCTTAGTAAAAAGTAACATAAAATCATGGCAGGTTTTTGACATAAAAAAGCCAGCCCCATCATAAGGAATGGGCTGGCTCAACCAGTAACGTGATCTTTTAAACTTGCTTTTTAAACAAGTCTATCAGGAGGCTTTGGGAGTGGCAGGCGCTTTGATTGTCACGGTCGCGCTCACTGCATCAGTGTCATCTAGCAAGTCCATGATGAGTTCATCATCGCTTTCCGTCTTCACTTGCCAATTACCAGCCGCGTTTGGCACACCCGTTACCATCACCGAAATCGCTTTGTTCTTTAGACGAATCATCGGTGGTTTATGATCATAACCGCTGTGCTCGTGCCCTAAGATATCATCAGCGATGGTCGCAGCCTGTGCGCGTAATGGCGCCACATAACGACAAGCAACCCCATTGATAGACATACAATCACCAATGGCATAGATGTGTGCAGTGTCGGTGCGCAATGTCGATTCATCAACCACAATACCCGTACGACGGTCAAACGTAACGCCCGCCGCTGCTGGCAGCTGCCCATCGACGGTCAGACCTGTACTGGCAATCACATGGTCTACGATCAACGGCTCAGGTTGCTCTACATCTGCATTATCTTCAGTTGAGGCGAGCGCTGCGTAGTCTACTCTTAGCTTTTCGCTATCGCTGCCGTCTTCATTGCCACTCACGCGGGTAACAGCAGAGACTTGAGAGCCGCCCAAAAACTGAATACCTTGTGACTCAATTGCTTTGGCAATACGTGCCGTCGCTTTGGCTGGTAGCATTTGTGATAATGGCGCATCGTTCAAATCAATCAAGGTCACTTGATGACCTGCTTTTAGCAAGTCTTCCGCGATTTCTGTCCCGACCATACCAGCGCCAACGATGGCGACATGCTGGCTACCAGTTGCCAGCTTTTCTTGTAGCTGACCGAACTGCTTGATATGATTGACATGCCAGACCAAATCCTCTGGCAAGCTTTTGGGGAAAATAGGATGCGCACCCATCGCCAGCACCAACTTACCATAGCTGATCGTCGCATAATCCGTGTGGGCGGGATTTGGCCTATTAGCAGAGATAAGCTGTAACTGCTGGGTGGCTGTATCGATATCTGTGACTTGTGTATTGGCAAGCAAGGTCACGCCTGCGGCTTTTGCCGCGTCGCTACCTGTTGCTCGTACCAAGTCTGATGCGCGCTTGTTTTGGCTGATCGCCATGGTCAGCATCGGCTTGTGATAACGATCGCCACTATCGGAGGTGATCAAGGTAATCGGAATATCTGCATCTTTTGCACGAATCGCATCAATCACATGCCAGCCTGCCAAGCCTGCGCCAATGATGACAACGCCGTTTTTTGATGAGGTTGCCGATGCTACAGATAGATTGTCTACGCTCATAAAAACTCCAATATGGTTTATGAATTATTCTAATTATCAACAAGTATGAGCGCCATTGTATCAGTAAACAGACATGCACTCACCTATCTAACCGTATAACCAATCACATATTCATCTATAGTCGAACCACTATTAAAGCGTTACAGCGTTAGACTCGTTTAGCCTACTACTGTAGTGCTTGCACTCGTCTGCCTTGTACCACTTTTAATATTGATTGACTATAAACCAAATTGCTAGATTAACGCCCATAAAAAAGCGCCTATTAATAGACGCTCTTTATTGATGATTTCATTTATATTTTAAGCACTAGCGTAAATACAGCCAAGATGGTTAATGATTCAAAATCTTCGATAAGAACATCTGCGCACGATCGCTTTTTGCCCCTTCAAAGAATTCGTCTTTACTACAGTTCTCAACGATATGCCCTTCATCCATAAAGATAATGCGATTGGCAACCTGACTGGCAAAACCCATCTCATGGGTCACGCACATCATGGTCATGCCCTCACGCGCCAGCTCGACCATGACGTCAAGCACCTCTTGAATCATCTCAGGATCGAGCGCTGAGGTTGGCTCATCAAACAGCATCGCCACAGGATCCATGGCAAGCGCGCGTGCAATCGCCACACGCTGCTGCTGACCGCCAGAGAGCTCGGCTGGGTATTTTGCCGCTTGTACCGTCAGACCAACGCGGTCTAGATACGCCATGGCCTTTTGCTTCGCCTCACTTTCTTTACGCCCCAATACTTTGATTTGGGCAACCGTTAAATTATCAATAATGGTCAAATGCGGAAATAATTCAAAATGCTGAAACACCATTCCAACACGGCTACGTAGTTTAGGCAGATTTGTCTTTGAATCACCGACAGAGATGCCGTTGACCATGATCTCACCTTTTTGAAAAGGCTCAAGCCCATTAACGGTCTTAATCAGCGTCGATTTACCACTACCTGAAGGGCCACAAACGACGACCACATCCCCTTTATGCACGTGGGCAGTACAATCAGTTAGTACTTGAAAGTCGCCGTACCATTTGCTGACATTGGACATTTGAATGACCATTTCATCCGTCGCATGGCCATTGTTAGTCACCAGTCCACCAAAGGAATTTATGTATGTATCAGCATTGCTCATCACTGGCTCCTAACCACATTATTATCGATAACCGTCGTTTAAAAATTAAATCAAAATACCAAACCACAATCTTAACGCTCAAAATCCTAAGCGAGACATCTATTAAAACCGCAAGCGTTTTTGTAGCTGCTGCACGCCCATAGACGCACTTAAGCTAATCACAAAGTAGATAGCACCCGCCCCTAAGATATAAGGGGTAAGTAAGCCCATGAGCTCACCGCGGACGTAGGCGGCGCGGAAAAAATCCGTCAAACCAATAGCAAACACCAACGTCGTATCTTGGAATAAAATAATACACTGCTGCAAAATTAGCGGTAGCATTTTGCGAAAGGCTTGCGGCAAGATGACCAGACGCATGGTCTGCCCGTAAGTCATGCCAAGCGCTTTGGCAGCATTGACCTGACCGCTACCGATCGATTGAATACCTGCACGCACCACTTCTGAGAAGTAAGCGGCCTCAAACATCATGAAGGCCACCACACAAGAGGCAAAAGCGGCATTGATTTGTAGATACTTACCTGCTATCCAAAAATAAATCATCGGTACAGCAAAATAAAACCACAGTAGTACCAAGAGCAGCGGCACTGAGCGGAAATAGTTGACGTATAGCCTAGAAGGTACCTCAAGCGCTTTGATACCAGACAAGCGCATCAATGCTAGTATCGTGCCTAGGCTGATACCACCAATAATTGCCAAGAACAGCACTTTTAAGGTGGTGATCATACCGCCCATCAAACCAGGATAGGCTGTTGCCAATTCGGTCATCATACTCATTTCTGACCTCCCGCAATAAGCCCAGGCACACGCAATTTACGCTCGATAAGCCCCATCAGAGCAATCAATGATAAATTGAAAACGAGGTAAATAATCGTCGCGTAGGTATAAATCTCAATACTGTTCTGCGTGTATTCACTGATAGTTTTGGTTTGACTGATCAGTTCCATCACCCCGACCAAGGAAGCCACAGAGGCGTTTTTAAAACAGTTGGTCAGCTCCGAGCTAAGCGGCGGCAAGATAATACGAAAGGCTTGTGGTAGCAGCACTTCTTTGTAGACTTGCGGAATACTAAAACCCAGTGCATATGCGGCATTGGTCTGCCCATCAGGTAGGGATTCAATCCCTGTACGAACTTGCTCAACGATACGAGCAGCAGTAAATAAGCCAAGACCGATACTTGCCGATAGCATTGCTGAGGTATTCGGCGACAAGTCCTTATACCACCACTCCTGTATTGCTGGCGTCAGCCAGCCGGGTGCGATGTAAAACCAAAAAAACAATTGTACTAGCAGTGGAATATTGCGAAAGAATGTCACATAAGCCGTACCAATCGCTCGCGCCGTCTTGCTCGGCAGCGTGCGCATGATGCCTAAGATGGTACCGACGACCATGGCGATGGCCCATGCGATACTGCCGATCAATAGCAGCCAGCCAAGACCTGTAATCATCCAATGGATATAAAGCTCGTTACCGATACCAGTTTGCTCAAAGAGCACACCCCAGTTCCAGCTATAATTCATGGTTGTCTCTCCGAGCAGCGATTCATAAGCCTATAGGTCAGAAACATAATATCTGACCTATAGACAAGCCATATTGAGGGACAAAGAGCTTATTGAGCGGTCGCCGCTTTTGGCTGAGCACCGTCATGCGGATCGGCAATCAACGCTTTTAAGTTGTCAGACATCTCAAAGTTTAGATTGACGTTTTTCGGTGGGACTGGGTTCAAGAACCATTTGTCATAAATGCTATTGATTTCGCCTGAGCTAAAGACATTATTTAACGCTTCATTGACCACAGCTTTGAATTCAGGATCGTCTTTACGCATCATACAGCCATAAATCTCAAACGATTGTGGCTCACCAACGATAACCCATTCATCAGGATTTTTTGCTTTGGCTTTTTCGCCCGCGAGCAACACATCATCCATCATAAAGGCATCAGCACGACCATTTTCTAACATCAAAAAGGCTTCGCCGTGGTCTTTTGCTGAGATGATGTTCATATCCATTTTGTTGTCATCATTGTACTGACGGATATAACGCTCTGAGGTCGTACCTGCCGTGGTGACAAGGGTTTTACCTTTTAGGTCTTCAAAATTCTGAATACCAGAGTCTTTGTTGGTCAATAGACGCGTACCAATCTCAAAGAAACCATTAGAGAATGCCACCTGTTTTTGGCGCTCTTCGTTGTTGGTGGTTGAGCCACACTCAAAATCCACCGTGCCGTTTTGTACCAATGGGATACGCGTTTGTGAGGTGATTAAGTTATAACGGACGTTGAGATCTGGCATGTTTAGCTTTTGCTTAACGGCTTCAACGACTTTCATTTCTAAATCGTGGGCATAGCCGATAGGCTGATTAGGATCATCAGCGATATAAGAAAATGGAATAGAGGAGTCACGGTGACCGACGACGATGGTGCCAGAGTCTTTGATTTTTTGTAGCGTGCCGTTGGTATCCGTGGCAGCAGCTTCTGTCGTGGTGGCATCATCTGCAGCTGGCGCTTCGGCTGTGGTCTGGCTACTGTTGTTACAACCAACTAAGCCCAACGCCATAAAGGCCGCCAAAGTCAACGGTTTAGAAAATAAGTGGGTCATGGAATACATCCTTTTATCACAAGCTTTTAACACAAGATTGAATGAGTGCTTTGAAGACACGAGTCTGATTGACCGATCTCATTGCCCCGCATCCGTACAGTTGTTGCTGTTGTTTGTCACAATGCAACTCAATGTTACTGTACAACAAATTTGTGTTAGATGGTAAGTTTTTTTTGAAGGAGGTGATATTTTGGAATATATTTATTTTTTACCTAAAAGCCGCTGGTTCCCAATTACTGCATCACTATAGAAATAGACAGATAGCTGACTCATTCATACCTAGATTTGTCCCTCATTGGTACATATAATCAAGAAAACATTGTGACCATAATATTGTGGTTGCTACGATTGATAAATTGGCCATAGTCCCCATAAAGCTAACAACTTCTTAATACTACAAATGACTTATGACACAAGATACTCAAGTCCCTAACACGGACAGCCAAACTGCTGGCACTCATAGCGACAACGACATACGCCAACGTTTTTTTATTGAAGACTCGCCCGTGCGCGGCGATGTGGTGCGCCTATCACGCAGTTACGCCAGTACGATTGCGCAAAAGCCCTACCCTGAAGCCATCAAACGCTTATTGGGCGAGATGCTGACGGCAGCGAGTTTACTTATCAGTACCGTCAAAATTAACGGTCGTCTCTCTATCCAATTGCAGTCATCAGACAGCGATAGCTTGCTGAATTGGGCGATGGCAGAATGCGATCAAGACGGTATCATCCGTGCGCTTGCCAGCTGGAAAGGCGAGACGGACGAGCAAGTGCAGGCTTGGGACAATATGATCCATGCCAAAGATGCCTTTGCTGAGCTGGGTGCTATGGGACAAGGGGTATTGTTCATTAATATTCACCCTGAAGGTGGCGAAGCGTACCAAGGTATCGTTGAGCGTAGCCATGACAATCTGGCAGATTGCTTGGCGCATTATCAAAAGCAATCAGCACAGATTCCAACGCTCATTAACCTAGCATCTGATGGCTTGCAAGCGGGTGGTATCTTGGTACAGATGTTACCGCGTACTGCAGAAGAAACGTCTGAAGTTGAGCAAAACCAAGATGCAGGTATCGACGATGATCTATGGACACGTCTAAGCGTGTTGACGCGCACGGTCAAGGCAGAAGAGCTGACGACATTGGATGCCAATGAGATTCTGTATCGCTTGTATCACGAAGAAAACGTTGTCGCCCCTGAGCCTGTTCCCCTAACGTTTGGTTGCACGTGCTCACGCGAGAAATGTGAGATGGCCATCGAACAAATCGGCGAAGCAGAAGCGTTAGATATCGTCGAAGAGCAAGGCGGTACGTTTGAGATGGACTGCGGATTCTGCGGTGAAGTCTATAAATTCAACAAAGACGACGTAGCAGCGGTATTTGCTGAGTAGTTTTGCTTTGTCACCGTAAGCCATTGTTCATAAAAAAACCCTCAAGTGTGATGCTTGGGGGGTTTTTTGTTCTATACTAAGTCTTTAAAGTATGGGTAGTTGCTATGAGTAGTTTTTGGCAAGAATTGATTATCAATTTGGGTGGCAATGCTGTTTTAGGTGGGCTTATAATCTACCTCGGTAAAATTTACCTTGAAAGAATTGGACGAAAAGAGCAAGCAGCTATTGATGAGCGTTTAAAACGACTTGAACAAGATCATGAAAAACTACTCACTAAAAATGAGCATTTTCATCAAATATCACAGCAAACATATAGTCAATCCTAAATAAAACAGATACATTATATATCAAGGTGGAACTGGTCTAAATCTTCCTTGCGTGCTGTGCCTACGCTGCTCGATGCTGCGAAAAATTTATCCCAGTCCCACTGTATCGTTTTTATACTGAATTCACTATATTAAAAGTTATTTGATCGAAAAATAGCAGTTTATGATGAACTATTAAGCTTAACTATTACATTTGAAAAGCTAACTCACCCAAAATTTCCTAACTGGAATGAAATGACTACAGAAAGTAAGATAGGTCATTGGTTTTTAATGTCAGGGCTTTATACTGAGTTATCTACAACATATTTGGCTATAGATAAAAGCATTTCAAAAAATATTACGGTCATAAGCCCAGACCTTTCCAAAAAATTTCTAATTTGGCTTGTACATTACAGAACAGAATTTGATTTATATAATAAAGAAAATTTAGACAAAACTCTCAATATTATGGGAGAAGCCTTTTTATCGCAAGCTACCAACAATAATGGGCAAATCAAAAATCTTCTTGCAGAAAGTGAGAAAAATTCATATAAAGAAAAGACAGGGCTGCAAAATATTCAAGGTAACTTGCTTCTAAAGAATATAGACCAGTTAAATGAGGTTTTAGAGCAAATAAAAAGTGACTCCTTAAAGCTTAATAAGAAAATCAACCATACTTACCTTTAAAACTACTAATACATTTAATGCTAAATAACACCAGCTTACACCGCCACAGACAAACTTCTAGGGTAAGAATGTATGCGCGGACGTCCAGCATAGTCGCTTAGACCATTATCGAGCAGCCATTCAACGACTTGCTCACGCACTCGTCTGCTATAGATTAAGTTAAGATGATTGACGCCATAAAACACCGCTTTATGACCATCTGGTACAAACAACGCATGCTCGGCATCATCTTCACCTAACGCGGATGCGACCGATACCAAGCTGTCTCCTAGCAAATCCGTCATCTTAGATTCGTAATGTGTCTCAATCAATGCACTGGCGACAAAGTAAGTTTTGATACCACTTGGCAGGCGCGCAGGATGACGAAAGTCTTGTGGTAATACGCTGCGTCCCTCTAAGGCTTTCCAGTCAGCGTCACGAATACTGCCATGACGCAGATCAATGATACCCGCACTCCTCATATCACCGAGCTTTGCAAGTGAGCCTGCAAATGGCAACTTGGCGATGATGTCTTGCACATAATTACCGATACGCTCAAGCACTGCCCCATGATGCGGTGAACCTAAGGTGATGAGATTGCCCACGCGCTTTATCCAATCTAGGCGCTCTTGCTCACCATAAAACAGCGCACTGCGCGCCACCAAGCCGCCCATGCTATGACCCACCAAATCTATCTGAGTAATATTTGGGTTATTATCGACCACGTCCTGTAGTAATTGAGAGAATTTACGACCACTGCGTGAGATACGTCGACCTGTATTGTAATCTAAGTACAGAACGGTGGTATCAGGCTGGCTGATATGAATCGCCTCGCCCAGATTATTGCCTTCTTGCGACTGCCAGCTTAAGTGACTCATGCACAAGCCATGGCACAAAATGACAATCCGCCCTGATAGCCGCTCATTTTGGGGCTTGCCTTCTTTGGTGTATAACATCATCGGAATTGCGAGCGCATTTTGATTGTTGACCAGATGATCACCCATGACACCATTGATGACG
Organism: Psychrobacter sp. PSP; assembly: GCF_024085615.1. NCBI lineage: Bacteria > Pseudomonadati > Pseudomonadota > Gammaproteobacteria > Moraxellales > Moraxellaceae > Psychrobacter > Psychrobacter sp. PSP. Next base: position 123,286 of record NZ_JABLTF010000016.1, read on the forward strand.
TTGACCAGCTTTTTTAGTGAGTCAGGTAGTGGCTGAGCTGTTTTTTGCACGATGAAGTTTTTGTATATTCGTAGTACCGAGGCCAGATTGTTACCGACCATGAGCATGATATGACGTATCGTACCATAGGTGCGCCCAGTGAAACCGCGCTGCCATTTATTTAGGTGCTTATCATTGAACCGGCCTAAGGGACGCAAGATGACTTCACGATGAATGGACTCGACGATTTCAGTCATCTCAACCACTCCCATGGTCGCAAGCTGCGCCAACCCTTCAAAAAAATCCGCCAAAGAGACAGGGGTTTTGGTCGCTTCCTCATTGTCTTCTGCGTCTGCCAATAATTTGACCAGCTCATCCATATCGATGGCTTCGAGTTGATCTATCTGCTCATACAAATCACCATGCCGTGGCACGCTATCAGCTGAGAAAAAATGGGCATCAAGCTCATGGCGATTACGCGTATAACTGCTATCATTCTGAGCGCTACTGTCACTAATACGGTTGTTATAAAACAAATTTTGACTGCTCATAGTATTGGCACGTTTAGCGAAAAAGGGTGTTTTTCTATACTATCCTTTAACAGTCGCAAATAGAAGCGAATAATTTAGTTTTAGCGTTCGTTTGTGACCAAAAGAGATGTATGGATGATAAACGGTATCTTTATTATTGTTAAAGCATTAACTACTACATGCATCAAAAGAAAAAATCCCAAGCCGAAACTTGGGATTTTTATTTAGTGAATACGCCTTTCTGCCATTTCTACTATTTTGTCATCTAGCGCTTACCGAGCTATGCCGGACTGGCTGCCGACTCAAATGATTCCGCCAATATGACATCGCCGTCTTCTTTGGTAATCATGACTGTTGCTGAGCGCGGAGTACTACCGCCAGCGACCGCACCCCATGTATTACCTGGATGCTGAATGTTGATAAACAGTGTTTTGAAATCTGGTGTCATGGTAATACCGGTGACTTCGCAGCCTTCAGGGCCGACAAAGAAGCGTTTGATATTGTCGTTACTAGCCGGCATGCCAATGCGTGTTTGCTGTCCTGCTGACGTCGTGATGGTAGTACCATCGCTGACTTTGCCCGGTAATGCCGCAAGCAGCATACAGCTGGTAGTGTCGGTATACGCACCATCATCCGTTTGAATCCATAACACACCACGTGGATCAAAATACAAACCATCAGGAGAAGACAGATCATTGCTAGCACTTAACTGCGATAAATTCTCTGCGGACAAGTTACTTGGTGCACCAAACAGATAGATATCCCACTCAAAACTGGTTGCGGCATGATCGCCGCCCGTCTCTGCCCAGCGAATGATATGACCGTTGTCATTACCACTTGGTTTGCCATTGACTTGATAGCTACGCGGGTTAGCAGCTGATAAAGGTTGGTCCTCACGCACACCGCGATATTTATTGTTGGTCAATGTCACATAGACATCGCCCGTCATAGGACTGACCGATACCCATTCTGGTCGATCCATCTTGGTGGCGCCAGCGGCATCGCCAGCAGCGCGAGCATAGACCAGCACTTCATCTTGGCTATTAAATGGTAACGCACTATTGAAGGCATCTAGTCCATTTTGACCTTGAACAAGTGCTTTCCACTCACCGCTGCCATCTTCATTAAATATGGCAACATATAGCGTACCATCATTCAGGTATTTGTCACCAGCTTTGAGCCCGCCACCGATATCCGCATTTGACCACATCGCTTTGGAGACGAACTTATAAATATACTCGCCTCGAGCGTCATCACCCATATAAAATACCACAGGTTTGCCTTGCTTAACGGGTGCATAGGCACAGTTTTCATGGGCAAATCGACCCATGGCGGTACGTTTTTGCGGTGTAGAGTTTTGGTCAAACGGATCAATCTCAGTGATATAGCCAAAGGTATTGAAACCATTACGATAATCATCAGCAGCACTAGCACCAACAGCGGTCATATCCCAACGTGAAAACTCGTCTGTGATGATGGCGTCTTTGGCGTCAGGCGTGTGCCATAGATATCGAGAGCCTGGAGAGTTTTCTGGTGCACCGTAACGCTCGCGACCATAGTTATCACTGGCGCTTAACTGACTGGCATCTTGTCCGCGCGCAAACACACCCAAGAAGTTCTCTTCTGTGGTCAGGTAAGTGCCCCAAGGTGACAAGCCTGCACCGCAGTTATTATTAATGCCGCGCGTCTGAAAACCTGTTGGGTCAAACTTGGTTTTGACCAAATCAGAACCTGCCACAGGGCCTGCCAACTGTGCGGTCGTACTACTGGTGATGCGTCGATTGTATTTGGAGTTTGGCACCATCTCATAGCCCATGCCATTTGCGCGGCGCTTCATCTCAACCACGGCCACACCATGGCAGTTGACTTCACGGCGCACATCGCTGGCAAGGCGGCGGCGTTGGAATAAAGGCGCAGCATCTTTATCTTCGATGACATAATAGCCAAACGGGCTTAGCTCCTCACTATTGACGTATTCGTGATTCATAACCAGTAGGCCATTCTCTGAGGCTTTGGCATCGTAGGCATTACCGTTTTTGCCAAAAAACCACATGCCATCATGGTTATCGCCCATGCGCCATTCAAATGATTCTGCCGACTGCTCACGATTGTCTTTCCAGTCGTCAAGGCCAGGCATCAGCGGTGTGCCAAGCGGCAGTATCATCTCTGCCTTGTAACCTTCTGCCACCGTCATCGTCTCAGCAGTTGAGTGCGCTACGGCCTTAAACTTTAAGGTTTCAGGACGCTTCAAATCACCCTGCGCAGGAATAGCAGCATCATTGCCATCTTCGATAATAGGACTGCTGATATTGTCATCGTCATCACTACAACCAACCAAAGGTAGCGCGCCAAAAAACGCTGCTGCCGTCAACCCTGTACCACCTTTTAGAATACTACGGCGATTCAGACGGCGGTTGATAACTGTCTGAAAATCAGTATTATTAGTAGGGTTTGAATCTTCAACGATTTCGTGAGCGAGCTCTAGTTCTTTATTCAATAATGTCATTATCAGTCACCTTGCTATTGGGCTAGATTGGCGGAGAGTGGGTCGCGGAGTCACATTACAACCACAAAAATACGAATTCCGCTTAAGTCTACTGACTCTTTATGACAGCACGCTGAACGATAGATGACAAACTGATGACAAATAACTGTACAAACAATTATTGAGAGATATAAGTATTAAAAAATTTTGAAAAAATATATAAAGTCTAAAAAATAAAAGCCCCAAGCAATGGCTCAAGGCTTTTTAATATTTATGACGACTAGTACTGGTTCATTTAGCAAGCTTACTGCACTTGTGTTACCCATTCATGAGCACCCAATGTTAGTTTGAGCTTATCGCCTGCTTGTAGTACACCCACGCCGCTTGGTGTGCCAGTCATAATCACATCACCTGCCTGTAAGCTAAAAGCATGGCTGATGTTGACCAGCAGCTCATAGACAGGGAACAGCATCAAAGCACTATCACCGTCTTGCGCCAGCTTATCATTGATGATGAGCTGATAATGTACATTCTGAAGATTGCCAAAGGCTTGTGGGTCGATCCAGTCAGCAAGCACACAGGCCCCATCAAAACACTTGGCACGCTCCCATGGATGACCTTTTTCTTTAAGGGTGCTCTGCAAATCACGCAAGGTCAAATCCAGCCCCAAGGTCATCCCGCCAATCGCCTGCTGTGCCTCTTCAATCGTTGCCATCGACAGGTCAGATGACAGCTGAATACATAGCTCAGCCTCGTAATGCGTCCCGCCAAATATCTCTGGATTGGGACGGATCACATCATGGCGAGTAGATACCACAGAAGAGGCGGGCTTCATAAACAATATGGGTGATGATGGCACCTCATTGCCAAGCTCTTCTGCATGCGCCGCATAGTTACGCCCCACGCAGACGACTTTGCCAATAGAGCTACGCAGACGCTCATTGTGGTTATCAATGCTTTGTTCTTCACTGACCCCAGCGGTGATGGCATTTGCTAATGACATATGTGGCGATTGGCTCATACTAGACTCTCCCTATAAATGATAAATATTTTTCAGCAATCCCTACTATATTGTCTACCGTCACCTTTATTGTCATCTTGGCGACCATTCATGACCAGTGACTCTCTATGGAATCGTGTTGGTCACCACATCTGGTGGCACATAGCTGGCGTGTCGGTTCATACGTTTTTCAAACAGTCTAAAGCTAAACAAGATAACCCATGACAGCACAAGATAAACGATACCCGCGGCAAAGAACAGCTCCATCAGCGTATAGGTACGCGCACTGATCGTACGAGCCACCCCCGTAATATCCATCAACGCGATGGTCGATGCGAGCGCACTGCCCTTTAGCATAAAGATAACTTCATTACTGTAGGCTGGGATCACAATACCAAACGCACGCGGCAACGTTACACGTGTCAGCTTCTGCCATTTTGACATACCAAGCGCATCGGCCGCCTCAAGCTCACCGACAGGTATCGTCTGAATCGCACCGCGTATAATCTCTGCCAGATATGCACTGGTATTTAGGGTAAAGGCGATGATCGCACACCAGTATGCTTGACTGAGCACCGGCTCCCATAAAAACGACTCACGCACCGCCCCGAACTGACCAAGACCATAGTAAATCAGGAATATCTGCACCAGCAGCGGCGTACCGCGGAAAAAGAAAATATAAAGAAATGGCAATATCTGTACTAACCAGCTCTTCGACAAGCGCAGCAGCGCTAGAATCAAACCAAAAAACAATCCGACAATACCTGAGATCACGACCAGCTGTATAGTCAGTACCGCACCGCCCAGTAAATCAGGTATATGATCAAAAATGACCTGCCAATTCCAATCCATAGTATCTCTCCTCTATCCTATGGTCGATTGACTGTGAGTGGATTGACGGCTTATCTTTTTGGCATAGCGTGCCGCTGGATTGGCGCGCCACTCAAGCCACATCATAAAGCCAGTAATCAACATGGTCAGACCCAAATAAATAATCGCTGCTGCCATATAAAAGGTAAACGGCTGCTGTGTTGACTGGGCAGCACGCGACGACTGATACATGATGTCTTTGAGACCCACCACAGACACCAGCGCCGTGTCTTTGAGCAGTACTAAAAATAAATTGCCCAAACCTGGCAATGCAATCTGCCATACTTGCGGCAACGTAATGCGATAAAAGGTCTGAAAAGGACGCATACCAATCGCTTGCGACGCTTCTCGTTGCCCTATCGGAATCTCTTGAATCGACATGCGAAAAATCTCAGTCGCATACGCCCCAAACGCGATCGACAGCGCCATAACACCGCCCCAAAAAGCGCTAATCTCGACATAGTCGTTGTAGCCGAACTTTTTGAGGATGCTCATCAATAAGATTGAGCCGCCATAATAAATAAAGAGCACCAATAGCAACTCAGGAATACCGCGCATCGTCGCAGTATAGACAGTCGCAAGCTTACGCAGCAACCAGATATTGGACATCTTTGCGGTTGCGCCGAGCAAGCCTAAGGCCAGACCAATGATTAAACTGGTCACGGCAAGCTGTATGGTGACGGTAGCGCCGCTTAATAAAAGCGCGCCAAATCCTTGTAAGTCAAACACGATTATCCACTCAGTCTCTTTATATTAGCAATTTGCAAAATATGAGTTAAAAGAATCAGCATCAATAGCTGAACGCAGTCCATCACCGTATTTTATACCACCTTAATACAGATGGTCGTCGTCAAAAAAAATGAAGTCAGAGCAATACGGTTGGCGCTGCGATAATTGACACAGTAGAAATGAGCGCTGATTTTATCATATTCGCTCGCCGTGATGTTAATCCTGACGCGTAAAAGCTGTGCCTAAACCGTACTTAAACAGATACTTGGGCAAATACGCTTGAAACGAACTGACTAAATTTGAGTAAAGCGAATAGTGAATAACGATGACTATGCCACGACCATACGATACGTTTATGGAATAATAAAAAAGGACATCACCATCATGGTAATATCCTTTTATTAAGAAACAATCAACTGTTATTGGCTATAAACCTTTCTTATGAAAGCCGTAGCGTGCAGCTGGTAAAATTACTGACCGGCGGTCTCTGCGACTGGCTGCTCAGGCGTGTCTGCATCTGAGGTCTGCATCGCAGATTCTGGTATAGCAAAATACTGTTGATTGATTTTGTCATACGTACCATTGGCCTTTATATTGGCTAAAGATTGATTGATCTTTGCTTGTAGCGGATCGCCTGGGCGTACTGCTATCGCAAAGTTATCATTGATATCAATCTCGTCACCTTTTAGTGCATATTTACTACCAGCAGGAGAGCTCAGCCACTCTATCGCAGGCAACTTATCAGAGATCATCGCATCGACGCGGTTTGATCCTAGATCCAAAAACGCATTGCTCAGCGTATCATAAAGCTTCATGTCAGCGTTTGGATACTTGTCTTCGAACCACTGTGATGAGATGGTCGAGCGCTGCGCGGCAATCGAGTGAGCGTCGATGTCGCTTTGGTTACTAGGGTCAAAACTGCTGTCTTTTTTGGCCAAAAAAACCAAGGTATTGCTAAAGTATGGATCAGTGAAGCTAACCTGCTCTGCACGCTCTGGCGTAACGGACATCGCCGCGACAATCGCATCATACTTACCGGCTTTTAGACCAGGAATAATACCGTCCCAATCTTGCGCCATAATCTCACAAGTTACCTGCATATCGGCACAGATGGCATTGGCTATCTCAACGTCAAAACCACCCAGTGTCCCATCGGCGTTGGTATAGTTAAAAGGTGCATACGCCCCTTCCGTACCAATACGAAGTACGTCATCCTTAGTTGCCTTTGTTTCGGTCGTATCAGAACTGGTATCGGCCGCATTCTCTTGGCTATTGCTACAGCCAGAGATGGTAAAAATAGTCGCCAGTGCGAGCAATGACACAGATAGACGACTGCTCGTCATAGCGCTAATAATAGATTTGCCAGTCGTAGCACGGACTGGAACACAGTGATTGCTCATGATCATCCTTGGGTTTTCTTGGGTAAACAACACTTTTCAAAATAACGGTCTATGCAGAAGACGTCGTCTTAGTTCGTTGCCGCTTCAGCTGGTGCGTCTTCTTCAACGACTATGACTTCATCAACGCCATCAGTCACGACTGCTTTTTGTGCCGCAGCGGTCGAGCTGGTACCAAAGTAACTGCCTGTGATTTGATCATAAGTGCCGTTGTCTTTTAGCTCAGCCAATGCCGCATTGAATTTAGCAACCAATGGATCGCCTTTACGGAATGCAATACCCATTGCATCGTCGTCGCTGCTGATTTCTTGACCTTTAATCTCGTAGCCGCTACCCGCTTCTGTTTTTAGCCAATCAGTGCCAGTGACTTTATCAGACATCATACCGCGCACACGACCTGAGGTTAGATCTAGGTAGGCATTGTCTTGAGTATCATATAGCTTGATATCAGCATCCGCGTGCTCGTCCTGTAGATACTGTGAGGCCACGGTAGAGCGCTGTGAAGCGATTGGCTGACCTTTGAGCGAATCGATGCTGATATCGTCGCCTTTTTTACCAATCAAGATGATACCACTATGGAAGTAAGGGTCACTAAAATCCACTACTTCTTTACGTTCAGGGGTGATTGACATACCAGCGATGGCGGCATCAAATTTCTGTGCGTTAAGCCCTGGAATCAAACCATCCCAATCTTGAGATATGACTTCACATTCTGCTTTCATTTGTGCACATAATGCGTCAACCAACTCAATCTCGTAGCCGATCAGTTTGCCATCAGCATCTGTATAGCTAAATGGCTTATAGCTTGATTCTGTTGCGATTTTGATATTCATAGGTGCTTCAGACGCGGTATCAGCTTCAGCATTTTCTGCTGGTGCTGAGCTGTTGTTACAACCTGTTAGCATTAGCATCGCGGCGCTAAGCGGTGCTAGCAACAAGGCTTTTTTGCTCATTGATGAGGTCATTAGTGATGTCATTGAAAGTGTCATACTTATTATTCCTTAATATAGTTACCAGCCATATCGTCACTTATTACGTGCTGCTTGATGCCTTATTGAGCGCCACTTACTCAGTACTGGTCAGTGGCGCGCGCGTATTCGCAGCCGTCTTTAGTGAGTCATTATTGACCAAAGTTTTGCTGCTCAAGACGGGCAAGCTCACCGTTGCTACGGATCTCGCTCAATGCTTTATCAAACTCCGCTTTGAGTCCATCACCTTTACGCACGGCAATGGCAATATTGTCATTATTGTCTATCTCATCACCAACGATACCGAAGCCTTCTTTATTGTCAGCGAGCCATGATTTGGCAGAGACTTTTTCGGCCAATACTGCATCGCTACGACCAGACTTTAGATCCAAGTAAGCATTGTCATAGTTGTCATATAGCTGCACGGTATTGCCATCTTTGCCTTCGTAGTTATCTTGTAGATAAGCGCCTGGCGTGGTAGAACGCTGTCCACCAAGCGTGACATTTTGGATCGCCATTGGATCAAAGCTGCCATCAGTGTTGGTGAGCCATACCATCGTATTGGCAAAATACGGTTCGCTGAAATCGACTTTTTCTTGGCGCTCAGCAGTGATTGACATACCTGCGATAACGGCATCATATTTTTGTGCCAATAGACCCGGGATAATACCGTCCCAATCCTGCGCTACGATTTCACAGTTGGCTTGCATCTGCTCACACAAGGCATTGGCAACATCGACATCAAAACCGCTCAAGCTACCATCAGCATTGGTATAGTTAAACGGAGGATAAGCGCCTTCGGTTGCAATGCGGATGGTTTTGCCAGTCGTTTCTGCGGCAGGTGCATCGGCATTGGCTTCGGTAGTTTCATCGGCAGGTTGGCTACAAGCGCTTAGCATGAGCGCAGCAGAGACGGTCATCGATGACCAAAATAGACGAGCGTTCGACATCATATGTTCCTTAAATTCTGATGGGTATGGATATGGGGTTCTGATACTTTGTTCTCTGACGTCCCTGACAGACAAGCAATATAGATAGCAGAATAATGGACAGCCGTTAAAATTGACCGACTATAAACCTTTTGATAATACCTGAGTAAAAAATCAAAAACAAACGTTTTGCATACTCACCGTGACTATTGGGCAATAAAGGATAAACAATAGTTACGGTATAGTGATTTTTATATTTAATAGGATTCGATGGCGGTAAAGTCGGTAGGGCGCTACCACCATCTGATTTATAGCTTGGACAGGATTAGTGCGGACGATGCGAGGCCATAAAATCTTTGACGCGCTCGGAGGTAGGATTGTCAAAGACTTGCTCAGGTGTGCCGATCTCCTCAACCACCCCTTGGTGCAGGAAGACCACTTTGCTTGATACTTCACGGGCAAAGCGCATTTCATGAGTGACGATCAGCATAGTGCGACCCTCTTCTGCCAGCTCTCGCATCACAGCCAGTACTTCATTGACCAACTCAGGGTCTAGCGCCGAGGTTGGCTCATCAAATAATAGCACTTGCGGCTGCATGGCAAGCGCGCGCGCAATGGCAACCCGCTGACGCTGACCACCAGATAAGTTCGCTGGATAAGCGTCTTTTTTATCGAGCAAACCGACTTTGTCGAGCAGTTTTTCGGCATCACTGATCGCTTGGGCTTTTTTGATCTTGAGAACCTGCGTTGGCCCCTCAATAATGTTTTGTAGGATCGTCTTATGTGGCCACAAATTAAAGTTTTGGAAGACGAACCCAACGCGAGCACGCAAGCTCTCTAACTGCTTCACATCCGCCGCTTGCAGCTCACCTGATCTGGCAGGTTTTAGCATCAGCTCTTCGTTACCGATCAGGATACGACCTTGATTGGGATTTTCGAGCAAGTTAATACAGCGCAGCAATGTCGATTTACCTGAGCCAGATGAGCCCAAAATAGAGATGACATCACCATCATAGGCCGTCAGAGACACTCCCTTGAGCACCTCTAATGAGCCATAACTTTTATGGATGTCTTGTAAGTCTAGGGCGATAGGCCGAGTTGGTTTTTTTGCAGTATCAAGCATGGTTCAGCAGACTTCCAATAAATATGAGTGAAAACACGAATAAAAATAAATAAGAGCCGTATATATAGTATAAGTATCTATAGCATTATTATGCTAATGCTACGCCTGAGCAGGCCAAGAGAAAAATGCCATATTGTCTCTTATTACACAGTAAAAAGGCAAATCTTGTGTTTAACCAGTCAGTTAATCAGTACTGGATAACTGACTGGCACAAAAAAGCCCAGACCATATTTATCGCTCTGGGCTTTATTTTATCACTTTCGCGTGCCAGGCGTTGTTTTATCTGATAATGCTATATTGACCAACACACTATCATAGCGTTTGGCGCGCCATAAAACTTAGTACGTCGATACATGCTCTGAATCTTCGGTGCCATCCAGTACTTCTGCATCATCTGCGGTTGCCACAGCCACATCATCCCCTGTACTGACAGCCATACCGTCATCGGCGCTAGCAACGGCGATGTCATCAGAGCTACTCGCAGTTGCGGTTGCATTCTCTTCAACGCTGGTTTGAGCGTCAACGCTTGTATCCGCTTGCGTCTCCATTGGTGTCTCGTCTTTGCTACAAGCACTGAGCGCAAGCACCCCTGCAACCAAGCCAACCGTCATCCAGTTTTTGTATGTCGTGTTTTTAATCGTCATCGTTATTCTCCATTACTTGTCATATGATTCAGCGTCATTTATTGATAGTGCCGTTTTCTTAGTGCCTACTATACTGATGATACATCGCAGCTACCTTAGTATTTACAGCGCAGTTCTGTTAAAGGCACGTAAACACAGCTCACAAAATATTTGAAGCAACCCTTTGTAAAGTCACTTTGATGCTTTGTAAAGCGGGTTCTGTTCACAAAATCATCTTTACTATCGCCGCAATCTCCTCTATGTTAAATAGCATAATGACCTATGGACCGCTAAATAGGCATTCAAAACTGATTTTTTGCTAAATTTTCGCCTTTTTAGGCGCTTTTATTTATATAAAACTGATATCACATAAGGAGAATAATTGATGAGTCAAGCAAATACGACGGATATTACCACCTACATGCAGTCTGTTGGCAAGCAAGCCAGAGCCGCTTCTCGTGCGCTCGCGGCAGCCAACACAGGCGACAAAAACTCAGCACTCATGGCCATTCATGATGAGCTAGTCAATGCCAAGCCAGATATTTTGGCAGCCAATAAAATCGATATGGACAACGGTCACAAAAACGAGCTTGATAGCGCTCTGCTCGATCGCTTGGAATTAAACGAAGCACGATTCAACGCTATGCTCCAAGGCCTAAAAGACGTGGCGAGCCTGCCTGATCCAATCGGCGAAGTGACGGATATGACTTATCAGCCATCAGGGATTCATTTGGGCAAAATGCGTGTGCCACTGGGCGTCGTTGGCATGATTTATGAATCGCGTCCTAACGTAACCTTAGAAGCTGCTTCACTGGCACTAAAATCAGGCAACGCCATCATCTTACGCGGTGGCTCTGAAGCGTTTGAATCCAATCAAGCGATTGCCAAATGCATCATAAAAGGTCTCAGTCAGACGGATCTCTCTGAGCACAGCGTTCAAGTATTGCAAACGACCGATCGAGCTGCCGTTGGTGAGCTGATCACCATGACTGAATATGTGGACGTCATCGTACCGCGTGGCGGCAAAGGTCTGATTGAGCGTATTAGCAACGACGCCCGCGTCCCTGTGATCAAACATCTAGATGGTAACTGCCATACCTTTATCGATAGCGATGCGGATCCTGAGATTGCGATCAAGGTCAGTGTCAATGCCAAAACCCATCGTTATGGTACGTGCAACACGATGGAGACGCTGCTGATTGATTCCTCTATCGCCAAAGATTTACTGCCCAAGATTGCCACCGCCATTATCGAGGCCGATGATGCCATGCAACTGCGTGTTGACGAAAGTGCTGAGAGTATCTTGGCCGATGTGATCACCTTAAACGGTCACTTGTCTGCTGCTACCTCTGAGGACTGGGATACAGAATATCTTGCCCCTATTCTTGCGGTCAAAGTCGTCGACGGTATCGATGAGGCGATTGAACATATCAATACACATGGCAGCCATCATACCGATGTCATCATCACGGACAACTATACCAAATCGCAACGCTTCATCCGCGAAGTGGACTCAGCGAGCGTCATGATTAACGCCTCTAGCCGTTTTGCTGATGGTTTTGAATATGGTCTTGGTGCTGAGATTGGTATTTCAACGGACAAAATCCATGCGCGTGGCCCAGTCGGTCTTGAGGGACTGACCTCGCAAAAATGGATCGTCTATGGTCATGGTGAAGTACGTGCATAACTAAATCTGTATTCATGATTGAATCGAGCGTTTGAGAACGTCGGCCATTGTGCTGGCGTTTTTTTATGATAATCGTAGTCATTTATATTACGGACATCTAAACAATAAGGAGCGGTGCCACCATGCAAAGCGGCAAGATTAAACATTGGAATCACGAAAAAGGCTATGGCTTTATCGATGTCGATAATCAAGATGAAGACGTGTTTTTTCATATTAGCAAAGTAAGTTTGGCGGAGCAGATAGCGGTTGGTCGACGTGTCTATTTCACGAGTAGTCGTAATGATAAAAACCAATTGCGTGCCACCAAAGTGACGTCAGCCGTACTCAGCATTGAACCAGATACTGAACCAAATACACCAAGGCAGATGCCCAATAATAGCAAACGAGATAATCACAGCCGCCTCTCAAATCGCAACCATCAAAACACTCGTCAAAATAGCTCTCGCAACAAGAGAAGCCTAGGCAGTACCCTATTTAGCCTCATTGCCATTATCGCTGTCGCTGTCTACTTCTTTGCTGATTTAGGCTCGACGTTATCTCAGTATACGTCTGACAATACCAGTCAAGTCGCCACAACTGGCACCACGACCACTAGCATCACAGGTGATGCACAAGTCGATAAGACAATTGCGCTGATTCAACAAGGCGGGCCATATCCTTATCCCAATAAAGATGGCACGACGTTTTATAACCGTGAAGGCAGGCTACCCGCCCAGTCGCAAGGCTACTACCGCGAATACACCGTACCCACCCCTGGCGTCTCCCATCGCGGTGCAAGGCGTATCGTCACAGGTGGTCGCCCGCCCACTGTTTATTACTTAACCGTCGATCATTATGACAGTTTTCAAAAGCTTGAGGTGCACTAACATGAAACAAGCGAATATGAATCAAGAAGCCATGAATCAGAAAGATACGAGCCAAGCCATCCACTATGTCAGTCAAGACCCCATTAACCAAAACGGTACAGCGCTACCTGCCGTCATTCCTACTCAGGCTGTTACCATACCTGCGTGTGACACACTGGACAAAACCACGCTATTGACGAGTCTGGCGCGTGCCTGCCACTTCCCCAGCTATTTTTCACACAATTGGGACAGTGCATGGGATTGTCTGACAGACAGCGATGTGCAGCACTTAGTGCTTGATTTGACGGTAATAAAAAAGATAAACACCGAAGACTTCAATATTTTTAAAAGCATTATCGAAGATGCTTATAGCGACTTTGGTAAGCCGCAACTATGGATTATTGTGCCCTTTGAGAATGACACTTAGCGGTGAAAAAATGACGAGGAGACTGCAGGGAGTAATAAGGACATCTTTGAGAGACCCGATAGCATGCGCTTTATCACGGCATCCTCTACTATCGAGACATTAGCGCTATTTGCAGGGGCATTGGCTTTTGCCGATGGGATGACGCTCGTGGCTGAGGGCACATGGTTTGAGCTACCGACGTTCGTCTGGGCACTGGCAGGCGGCGTTATCATTCGCAATGTGTTAACGATGGTCTTCAGTTTTGAGATGTTTGATCGCTCGATTGATGTATTTGGTAATGCGTCTTTGATTCTGTTTTTGGCAATGGCGTTACTGTCATTGAAGCTTTGGCAGTTGACGGATTTGGCAGGGCCTGTATTGGTCATATTGATCGTACAGACCATCATCATGATTATCTACGTCTACCTCATTACCTTTAAAGTCATGGGCAAAGACTATGACGCGGCAGTACTCTCAGCAGGACATTGCGGTTTTGGTATGGGAGCTACCCCGACAGCGATTGCCAATATGCAAGCAGTCACGGATCGCTATCTCCCCTCGCCGAAAGCCTTCTTAATCGTGCCAATGGTAGGTGCGTTCTTTGTCGATATCGTCAATGCCACGATATTGCAAATATTCACCAAGTTGCCGTTTATGTAATACTGCTTATGTAATACTACGTCTGAGCGTATTTAAACCGTGATTAATCTTGAGGAGATTGCATGAGTCACATCACGTGATAGCATTATTATCAAATACGATGTGATCTCACCGCCATTCGTCGTATCAATAGACATTACTCAGAATTATTAAAACTTATTAAAAGTATCGAGGCATTTTATGTTGGTATTTGCCATTATTCTTGTGGTTTCAGGCGCACTCATTATTGGTGCATTATGGGGTCTATACGGCTATATGCCTGACTGGATACAAGGCAATCTGCTTGCGCTGGCAGGTGGTGCACTCGTGATCTCAGTGGTACTTGAGATGATTCAACCTGCGATTGGCGAGAGTGGTTTGTGGACGACTGTCGCCTTTACCGTGTTAGGCGCAGTGGTCTTTACGGGTATTGACTATCTGATTGATGAAAAAATGCAAAACAAAGGCGGGGCAGGTTTGCTTGCTGCTATTACGCTTGATGGTATCCCAGAAAACTTAGCGCTTGGCGTCGCGCTGATTGGTGGTAACGCTTTACAAGTCGCGGCACTAGCAGGGTCTATTTTATTATCAAACCTCCCAGAAGCCGCAGGCGGTGCCAAACAAATGCGCGATGGTGGTAGCAGTCACAAAAAAATACTCATGCTATGGATTGGTGCAGCTATTTTATTATCATTAGCAGCTATTATTGGCAAAATGCTTCTCAAAGATGTCGATGATGCAGTAATTAGTGCAATTGACTGTTTTGCCGCAGGGGCGGTGATTGCTTCATTAGCGACAGAAGTTTTTCCTTCTGCATTTAAAGATGGCAACCATTGGGCGGGTATCAGCACTGCTATTGGTTTGGTGCTGGCATTAGGACTCAATCAACTCGGTGGCTGAGATTATAAATATTCGTAGGGTTTAAATTTGCCCCTTATTGCATGAGCATGCTCTTATCGCACAATTATTTGAATGAATAAAACCGCCCAGCAATAATGTTGGGCGGTTTTTATTTATCTGACATTCGGTTCAAATATGTCTAGGTGCGGCGTCATGCAGCAACATGATCGACTCACTAAAGCGTAAACCCAATCACATTGAGCTTGTTCTCTTCTGCAAACTTAAATAACTCGTGAACGTGATTTAAATTCTCACGAAATGTATTCAAACCTTCTTGACTCTCTGCTTCGTGGTAGCCGATATCGTGTACCAATTTTTTTAAGTCTGTCGCGGCAAACGCTTTGACGATCTCAGGTACGACGGCCACATTGTATAATAAACCGTCATGCTGCTCATGCAGCGGGGTGCTATTGTTTGCCAAAAACAACAAATCGCACAAGGCATAATGCCCCTCTCCCAATAACTCAACCAGTTCTTCCGTATAATGTTCAAGAGACGCTTGTCTCACATCTAAGTATTGGTTGTCGCGATTTTCTCTTAGCTCATCCAGTGTCATATCACCAACAAGTATGCTGGTTAAATTTTCCTCGCGAACACTACAAAAGCAAAATGACATAGTTGTTGAAATAGACATCGTATCTTCCTTAACTGTGATTAAAAATAAAACCGCCTAGCAAACGCTAAGCGGTTTTTTGTTATACAACTCTCAAATAGAGTCAGTTAATACTTACTGGTTTTTTTCGTACACTGGTAGCTCTTTGCAGATGGCTTCTACTTTACCGCGTACTTCAGCTGCAACCGCTTCATCACCGCGGCTGTCTAGCACGTCACAGATCCAGCCTGCCAAATCACCCGCTTGCGCTTCGTTGAAGCCGCGAGTAGTAATGGCTGGGGTACCGATACGGATACCAGAGGTGACAAATGGTGATTTTGGATCATTTGGTACGGCGTTTTTGTTGACCGTGATATGTGCATCACCAAGCCATTTGTCGGCTTCTTTACCGGTCATTTCTTGCTTCACTAGGCTAATCAGCATGAGATGGTTTTCAGTACCACCAGAGATGATCTCATAGCCACGCTCTTGAATGACTTTTGCCATGGCTTGTGCGTTTTTCACAACTTGCTGCTGATAGGTTTTGAAGTTGTCTTCCAGCGCTTCTTTAAAGCAAACCGCTTTTGCCGCGATGACGTGCATGAGCGGGCCACCTTGGTTGCCTGGGAATACGGCAGAGTTTAGCTTTTTAGCAAGTTTCTCATCACGCGACAAGATCATACCTGAACGCGGGCCACGTAGGGTTTTGTGTGTGGTGGTAGTGGCCACATCAGCAAAAGGTATTGGGCTTGGATAGACGCCGCCCGCAACAAGACCAGCAACGTGTGCCATGTCTACCAATAGATACGCGCCTACCTCGTCAGCGATGTCACGGAAACGCTGCCAATCAACGACTTGTGAATACGCTGAGAAGCCTGCGATGATCATCTTTGGCTTGTGCTCACGCGCTAATGCTTCTACTTGATCATAGTCAATAAGGCCAGTGCCATCGACCAATCCATACTGTACGGCGTTGTAGTTCAGGCCTGAGAAGTTGATGTGCGCGCCATGCGTTAAGTGACCACCAGCGTCTAGACTCATGCCAAGTACCGTGTCATTGGCTTCTAGCAATGCTAAAAATACGGCAGCGTTTGCTTGGCTGCCTGAATGTGGCTGGACGTTGACGTATTCAGCACCGAACAGCTCTTTTGCACGGTCAATGGCCAATTGTTCAATGACATCGACATGCTCACAGCCACCATAATAACGCTTACCAGGATAGCCTTCAGCGTATTTATTGGTCAAATCAGTGCCTTGTGCTTCCATCACTGCTTGTGAGCAGTAGTTTTCAGAGGCAATCAACTCGATGTGATTTTCTTGACGAACGCTTTCTGCGGCCATCGCTTCAGCAAGGGTCGGATCAAACTCTTTGATAGAAATGTCTTTAAACATAATAATGTCCTAAGTAGTGACTGTCATTGAAAAAGTATCATTGAAAAGAAGCTGATAGCTTGCCCACAATCAAACGAACACTGCATCGACGTTGCTCAAAGTATGCTAGGTACTTGTGCACGCTGCTCTTTTGCCAGCTGTTTTATGGTACGACCATGATTGTAAATGGCGACTATCAGTAAAAATTAACATAAGAATAAACACAGGCAGTTGGCCTGCATTAACTTGACCGATCCGTCAATAAAATCGATATACAGCGGCATCGATAGCATTGCGAAAGCGTAAGTGTAACATGAAAAATTGTGCGATGAGCGCAAAAAAGCCTGCCTGAAGATGAGCAAATTAAATGGCGATATAACACAGATAAATAGCCAATTAAATAGGGCGTGTTGAACATTCGACCATGGCACTGACAGCGACTATTTTTTAGGCGATTCGATGTTAAAAATAATAAGTTTAGTCATTCTAAGTGCTTATTTTTAACGATGAAGCGGCAAAAAAGAGTCCTGTCCCCTGCTTTTTATCGTTGGGGCTGATGCTAAAATTGCCCCATACTGCGTTACAAATCTCGCTAAGGCATCTGCATTATCGTCGCTTTGTGCCTTGTCTGGAACCATTTTAGCGATCAGCAGTGCCTATTTGCGAATGTTCAACACGCCCTAAAGGTTTTACTCAATGCAAATTTTTGACCCTAGTTTTTTCTTTGTGTATATAAGAATAAAACGTTTTTAAGTATCACTGGACAAAAATGCCGGCAAAAAGGTTTCGCTGATAAGTAGTAAGCGACCATACCAGTCATAGCGCGTTTGCCGCTGCCAGCCCTCGCTCGTCTGTCGCACAAATCGCTGGTTTGGCACTGTGCGCCGACGTTTAAATAACACATAACCGATGGGCGTACCTTTTAGCTGCTGCAAGCGTCGCGCCTTACCTTTTAGGCTTGATAGCGGAAAGATGCTTTGCGCACCGACCCATGGCTGCTCGTCATTGCCGTATAGCAGTACTTCACGTATCCACGCCAGCAGTGGACGATTCAGCGCTGAGCCTTGCAGACCCAATTGTCGCTTTTGTTGCAGCGTCAATAGCCGATAGCCTTCAAAGGTGCGCTCCACTCGTAACGGCTGCCCTGCCTTCTCTTCTAGCATGGCTGTGAGCGAACCTTCGGCATTGAGCCACGATACGAGTTCAATAGGAGGCAGAGAGGTAGCAATACTAGCAATAGAGTTTGTGGGCATAGTTAACGGCTAATCATGAAATGTGTAAAGTAAAGGCCTGCAGGCTATTATTAATAGTGGATATTAGTGGTGTATATCAATGAAGCGTATCAAAGGCTGGCATATTGTCCGCGTTAAATGGTAGTGCCTCATGGGCTTGCTTGCGATATTGTGCCATATGCATCCGATCTCTGGCACAAAAATCGCCAATCGCAGGGACAAAACGCGGATCATAAATACGGTGAAGCGAGTGCGTGGTCGTTGGGATAAATCCACGAACCAGCTTATGCTCCCCTTGCGTACCCGGATCAAAGGACGCTAGCCCTTGCTCGATGGCAAACTCAATGCCTTGGTAATAGCACAGCTCAAAATGCAAGCTGTCATACTCACCAAGCGCACCCCAGTATCGACCGTACAAGGTTGCATTATTATCAACATCATTATTAACATCGCCATCAACACTGTCGTCGTTGTTGCTATTACTATCAGGTGTGTCATATAAGAATAGGCTACTGGCGATAATCTCACCACTGGCATCGAGTGCTTGCGCGAGCATAATATGTTCAGACATACTCGCTGCCAATGCCATAAAAAAGTCTATCGTCAGATAAGGCTGCTGTCCGCGTACCGCATAAGTCATCACGTAACAGTGATAAAAAGCCTTCCAATCTGCATCGCTGATAGCATCGCCGATTTTTCGCTGGCAGATGATACCTTGCTCAGCCACTTTACGACGCTCCGCACGGATGGTTTTGCGCTTTTTAGCTTTTAGCGTCATCAAAAACGCATCAAAGTCTGCAAAGGGCTGACTGTCATTGAGCAAATCTTTGTTTTGCCATAAGAACTGACAACCTTGGCGCTCGAATATCGGCATCGCAATCGGCGCGGACTCTACGCCGCGCTCTTGTGCTGCTAGCGCACGCTCTATATCAATTTCGGTCGGCATAGACGTGGTCGCAATAGAGGCTAGATTAGGCGTCACAAATAGCCCATGCCAGCTTGAGGCGCCGACTTGCTGAGCGATATCATCGACACCTGCGATGGCTGTTTTGATTATCTCTTCATTGAGCCTTTCCCCTTTTGCCAGCCAAAGCCGCTGACCCGTAATCGGCGTATACGGCACACTAGTGACCAATCTTGGATAATAGTCGAGACCATAGCGCGCATACGCCTCTGCCCATGAATGATCGAACACGAACTCACCGCGATGATGGCTTTTTATAAAGACTGGCAGCACCGCGACTGGTTGCAGAGCGGCATCCTTAGTATCATCATTGACACGATGCACCAAAATAAATATCGGTAGCCACCCTGCCCGCTCGCCAATCGCGCCTGTCTCAGCAAGCGCCTGCCAAAAAGCAAATGACATAAAAGGCGTGTCTGGCGTTTGCCAATCGGTCTGGCTCTGCCAGCTAGTATCATTCATCAGCGCATACTCTAAACTCATACTCACCGTCACTCTTATAATCGCTATATATTTATAGATAACCAATCTATTGATGACCTAGCCTAGCAAATTTTTGCGGTTTTGCTGTCACAATTTGCAAAGTTTTTTTGAGACGCAATAAAAAACCACCAATCGTGACATTGGTGGTTTTTAGGATTATCCTTATGTCCTCTCAAGAATAATATAAAGGTCAATAAAACACCGTCCATATTATTGAAAAGATGATATCGCAACAAATGACTGTTAGAATAAGGTTACTACCAGCTTAGTATAATTTGAAACCCTAAGATATGAGCGAAAACAGTATACTTAGTTCATGGTATGTGATTGACATCCTCTCGAATTTATAGTGGGTTTATTATAATATACCGTCAGCGACTTGCTGTCTGGCAGTTTTACGGGGCAGTCAACGTGCCATCTGAGAACGCCCTTGTAGTGAACATCAGTAAAAGAAAATGTTTTATCAAACTTGAATATCTCTAACTTAAATATTGCTAAGCAGCTACATACGACGTACTTGTTCGAACTATATTATTGAGCATTGCATAGTATCATTGACCCATATTCAACATTATATTCGAGCTTTATTATTAACGACAACTAAAGGAAGATTCAAATAAAATGTCAAAAATTATTTATACAAAAACTGACGAAGCCCCAGCGCTTGCGACACTATCTTTTTTACCTATTGTAGAAGCGTTCACTAAGACCGCAGGTGTCGAAGTTGAAACTAGTGACATCTCTGTTGCGGCACGTATATTGGCTGAATTCCCTGAATACTTGACCGAAGAGCAACGTGTTCCTGACAACCTAGCTGAGCTTGGTCGCCTGACTCAAGACCCCAACACCAACATCATCAAACTGCCAAATATCAGTGCCTCTGTACAGCAGCTCAAAGCAGCCATCAAAGAGCTGCAAGGTAAAGGCTATGCCATCCCTGACTTTCCAGATGATCCACAAACGGATGAAGAAAAAGAGCTACGTAAGCGCTATGGTAAGAGCTTAGGCAGTGCCGTAAACCCTGTACTACGTGAAGGTAACTCAGACCGCCGCGCACCAAAAGCCGTCAAAAACTATGCACGCAAGCATCCACATTCAATGGGTGAATGGAAACAATGGTCAAGCACACATGTATCGCACATGCATGGCGGCGACTTCTATGATGGCGAGCAATCTATGACCCTAGATAAGGCGCGCACGGTTCGCATGGAGCTATTGCTAGACGACGGCACCAAAAAAGTATTGAAACCTAAAATCGACCTACTAGACAAAGAAGTTATCGATTTGATGGTCATGAGCAAAAAAGCCTTGCTTGAATTCTATGAGCGTGAAATGGAAGATTGCCGCGAAGCGGGTATCTTGTTCTCACTACACGTCAAAGCCACCATGATGAAAGTCTCACACCCCATCGTGTTTGGTCATGCGGTCCGCATTTACTACAAAGATGCGTTTGAAAAACACGGCGAACTCTTTGATGAGCTTGGCATCAACGTCAACAACGGTATGGCAGATTTATACGATAAGATTGCTACTTTGCCAACCTCAACGCGTGAAGAAATTGAGCGCGACCTACATGCTTGTCAGGAGCATCGTCCACGTCTGGCCATGGTTGATTCGGCCAAAGGTATCACCAACTTCCATTCACCAAGTGATGTGATCGTGGATGCCTCAATGCCTGCGATGATTCGTTCAGGCGGTAAAATGTGGGGCGCTGATGGCAAAATGTATGACTGTAAAGCCGTCATGCCAGAGTCTACCTTTGCTCGTATTTATCAAGAAATGATTAACTTCTGCAAATGGCATGGCAACTTTGATCCAACGACCATGGGTACCGTACCAAATGTTGGCCTAATGGCACAAAAAGCAGAAGAATACGGCTCTCATGACAAGACCTTTGAATCTAGCGATGCTGGTATTGCGCGTATCGTCGACGTGGAAACCGATGAAGTCTTGCTCGAAAAACGCGTTGAAAAAGGCGATATCTGGCGCATGTGTCAGACCAAAGATGCCCCGATCCAAGATTGGGTCAAGCTTGCTGTACGCCGTGCCCGTGAATCAAATACGCCTGTTATCTTCTGGCTCGACCCATACCGTCCACATGAGAACGAGCTCATCAAAAAAGTTAAAATGTATCTAAAAGATCATGATACTGACGGTTTACACATCGAAATCATGTCTCAGGTTCGCGCCATGCGTTATACCCTAGAGCGTGTCGCTCGTGGCCTCGATACGATCTCTGCGACTGGTAACATCTTACGTGATTACTTAACTGACTTATTCCCAATCCTAGAGCTTGGTACCAGTGCTAAGATGCTATCGGTTGTGCCACTCATGAAAGGCGGCGGCTTGTTCGAGACAGGTGCTGGCGGTTCTGCACCAAAGCATGTCGAGCAGCTCACCGAAGAAAACCATCTACGTTGGGATTCACTTGGTGAGTTCTTGGCCTTGAATGTCTCTTTGGAGCATTTGGCAAGCAACGACAACAATGCTAAAGCTCAAGTCTTGGCGGACACGCTCGATACCGCGACCGAAAAACTGCTGCTGAATGACAAATCACCATCACGTAAAACTGGTGAGCTTGATAACCGTGGTAGTCACTTCTATCTAGCGCTATATTGGGCTGAAGAGCTGGCGGCGCAGGATCAAGATAGCGAGTTAAAAGCACAGTTCACGCCATTGGCGCAAAAGCTGGCAGAAAACGAAGACGCGATTGTCAAAGAACTTAACGACGTTCAAGGTAAGCCAGTCGATATCAAAGGCTACTACTATGCTGATGAGGAGCTTGCGAAAAAAGCCATGCGTCCAAGCGCTTTGTTTAACGAAGCCTTGGCATCGCTATAAGTAATAAGCAATTGATCTTGAAACATTAATCCTAATCGCTCTGGTTTTTATACACAGATCGATTAGGTAAGTTTAAGTATTAGCAAACAAAACACCTCAGCCGTCTTAGAACGTTGAGGTGTTTTTTTGTGCCTATCTCAAAATGATAATAAACAACTTGCCTATGTCTATCCATTTCAAACACATAAAAAAACCACCTACATCAGTAAGTGGCCTTGAATAAATATAATAGAGTTTAACGCTCTAGGCATTAATGCGATTACGCATCCATGTGCTTGATAATGGCTTTGCCAAACTCAGAAGTACTGAGCAAGATAGCATCTGGCATCAAACGCTCAAAGTCATAAGTAACCGTCTTATTGGCGATCGCGCCTTGGATACCACTGATGATGAGATCCGCCGCCTCACACCAACCCATATCACGCAGCATCATTTCCGCAGACAATATCAATGAGCCTGGGTTTACTTTATTCTGACCAGCATACTTAGGCGCAGTACCGTGCGTCGCTTCATAGACAGCGATTGCGCCGCCTTTGTTGGCACCTGGGGCAATACCGATACCGCCTACTTCCGCCGCTAGCGCGTCAGAGATATAGTCACCGTTCAGGTTGAGTGTTGCCACTACGGAGTAATCTGCCGGACGCATCAAAATCTGCTGCAAGAATGCATCAGCGATCACATCTTTGATGATGATGTCATTACCCGTTTTGGGATTTTTCATCGTCATCCATGGACCACCATCTAATGGCTTAGCATCAAAACGCTCTGCTGCCAGCTCATACCCCCAATCTTTAAACGCGCCTTCCGTAAATTTCATGATATTGCCTTTATGCACGAGGGTCACGTTTGGCAAGTCATTATCGATAGCATGCTGAATGGCTTTACGTACTAGGCGCTGCGAGCCTTCTTTTGAGACAGGCTTGATACCGATGCCGCAGTCTTCAGGGAAGCGAATGCTGGTCACACCCATCTCTTCTCTTAAGAAATTGATGACTTTTTTGGCATCATCACTGCCTGCCTTCCACTCGATACCTGTATAGATATCTTCTGTATTTTCACGAAAGATCACCATATTGGTCAGCTCAGGATGCTGTACTGGGCTTGGCACGCCTTTAAACCAGCGTACTGGTCGCTGACAGACATACAGATCAAGATTTTGACGTACAGCCACATTCAACGAACTAAAGCCACCACCCACCGGCGTGGTCAACGGTCCCTTGATACTGATGACGTAGTCTTTTAAAATCTCTAATGTCTCACTGGGTAAATATTCACCGTCATATATTTTGGCCGCTTTTTCGCCCAAGTAAGCTTCCATCCAGATAATTGATTTTTTACCGTGGTAGGCTTTATCGACCGCTGCATTGACCACCTTTATCATGACAGGTGTGATATCCACCCCAATACCGTCACCTTCAATGAACGGAATAATCGGATGATTGGGCACATTTAGCGACAAATCAGCATTCACGGTTACTTTTTCGCCGTCTCTTGGTACGATGACCTTATCATATGACATGGATAAAACTCCTTAGTGGTAAGTTATACATCGCAAGCGAACTGAACACGTTGTTATGCTGGCTTTTCTATTATAATGGTTGCGCTCTAGACGCTTATTAGCTAAACAAAGTCTGATGTATGAGATACTTGCGGCATTGGATTGAACGATACTAAAAAATAGCTTCAAATTAAACATATATGCATTGATGTAAATACAAACTAAAACTGTGCATAGAAACTGCTTATCATTAAATTCAGTGTTATTGGCTAATTAATAAGAAATATCACATATACAATTTATAAATTATTAATAAAATGCAGCATCTATAAATTTATAATCTTTAAAGGGTTATAATACATTATCTTGTTGATAGTAATAGAACAAAGAGCTGGACAATCATTTTATCTTGTAGGTGATAGGTTTATTACTATCAAAAATATAAATACCCCTATAAAAATATGGATTTAGAATAGCAGTAAATTTGCGTGGTTGCTGTCCTACTTTTGTAGCAAAATACATCGCACAGCGTATATCAAACACAATACCTCTGTTCTTATTTTTTAGTACTGACTTTGCTTGATTAAACATAAGCCAAGACTGCTAATCACTCATTTACCTTCAGGAAATATCACTTTATGCCGACTTCTAGTCTCATCTTGTTCAATAAGCCTTATGGGGTGCAAAGTCAGTTCAGAGACGATAGTAACAATGACCATGTCACCCTATCGCAGTACTTTACTGATAAGTCTTTGCGAGTTGCTGGTAGGCTTGATGCAACGTCCGAAGGGTTACTTATTCTGACCGATGATGGCCGAGTCAATAAAGCAATTACCCATCCGCCAAAAGCCAATGCTGGACGTAAGCAAGGTAAGACTTATTTGGTACAGGTTGAGGGCATTCCTACTGCTGAGCAACTCAATCAGCTCAAACGTGGCGTGACGCTCAAAGATGGCAAAACTCTGCCTGCTGAGGTTAAACACGTCAGTGAAGATGAGCTACCGATGGCGCTCTGGCAACGTCATCCGCCGATACGTGAGCGTAAAAGCGTACCGGACTCATGGTTGATGCTGACAATTTATGAAGGTAAAAACCGTCAAGTCAGACGAATGACCGCGCATGTTGGTCTGCCCTGCCTACGTTTGATACGTTGGTCGGTGGCAGGGTTTGAATTAGGTGACATAGCAGTTGGCGAGTTTGTGCGCATTCACTTAACTAGTCAGCACTATCAGCAATTGGGTATCAGCTATTAATTTGTCCCGTCTAAACGCTTAGCTATAGTCAATCAATATTAAAAGTGGTACAAGGCAGACGATTGCAAGTACTACAGTAGTAGGCTAAACGAGTCTAACGCTGTAACACTTTAATAGTGGTTCGACTATACCGACATATATTTTCATTTAAAGTAAATATATTACTTCTTGTTAAACATAGCGTCTCGAATGGGTAAGGTTTATCTGTTAAGATTCAGCACGTCATTATTTATGTAAAATAGACCTCATTTATTTATCATTTGGTCTTCTTATAGTAGGGATATATCATGATTGCTTCTCATCGTTTTGTTCTGTTGGCCACCAGCATTTCTACTGCACTGCTATTAGGTGCGTGTCAGCCAGCAGCAGATAGTCAATCAGCGCCTGTAGAAGAAGCCACCCCGCCAATGACTGACATGACTCATGCTGAGCATGAGAATATGAGCCACGATACATCGGTAGATAGCGAAAACGCCACAGATGACACTCAGATGACGGATATGCTCAAAGACTACACAAAGTCCATGACCAGTATGCATGATGAGATGATGATCGGTATGGGTTATAACGATCCTGATACCGCGTTTGCCAAAGGCATGCTTGGGCATCATCGCGGCGCGATAGATATGGCAAAAATTCAGCTAAAGTACGGTACAGATGATGCCATGCGCCAGCTTGCTCAAGATATCATCACGGCGCAGCAAGCTGAGATTGATATCCTAAACAAATGGCTTGCCAGCCATCCTGACGCAGCCAAACCTAAGCCCAATACCGCTGCTATGCAACAGGCCTACGCTAAGGGCATGGAAAGCATGCATGGTGAGATGACATTGGGTATTGCTGATCCTATGCCGGATATGGCATTTGCACGTGGCATGCTACCACACCATATTGGCGCCGTAGATATGGCAAAAATCGAGCTCGAATACGGTACTGATGAAGAAATGCGTCAATTGGCACAGCATATCATCGATACTCAGCAAGTAGATATTGAGCTCATGCAAAACTGGATTGTCGCGCTTAAAGCGACGAGCGATGTTGAAAACGATAATGCTGAGGTTGGCGAGCCTAACGGCGACACTACTGCAAACGAGAAGTCTGCCAGTGAGGACCCTGATACTAAAACCAAGGAAGAGTAGCTAGCCATTCAGCATACCAAAAAACCTTTCAGCTATTACTTGAACCCCCTAATAACCATATTTGCTTATTAGGGGGTTTTGCTTTGCTTACTTATATCTCTCGATGTCACTACTATCTCTCGATGTCACTATGCTGACTGACGCTTCATCACATCCAGCCATGGCTCCCAAGCGGATTCTGCTTGCTTAGGATCGCTATGATCTGCTAACGTTGGAGCACCTTTTACTAAGCGCAGACTGACCTTATGAGGAAATGCTTTTTCAGGCATATCACTGTCATCCCCGTCAGCTTGTGGCAGTGCCTCAGGTTGCACTTGCACACACATCAGCTCATCGCGGCGAAACAGATGACACTCAACAGTGCGCGCTGCATTACTCAGCGATGCTAGCTGCTTACTATCCGCCTTGATGCCATCAATCGCGATAATGATGTCATGGGCTGAGATACCTGCTTTGGCAGCCACACTACCGCGGTTCACCCGATTGATTTTGAGTCCAGCGGGTGTCTCATTGCAGCGCATACCCCATGGGACATGCTTATCCGCAGTCTCTTTGGTATTGACCTGCATTTTGATACCGTTTGCGAGCAGCAGCGCCTCAATTGGCAGTTCCTCTACGCCGTTGACGTAACGGCGTTCAAAATCCTCCCATTCCGCTATCGGCATAAACTGCCCAATCACGTCGCCCATATCCGCGCTATTGATGCCGATACGCTTGCTGTCATTTTGCTTTGCTTGGGTATAGAACGCTTTGACCACATCGAATAGACGATAGCGATTATTGGTATTTTTTAGCAATATCAAATCCAGACACAAGGCCACCAATGCGCCTTTATTGTAGTAACTGATACCAGCATTGCCCGTATTTTCATCGCTACGGTACAGCTTAATCCACGCATCAAAGCTTGACTCTGCGACACTTTGGTTATCGCGTCCAGGCGTTTGATAGTAGCGATTGATTTGTTCCGCTAGTAACCTGAGATAGTCTGACTTATCGATCACGCCAGATGCTTGCAGCATAAAATCATCGATATAAGACGTAAATCCTTCAAATACCCAAAGCATCGGCGTGAACGCTTCACGGCGTAGATCAACATCAACCATGACATCAGGGCGCACGGTTTTGACCCACCACGAGTGAAAGTACTCATGACTGCACAAGCCCAAAAACCGCTGATAATCCGTGCTCGGTATTTTTGGCTCATCAGCATTTGGTAAGTCACGGCGCGGGGTAATCAGACTAGTAGAATTGATATGCTCAAGTCCGCCGTAATCCTGACCACTGGCAAACGTCATAAAGGTGTAATCATGAAAGGGTGCATCCCCCAGCCAGTCTAGATAAGTCTGACAAATCTGAGTGACGTCTTGCTGTAGCCTGCCCATATTGGCACTATGCTTGCCTGAGAGATAAAAACTGTGATGAAGCGTCTGATGCTGACTGTCATGAATAATAAAATCAAATTTATTCTGTGCTGCAATCTCAAAAGGGTAATCAATCAGCTCATGATAATTATCTGCCCGTAATTGATAACAGTGCCGTTTATCTTCGCTCTGACCATCAACGCGCAGATGCGTAGATGCCAAACCACATGCCAAGATTACATGACTTTCTTCTTTATCTAACAAAAACGACTCCGGAACAATCAAGCTGACTTGTACAGGAATCTGCTCTTGCCCGTCGACCGCGAGTGCAAGTGAGGTAAAATTACCATACAGACGCTGCTGATCGACATAGGCAGTACGTACCGATAGGTCGTAGCAGTAGACTTCGTATTCGACGACTACCCTTTGTCCTGCTGTGATAGTGGGGAGTTGCCACGTATGTTTATCTACCTTTTGTGCACGATAAGTTTCAGAAAAATCGTCACCTTCTTTTATTTGGCTGTCTGTTACTCGATAATGTACAGCGGTGATATTGCGAGCAAACTCGCGCATCAGATAACTGCCTGGTATCCATGCTGGTAGCCAGAGCTGAGGGGTATTAGCTGTTGCCGTAAAGGACAGTGACACATCCACCAAATGCTCAGAAAAACGGGCAAAATCGAATTGGTAGCTGATATCAGCCGTATTATTGATATCATCATGGCTGATTGAAACGTCGCTCGTTAGCTGGTTATTAGTATTATCGGCAAATGCAGTCATAGTATCTCTCATCCTTATTTTATTGTTATGTTAGGAGTCCTTCCCAAAAAACGCAACTCCCAAACCCTGAGTGGCCAGTAGTTATCGATTAACTATAGAAAATAGCAGTTATTATGATAAATTGTGGCATTAATTGGCATTTTTTATGTTTTTTGCCTTGAAACTTATATACGCCATCTCAATTAAAGATGCTAACTGCTAAAGTTACTTTAATAAACTGATGATAATTGACTAATACTGTGGCTATTTGGCTTGCTGATTGGCTTTTTTAGGTTTATTGCAACCGTATTTAATTTTTTACATAGATATACTTAGGATATTTTATGACTACTATCGCAAAAGACACTGCCGTCAAATTCAATTACACATTAAAAGACGACGAAGGCAATATCCTTGACCAGTCTCCAGAAGGTCAGCCACTTGCTTATCTACACGGTCACAGCAACATCATCCCAGGCCTAGAATCACAATTAGAAGGCAAATCTGCTGGCGAAAAAGTCAACGCAGTGGTTGAGCCTGCTGATGGCTATGGCGAGTATCAAAAGCAAGCGGTACAGCGCGTACCACGCGAAAACTTCCAAGGCGTTGATGATATCCAGCCTGGTATGCAGTTCCAGTCAGAAGCTGGTGGCCAAGTGATGCTAGTGACAGTCACTGACGTAAACGACCAAGAAGTAACTGTTGATGCCAACCATCCGTTGGCTGGGAAGCGTTTGACGTTTGATGTTGAAATTCAAGAAGTACGTGCAGCAACTGAAGACGAACTAAACCACGGCCATATACATGGCGCAGGTGGCGTTGAGCACTAATCTCTCCTAGAGTATCGTGAGACGGTTAGAGAATAGGTTATATTTGAGCTTATCTTCTCATCAAAAAGGCCAGTAGCACTGTCTACTGGCCTTTTTTTATGTCTGTCATAAGTGCTGATTGATTAGATGTAGATAAAAGAGCGTTCTAACAATGAAGCATTCATTGCGCTTCTGTGAGCATCCTTAAGCTCAATAGCCATTCTCACAAATCTATCAAAGAAGCGTAAGCTAGCGCCAGAAATAATTCTTAGATCCAGACATAACAAAGCCGCATAACGACAAGCGTCATGCGGCTTTTATTACCAACCATCCATGTTAGCGTTATGTGATACCTAATCCCGGGGTATCTCATAACTGACAGGCATCCAGCCTTATCATCCCTAATCAGCAAACCACTTATCCCTGATGCGACCTTAAGATACCAATCCCTAGTATCAATGAATCGTGCCGTACAGTTATAATCGCAGATTGTCCTATCACTAGTAAGTGGTCTAAACGTCAATCCATGTAAGCATATGCTTACATGGTAATACTAGCTATCGTATAACCCCTAACCCCTTATAGTTTCTCTTCAGGACTGAGTAAGGTCTTGGGTTCAGCACTTAGCATTAGGTAGGCCGCTTCATTAATAAAGGCTTCATCTTCTGGCAGCTCTGGACGCTCAGCAGCTTTCATACGGCTACGCTCTTCAAACTTTGCATCCATCGCGGCCTGATACGTATTCCAATTAGAATAGGGGCGTTCACCAGTAGCGATCAGACGTCTGTTTTCGGCTTCTAGCGAACGCTTTTCAATCAGCTGCATTTTGGCTCGGCGGCTGTTAATATCTAAACGAACTGGTTTTTTCTCATCATCCATATTACGAATATCATTCAGCGTTGATAGATACACAAACTGCGGATTTTTCTCTTGGCGAATTTTAGACTGCTGATTGAGCGTCGCTAAAGTGTCATTGGTAAACTTCCCTTCAGGCTTATAAGGCGCCGTTCTGATGGTATCCCAAGGCAAGGCTTTTTTCTGGGCGCGTTCGCCAAAGGTCGCATCATCATAGATATTGACCAATTCAACATCAGGTACCACGCCTTTATTCTGCGTACTACCACCTGTGATACGGTAGAACTTACGCTGAGTTAAAGTTGCAGAGCCTAACGCCAAGCTATCCAGTTGAATCTGCGCAGAGCCTTTACCTGTCGTTGTGCTACCAACCACCAATCCACGACCATAATCCTGAATAGCAGCGGCAAAAATTTCACTGGCTGAGGCCGATGCTAGGTTGGTTAGGACGACCATTTTGCCGTCATAGAGCTGCTCGCCGCCATCATTATCGCGGTACACTTGGACATTGCCGCGGTTATCACGAATCTGTACCAATGGACCGCTTTTAATAAAGAATCCTAGCATTTTGGCAACTTCATCTAACGAGCCACCAGGGTTGTTGCGCAAATCCACCACGAGCCCATCGATATTTTCTTCGTTCAATTTTTTTAACGCTTTTTCAGTATCGATACTGACACTACGGTAGTCCTCGCCATTACGGCGGGCACGATAGTTCAGATAAAAGCTCGGTATCTCAAGAACGCCAATGCGTTTTGGTGTTTTGTCGATATTAGGACGCTGCACCTCGACCACTCGCTGAGTCACGCCTGACTCTTCTTGCTGGATAATATCACGCACAACGGTGACTGTACGGGCACTGGCATCTGGCGTATTAGGCTGACGCAGCTTGAGCGTGACAGACGTACCGCGCTTACCGCGAATCAAGCTGACGATCTCACGCGTTGACCAGCCAACCACGTCCGTCATGGTTTCGCCATCTTTTGCGATACCCACGATCAAGTCATTGGGCTTGATTTGGCCAGATTTGGCCGCTGGACCACCATCGACTAAGGTCACGATACGGGTGTAATCTGGATTTTTACGATCAGGACGGATAGAAACACCGATACCCTCTAGCTGCAAACTCGACTGAATCTGCAGCTCAGTTGCCTGAATCGGCGCATAGTAGTTACTGTGCGGATCATAGGTCAGCATGGCGGTGTTTAGAATCGTCTCCATGATTTCATCATCTTTGAGACGCTTAAACTGCTCTTGCTGACGCGACAAACGATTTTGCAAAATCTCATTTGGCGTACGTTCATCGTTGCGTACCAAGTCCTGTCCACGAGTGATATCTGGATTGCTCAAAAACACTTTTTCTTTGGCTTTTTCGTCTTCTTGTCCCAGCGTAATACTCATCAGCTGAAACTTTAGCTGACGTTCCCAATAGTCACGCTGCTCTTTTTTGGTTTTGAAATGTCCGAGATTTTCACGATCAAGAATGATAGTGTCATCACCGGTCAAATCAATATCTTTCTTGAGCATCTTGGTTGCCATGGCAAAGTATTCGTTTGAGCGTTTGCGATAACGATCAAAGACTTCTACCCCTGCAGATAGGTCGCCTTGCTTGAGGCGCGTGCCAAAATCATCGGCGTGCTTTTTCTTCAGCTCATCGACATCAGATTGCAAAAATAAGGTATGGTTTGGATCGAGACTATCAATATACATTGATAAGATTTCGCGACCTTTTTTACTATCTAATGGCTGATTAAGGTAATGACTGCGATCCAGCAAAGCGGCAACTTGGCGAGTAGTGACCTTTTGCTCAGGTGTCTGAACAAAACTTCCCGTATTGGTTTCTGCTACGGCAGTACCGTAGCTTTGTGTCAGGATAATACCGGCGATGCCCACTGACGCTGCACTGAGTAACCACTGTGCTGGTTGTTTTTTCATCATATGTACCTAGTTATTTGAAGTTAGTGATATTATTTGTGTTATAAAAATTAAAAACTGCTGAATGTATTATTGCCCATGACTGTCGTCTGTTTTTGCTCAATGTCTGTCTTACTTTGCCTTAGCTTACTTATTACTATGAGCTTACAACGCTATAGCTTTATTATTCCGTCGCCTTTATATATAGATTCTGACGCTTATTATCGAATCCTGATATATAGTCAAAAATCAATATTATCATGTGCATAAATACTGAACTGTCTCAAACTGTATAAGCAATCTTACACGCAACGCCTGCACATACCAAACTTTCTCTCACTTTTATCACACATAGCGACTTAAGGCTATTAGCATTAATTCGCCGACTACCCACAAATTGATTTGATGCCAATAATCTGCCACATTAGGCTCAATTGATAATAACTGTCATAATAAAGTGCATGAGTAATGACTGCTAAGCGATTGGACATCGATGATCGGTCAACCCCATAATATAACAATACACAAAAAAATAAGGATGACGCAATGTACGGCGTTTTAATGATTGATATCGATAATACCGCACTGACCGCAGAAGACGTCAGCTTGATCAAACAAGCACAGATTGGCGGGGTCATATTGTTTGGACGCAACGTCGCTGATGCGGCCCAAGTACGCGCATTATGTGACGATATCCGGTACCACAACCCAGATATATTAATCGGTGTCGATCAAGAAGGCGGACGAGTCGCACGGCTGCGTGAAGGGTTCACACCGCTACCTGCTATGGGTAGGCTTGGTGAGTTATTCAATCACGATCCAAGCCGTGCGCTCAGCTGCGCATACGACTGTGGCTATCTGATGGCAGCCGAAGTGATGGCAGTAGGTATTGATTTGAGCTTTGCGCCCGTGCTGGATAGAGATGGTATCAGCCAAGTTATCGGTGACCGTAGCTTTCATCAGGAGCCACAAGCAATCGTTGCCCTAGCCACGCAGTTTATGCGCGGCATGAAAGCGGCTGGCATGGCCACCACTGGCAAGCATTTCCCTGGTCATGGCGCTATCGCTCCTGACTCTCATGTATCAGAGGCCATCGATACACGTAGCTTGGACGAGATCATCAATAGTGACATGCAACCTTTTGCGCAAACGTTGTCACTGCTTGATGCTTTGATGCCAGCCCATGTGATTTTTTCGCAAGTAGATAACAAACCCGCAGGATTTTCTAAAATTTGGCTAAAAGATATCATTCGTGATCAGCTCGCGTTCGATGGTGTGCTTTTCTCTGATGATTTATCAATGGCAGGGGCAAAGGCCGCTGGCGATGTCAGCGCGCGCGTAAAAGCTGCCATTGAAGCTGGTTGCGATATTGCACTGGTGTGTAACGATCGTGTTGCCGCGCATGAAGCGGCGGCGGCGGCGCAAGAACTACCCTATCCTAACCAGAGGCGTATCAAAACCATGTGCGGCAATATACCAAAGTGGCAAGGTGATCTTGAGTCTACTTGCCAGCAGTTTGATTATTGGCAACAAGCAAAGAACAATGTTACTCAGAGCTTTTTTAACGTTGAGTCTGATACACAAGCTGATAAACCTGCCAATGAATCAAAAGACCCTACTGATTATAAGTAGCCTTGTATTCATACGAAACCGTTGAAAAATTTGGCTGAACCGTCCCCGTAAGTTGGACACAACTTACGGGGGTCGGTTCACGTTAAGGTGCGGTTTTTTAGACTTAACTACTACCAAATTAGATGATTTTTGCTTAATTCGTTGGATCTACCGCAGTACCTTGCGTCGCATCATCACCATCAGATAGCAGATCATCATTATTACTGTCTAGCGGATTCAAATCTGGGTCAAGCGAGTCGCTGTTGATGATCATGCCATCATTTAAATCGACCATCTCATCATTAACCACAAACTCAATTCGGCGATTGCGGAAACGACCTTGCTCGGTTGAGTTATCCGCGATAGGGTCTGACTCGCCCATGCCTTTGGTGCTGAGCTTGCTCGCGTCAACACCTTGACCTACTAGGTACTCTTTGACCGCGTTTGCACGCTCTTGAGACAATTCCATGTTGTAAGAATCAGACGCTTGACTATCAGTATGACCGATGATCATTAGGTTCAAGTCAGGCACATCATCGATAATTTTTGCCGCGCGATCTAAAATGGCTTTATTGACCTCAGGGATGACGGCTTCATCTACTTGGAAATTGATCACCTGAATACTCAAAGCACGTGCAACATCACGTGGGTCTGGATTTTCTCCAAGATTGGTCATTGCAGCATCTGCAGCAGCCACACTCTCGTCAATCTCACCTTGCAGATCGAGCGGCCCTTCAGCTTCTACCATCATCGCTGGTGCAGCGGCTTGTAGATCAGACACCAATTGGGCTAATACCGCATCATCAGGTGCATTGACCGTGATGGTATCTCCTTTAATCACCATGCTAGCATTCGGTACATTTTTAACGATCGGCAATATCGTAGTAAGCTGTGCAGCAGCTGCCATATCTATGGCAAAATTATCATCGACATCAGCGCGGCACTTATTGGCTTCATCGCCGAATGCACCAGTTAGTGCATTCATTACATTGGTCTGTAGCGTCTCGTTGCCTACGCTCATGCGGCAAGCGTATAGCTCACCATTTTCGCCAGTGGCGATACGGAGTGAGGCAGGCTCGATGTCAGTTGCTACTACTGCTTGCTCATTACCTTGCTCGTCTTGCTGCGCGGTAGCTATCGGCGTAGCAACAGGCTCAGGGTTCTCCTGACAGCCTCTTAATAAAGCCCAAGCCAATGCACCCAAAATAATCAAACCGATAATCGGTAATAGGGCTTTCATAAAGCTGCCTTGTGGCTCTTTTTCTTTCTGTAGTGGCGCGGTACTGACCGTATCGGATATAGGCGCCGCAGCAGGCTTCGCTGCTATCGCGCTCGCAGGTAAGACAGCCCCTGCCCATGTAGGGATATGATGCTGATAACTGTTGAGATTGTCATTGAGAAATTGCGGTACAGGGGTAGTACCAGCCAAGCTTTCGATTTCGTGAAAAGCAAGCGGCGCTGCCATAGCAATCAGACCACGAGAAGCTGTCTCATCGACACCATGTGCATTAGCGAGCTCACGAGAGATTTGGTCACGGTGAGCCCCTTCTGTCCATACACGATCATAAAAAGCACTATCATCACGAGCGATATTCTCATTAGCAAAACGGCTATAGGTATCATTATTCGCGAGGCGAGCAGCAAAAATTGCATAAAATTGCTCAAGTAGATTTTGCTTAGCAGGACTATGATCATCTGCTAATACGGCTGGGCTGACTGTGCGT
Source organism: Psychrobacter sp. PSP (assembly GCF_024085615.1). NCBI lineage: Bacteria > Pseudomonadati > Pseudomonadota > Gammaproteobacteria > Moraxellales > Moraxellaceae > Psychrobacter > Psychrobacter sp. PSP. The sequence goes on from NZ_JABLTF010000016.1 coordinate 158,802, forward strand.
GTCAAATGACTGATAATATCCATAATACAACTCTCCCCTTAATTTTTATTTATATTGTTCGATTCTCTAAAGCATAAAATCATCTAATAACGTGGCGGCTGTTTACTCTGTCAAGTCAGATTTATCAGGCCACTATGATTGATTTTGGATATTATAGAATTGTTAAAGGTGTTTTCACAGTCGATACGTTGTTGTGCAAATGATACGTTAAGTAATGTTTTAATTGGTGCGCGTAACTATACATTCATAACCCAACAGGCATTTGAGTACAAATTAAGAGAATGCGATACTCAGTTCCGCGAATCTGCTTTTTTGGTGAAGTAGCACCATTTTTGATGCCCAGATCTTAAATACGTACGCTAAGCAACAGTTAAAATCAAAAAAGCGGTATGACAAATTCATACCGCTCCCTTGCTTAACTTTTGAACTATTTCTAAAAGTTCTGAAAGTACATTCGAACTGAGTCGATTTAAATGTACTTTATACGACTCACTACCTGACTTGTGCTGGTTCAGCAACGATGACACTGCTCGCCATGTCATCTACTTCTGACTCAGAAATAGGGCCTGACGGTCTGCTCGGTCTATTACCAGAAGGGACGCTGCTAGGAATATTACTTGGAACATTGGCAGGTACGTTGTTGGAATTATTATTAAATCCATCATTATTGTTAGGTAGTGGCGCAGGTATCACGCGATCACCTGTGTCATCATCAGCGGCTTGATATTCTCCAGTACCATTGCTCATGCCGTCATTACTGTATTGGTTATTAGCGCCTATTCCATCGCCGAGTTGATTGTTTACGCCATTAGTGCCAGCCATACCATATGTCGTATCACCATTACTGTTGTTAGGCAGTGGCAATGGCGCAGTACTATCGACTGCCATGGTTGGTGCTAAACTACGTACGTTTGTGACCAATTGTTGTAGTAGCATGTCATCCGGCGCCTCTACTGTCAGACGATCGTTTTGTAAGTGTAGACGGGCGAACGGTGTCGATCTGAGCATGGTCAGAACATTGGGCAATATCTCCGCAGGCATGTTTGCGATAGTAGTTGCTATTCCATTCTGTACGGTAAATTCACATATACTCGCCTGCTCGCCAAAGCTCGTATTGAGTGCCTGTTGTAAAGAGCTTTGTAGCGCTGCATCACCGACCGTCGCGCTACAAGTATAGAGGTTGCCACTATCATCTACGCCAACGATGAAATCGATGGGAGTCATCGTTGGTGCTGGTGGCGGTGCTGGAGTAACCACAGGCGCGACAGCAACCGGTTCTACTGGTAGGTCGCTTTTGGGTTTTATTAATAATGCCCAAGCAGCCAGTGCCATCGCAGCCAGTGCTACTATCAATAAAAATACTCGCATCAGTAGGTCGTTTCGCTGATTGCGAGTGCGCACGCGCTCTCGCTTGACGTTGCTATTTTCTGCCAAGTGATGAGCTGCTGGACTGGCATGGATAGCGTCATTACTGTCACCAAAATGCTCATCGTCATTTAATGCGTCAGTAGCGCTTATATTAGCGTTTTCCACATAAGCGGCTGTAGTAGCTGTCGTTGCAGCGACTGCGTCAGTACTTAGATCAGGCTCACTAAATTTATTCGGTAAGGTATCACTTGATGGCGCGATACCATTATCTGCGACATCTGCGACAAAGTTTGACATTGATTCGTGTCCAGCGCCTTGAGTAGCAGTGATAACGGACGCTGACCATATAGGTAAATATGGGCGCAGCGTCGACTGCTCTCCTTGCAAGAATGCTGGCAAAAACTGTCCATTGGCCAAAACCTTTAGCTCACGATAGGCTAAGGATGCTGCATTAATTAGCAATTGAGCAGTGATCGACTCATCAATATGATGCGCGGCTGACAGCTCTTGGATAACCGTTTTTTGTAGTACTTGGTCTTGCCATAGCTGCTCAAATAAAGGCCGCTCGGCAATACTGTCATTAGCCATCACCTGATCGTTACGAAGTAGTTGTGAGTAGACCTGTGGCACCGCTAAGCGCGTGGCTAAAATGGCATAAAACTGCTCAAGCAAGCTGATATAAGCCACGCTATCACTGCGATTATGCTCGCCCAATATAGCGGGGGTGACGGTCTGTTCTAATTGATCGATAATACTCATGGATCACTGCCTCTCTCGACTTTTTGAATCCGCAAAAATTAAGCACTTATTGTTCGTTGTATATACGGCTACTTACCCTGAAACTGTCAAGCGTTCTTTAGCGGCATCGACGTCTATATAGCGGTTTCACTTATCTCACATGATACACTGCTACATTACTCACTATAAAAGCATAAAAATGCATCGTTTTGTCACATAATAGATATTTGTATCAGCATAACTGCTGTTAGTATTAACTAATTACGTTACGAGCAACTTGAACTTAGTATCAATATCTTAACTTAGTATGAATATATTAATTAATGGTCATATTTGTTTTTACTCAGCCCTAACGCTTAGGCTTTGAACATTGTCATTTATCGCATTGCCATTTATTGCATTGTCACCTATCAGGCGCGGCCTAAGGATTTTCCTTTGTTAAACCATACGACCCTTATTATCATCATTACTGTTATTGTCAGCTTATTAGCATGGCAAAACAAGAAATTACTCAACCGTCTTATCTTTTATCCACCCGCTGTAAATAACGGACAATGGGATCGTTTTGTCACGCATGGCTTTATTCATGCCGACAGTATGCATCTGCTATTCAACATGTTTACGTTATACTTTTTTGGCCGAGCTATTGAAGGGCTATATCGTTCATTTTTGTTCGGCTATGGTTTTGTGGTTTTTTATGTGTTGGCTATTGTTGTTGCCATGATTCCAAGCTACCTTAAAAATAAAGACAATGCCAGTTACTTAAGTCTTGGGGCATCAGGCGGTGTGTCGGCAGTCTTATTTGCCTTTATTTTGCTAGCACCGTGGGAGCGAATTTACTTATTTGCCATTGTTCCTATTCCTGCGATACTGTTTGCCGTCGCTTATGTATTTTATAGTATTTACGCGGACAAACGCGGTGGCTCAAAAATCAATCATATGGCACATATGTGGGGCGGCGCATTTGGCGTCATTGCTACGATTATTTTAGAGCCTAAAGTACTACCCCATTTTATAAATGCTTTATTGTCGCCTGGTTTTTAAACTGTTTTCTCAAATAGAAATTCTTTGAATCAGGACAATTAAGCAAGTTGCTTACTTTTACGTTTGAGATTTAATATTTCATTATGATTATAGATATTATCGGTGATATTCATGGTTATGCAGACAAGCTCGTTGGTTTGTTAAACCAATTAGGATACGAGCATAACGGTCAGCATTTTGTGCCACCGGCAGGTCACAGGGCATTATTCATTGGCGATTTGATTGACCGTGGGTCGCAGCAACTGGCCACATTAGAGATTGTCTTTGCGATGTTAGACGCGGACGTGGCCGATGCGGTGATGGGCAATCATGAATATAATGCCTTGGCTTATGCTACGCTCGATCCTGAGGATTCTAGCCAGTATCTGCGCTCACATAATGCGGTACATAAACGCCAACATGAAGCATTCTTGGCAGAGATACCTTTCGGCTCAGAGCAGCACGAATACTGGTTGCAGCGCTTGTACGAGATACCTCTGTGGATTGAGACAGATTATGCCTGTTTCGTCCATGCTTGCTGGGATGTAGATAGCATGGCGGTTCTAGAGCCCCTGCTGACGGATAATAACTGCCTAACCTCTGAAGGTCTAATCGCAACCGCTAAAGAAGATACTATCGCTTTTGATGCCTTAGAGCGTGTACTAAAAGGGGTCGAGACGGGCTTGCCTGATGGTATTGTGATGGTAGATAAAGAAGGCACTGAACGCAGACGAGTACGGGTGCGTTGGTGGCTTGATGCGTTGAATCAGCGCACGCTTCGTGAGGTCGCTCGTGCACCGTCCTCCGCATTGGCACAAATACCGCCTGATGCACTGGCTGAAAATATTGACTTTGCGATTCAAACACATAAACCTGTTTTTGTCGGTCACTATTGGCTCACTGGTACACCTGAGCCACTCAGTCCACAAGTCGCCTGTACTGATTATTCGGCAGCGGTAGATAGTGGCTACTTGACTTGCTATCAGCTGGATACCGAACAGCCATTACCACTGACAGCTTCTCGCTTTGTGCAGCATTATCACGACAAAAGAATAGAGATAAACCAGTGATATAAATGCTATTAACACCATATCATTATTAAAAGTCAAACTTGGCTTTACGAGTGTAGCAAAATTTTTGTATGATGGTCTTTTTGAGGATATCCAATCATGAGCACCACCAATACTGCGGCTAACCAGAACGGTCCAATCACCTCCCCTGCTGGTCAACCAAAAGTCGGCATTATTATGGGTTCGCAATCTGATTGGGCGACCATGAGTGCCGCAGCACAATTGCTAGCAGACTTTGATGTTGCCTTTGAGTGTGAAGTGGTTTCTGCTCACCGTACACCTGACAGGCTATTTGATTACGCCAAAAGCGCAAAAGACAATGGTCTACAAGTGATTATCGCGGGTGCAGGCGGTGCCGCTCATCTGCCTGGTATGTGTGCGAGCCAAACACCACTACCTGTATTTGGCGTCCCTGTAAAATCCTCTATGCTAAGTGGTTGGGACAGTCTGTTGTCTATCGTGCAAATGCCCAAAGGCGTTGCTGTTGGGACATTGGCGATTGGTACCGCTGGCGCTTATAACGCTGCCCTACTTGCGATTCAAGTCTTAGCCTTGCATGATGAAACGATTGCTACTAAGCTGGATGAGATGCGTCAGACGCAAACCGAGACCATTCTCGCTAGCCCAACACCCGGTATTATTAATTCTTAAATAAATATAGAGTGACTAGCTTTTTTAGCATAGTATTTTGTATTGATCGCCTAAAAACAAGAGCTACCACATTTTATTTTTCAGTACGTCATACTAGATATAAGGTGCCTATAGTGCACCTTTTCCTATTTTCACCCATTGCGTTTTAAATTTTAATACAACACAGACCTCATTCACTTTTATTCAAAGAGCCTTTCATGACTACAGCAAACGCTTATCCTGTTACCCAAACCATTCGTACCATCGGTATTTTAGGCGGTGGTCAGCTTGGTATGATGCTTGCCGAAGCCGCGATGCCACTCGGTTACCAATGCGTGTTTTTAGAAGACAATCCAGAATGCCCTGCCAGCCTATACGGTCACGTGTTTCATAGCGATCAATTAGTCGACTTTATGGCAGCCGCTGATGTCTTTACCTTAGAGTTCGAGAACACACCAACGTCTACGGTCGAGCAATTAACGAGCGTGTCAAAATCTGGCAGCAAGCAAGGTATGTTCCCACCACTGATTGCGCTTGATATCGCCCAAGACCGTCTAAAAGAAAAGCAGATGTTCAATACGCTCGATATTGCCACCGTGCCATTTATGGCTGTTCATTCTGAAGCTGAGTTAAAACAAGCTTGTGAAGCGTTAGGCCTGCCTATCGTTTTGAAAACCAGCCGCGGTGGCTACGATGGCAAAGGTCAGTTTGTTATCAAACAAGAGAGTGACATTAAAACTGCTTGGCTTGCGCTAAAAGACGCTGTTAGTGGCAAAGGGTCACTCACGCCAACACCTGCGCCACTGATTGCTGAAGGTTTCATTAACTTTAATCGTGAAGTCTCTATCATTGCCGCAAGAGCGCAAAATGGTCAGATACGCTGTTATGATTTGGTCGAAAACCATCATCATCACGGTATTTTGGCAAAAACTCAAGCACCTGCGGTCGGTACCAGCCACCTGCTCCAGCAGGCAACAGACGCCATCACAAAGATCATGAACCATCTAGACTATGTGGGCGTCATGGCACTTGAATTGTTTGTCACCAAAGATGCTCGCGGTCATACCACGATACTGGCCAATGAGATTGCCCCGCGTGTACACAACTCTGGCCACTGGAGCATCGAAGGCGCGGTTACTAGCCAGTTTGAAAACCATATCCGTGCTGTGGTCAACTTACCACTCGGTGATACGGACAACGTCCATCCAGCGATTATGGTCAACGTACTCGGCCAATATCCTGATATCAGTGCCGTGCTAAATATCGATGGCGCTCACTATCATAGCTATCATAAAGCTGAGCGTGATGATCGCAAGATTGCTCATATTACCTTGATGCCCAATGACGTGACTGACTTAGAATCCGCTATGGCAAAGCTGGTTGCCGTATTGCCAAATAAAGTAGGTTTGGACAAAGAATACGCGAATATCGATACTCACTCTAATACCGCAGATGCCAAAACTAAAAACGACGTCTTAGAAGATAACAGTGGTGAAGCAGACAGTCTGGCAGAATTGTCGCCAAAGACAGAAAAGGCGAAGAAATAATGCAAATTTGGGTGGATGCCGACTCCGTACCATTGATTGCCAAAGATTTGATTATCAAAACGGCTGAACGTACCAAAACGATGGCGATATTCGTCGCCAACCAGCCAATCAAACTACGCAAATCTCCTCTGCTCGTCATGACGGTTGTGTCATCAGGGTTTGACAAGGCTGATGATTATATCGTCGAGCAAATACAGGCAGGCGACTTGGCGATTACAAGCGACATACCTTTAGCCAATGATATTTTGGACAAAGGCGGCTTGGTGCTAACCACACGCGGCGTGGTCTATGACAAAAATAACATCAAGCAAAAGCTTAATATGCGCGATTTTATGGACACCATGCGCGGTACTGGTGTCCTAGAGCTGCAAGAGATGAGCGGTCAAAAACCCTACGGCGACCGCGATAAAAAAGCTTTTGCCGACGGTCTGAATCGCTTAGTACGTTAGCGCTGTTACCCTTCTAATCTCATTAAAGTACTATCCTCTAGATAGCGAATCTTGCTTGGCAAATATTGCTTTCTTGCAAACCGTATACACTCTATAACCAACTCCTATCCAATCCGCACGCTTTATAACGAAGCGTGCGGATTATTTTTGTTACGATACAGTCAGTTTTTGAGATAAACACATTCACTAAATGCCTCAAATAACAGAACTCAAATAAAAATAGGAATGATTATGAAGATTTTAGTCATTGGTGCCAGTGGCCGTGTCGGTGGTGAATTGGTTAAGCAATTATTAGCTGACGAACACCAAGTAATTGGTACGACTCGCCAAGAAAAAAAGCTGTTTGACAATGACAACTATACTCAGCTAGATTTGGATATTACCGCCAGCAAAGAGTCTATCAAGAAACAACTGGATCAAGATATTGATGCTGTCTATTTTGTCGCAGGATCTGGTGGTAAAAATGTACTAGAAGTCGACTTACACGGTGCAGTAAAGACCATGCAAGCCGCGCAAGACAAAGGTATCAAACGCTATATTATGCTTAGCTCTGTCTTTTCGCTAGAGACTGAGAAATGGGATAACAACCCTAACATTGCAGATCTAAAAGACTACTATATCTCTAAGCATTACGCTGATCATTGGCTCGTGAATAATAGCTCACTCGACTATACAATCGTACAGCCGGGTGCACTGAAAGAACGTGACGGTACAGGCAAAATCACTATCAATGATACCAGCTCTGGTGAAAATGCTATTGAAGATGTCGCAACGACGCTGGCGGCTGTCCTAACCGCCGATAATACTATTGGAAAAGTATTCAACTTGCACAATGGTGATATCGACATCAATGAAGCCATTGCTACAGTATAAACTGTCACTATTTAGATAGATCTGACTGCCAAGCTATAACTACGTAATTCAAATCACTGAATCAGATTATAAAAAAGGTCGTTATCGATTCGCCAATATTTAATTGGTAAATCGGTAACGACCTTTTTTCTTGCTGCTATGAATAAAAACTACCTGTTGGTTATGCTTGACCACTCGGAAAAGCAATCACTTCCTCTAAAGTTTTTGCGCCCGTTATCACCATGAGCAATCGATCAACACCGACCGCAATACCACTACAAGGAATCAAATCATCAGATGCAGCAACTAAATGCTCATCAATGGGCATTTTCGGCAACCCATGACGATGACGTAATTGATTGTCTTGCTCAAAACGTGCTCGCAATGCTGGACCATCTGCCAGCTCATCATAAGCGTTGGCAATCTCAATGCCATTGATATAAAGCTCAAAGCGTTTCGCTATTTTATTGCCTTCTTTATCTAGCGCTGTCTTTGCCAATGCAGCTGTCGCAGGTGGATATTCTATGATCAGTGTCGGCAAATCATGTCCCAAATTTGGCTCTACTGCATGACTAAATAGTAAATCTAACCAGTTCTGGCGACGATTTGCTTCGCTATCATCAGCATCATTAAAATCAAATCCTATCAACCCTCTATCTTCTGCTACCGCTTGGAGCGCAGATAGGCTCGCTGTCAGTGGATGTATACCGACAAAATCCATAAAAGCATCGACATAGCGATAATGGCTCATCACCATTGGATGACCATAAAGCGCCGTAAGCAACTCATTAAGCTCACCTGCCATATCATCGAGGCTGTAATTGGGCTGATACCACTCTAGCATCGTAAATTCGATATTATGACGCACGCCTATCTCATTATCCCTAAACACAGGACAAATCTGATAAATAGGCACTTGCCAGCTAGCCAATAAACGCTTCATCGCAAACTCAGGAGACGTATGCAAATAATAGGTACGAGGACGATCTTGATAGGTTACGTGCGCTGCCACTGATTGCAAAAAAGTGTCGGTGTTACCTGCTTGCGATAAAAGCGGCGTCTGTACTTCCAGTACCTGACGACTGATAAAAAACTGGCGAATATCACCGATAAACTTGGCGCGTTGTTGTGCCATTGCCAGTGTTATGGTGGGTGCGTAGTTAGGTTGATGACTAGAGGTACTGCTTGATTGGCTCATGACTGTCTACCGTGATTCATAAATAATAATGCTTCAATGACGTAGATTATTTATGTTTTTAAGAATAGTATTTTTAAGTTGCTAGATTAGGATTGCCACTCACGGCGCAAGTGGTAATCACGCCTCAGACCGTCAAAATCTGCGCCATTCACTTGTTTATCAGAGTTTCCACCAGATATTTTGCTTCGCAATGAGGCATCATCTTGCATAATGTCATAAAATTTTGGCAATCTGTCTGGGTGTGCTTTTAGCTCAGACCACAAAAACAAGTTAAGTGGTAGCAGGTTAGACATCGACTGGGCAGGTATGATCGCTAGCTTCTCACACAAGGCATCATAGATGATTTGCGTACCACGTAGCTTGCCCTCTAATGTATAGCCAGCGATATGCGGTGTGGCGATTGTGAGCTTAGCTAGTAGGCTATCAGCAACCGTTGGCTCATGCTCAAACACATCCAAAACCACTTGCCGCCCAGTATGAGCAATATCGTTCTTGAGATCATTTTCATGAATCACAGGGCCGCGCGCGCTATTAATCAATATGGTATCAGCAGGCATCATGGCCAATGTCTCTGCATTGATGAGATGACGCGTTGGATAGTCACTGCCTTTAGCATCACTATCAACTTTCTCACTTGTCAAAGGCACATGCAAACTCACCGCGTTACTTTGAGAAAGCACCTGCTCAAGGCTGGCATTATTAATAGTAGAGCTTGGTAATAATGGATCGTATCCAAGCACCTGCCAGCCCAAGTCATTGGCATACTGAGCAAGCGTACTGCCAATATTGCCAAGGCCGATGATACCGAGTGTCACAGGCTGCTGCCAGTAGTTTGGACGTATGGTCAAGATAGCCGTCAGTACATACTGAGCCACCGAGTGCTTGCTACAACCAGCGGCATTGGCAAAAGTAATATCGCGCATCGCTAAATAGTCTTGGTCGACATGATCTGTACCGATAGTCGCTGAGCCAACAAATTGCACACTGTGATTTTCAGCCAACAGCGCCTCATTGACTTGCGTGACCGAGCGTATTAACAAAATATCTGGCTGTACTTCAGACAGCAGCTTTGCGTCAATATCACGACCAGCGACCGGTATAATTTTGACTGTTTGCCCAGACATCTGACCTAATGTAGCGTCATTAAAAAAATCATTCAGGCTAGCGATATTGCTATCAGCAACGATCGTGATACCTTTGGCCATCTGGTTTATCTTATTGTCCTTAGTATCTGCAATATCATTGTTTGTCATTGGCAATTTTCTCTATCGATAAGGGTTTTCTATGTAGACTCATTTCCACTGACTGTGTCTTGTGCTGGATTATGTACTGGCGCTATGGCATTTGAGTCAGAGAGCGTGACGTCTTGCGACGCAAATATCTCATTCTTATGCTGCGATATCCACTCGCGCCATACGGCAAGACCGATGGCCAGTACCACAGGGCCGATGAACAATCCAACAAACCCAAATGCGGTTAGACCACCCAACACACCGATAAAAATAATAATAAATGGGATTTTGGTCGCACCACTGATAACAATAGGTCGAATGAGATTATCCACCCAGCTAATAACAAACACGCCCCATAGTGCCAAACCAATCCCTTCTGCAGTATGTCCTTGGCTCAAGAGCCAGACAGACACACCGCCCCAAACAAATGGCGTACCAAAGGGAATCAACGCAATAATAAACGTGACAATGGTCAATAAGATAGGGCTTGGCGCACCAGCGAAGTAATAGCCGATACCAGCCAATAGCGCCTGAGCCAATGCCGTCAGCCCGATGCCGTATACCACCGCACGCGTGGTTGTACCTACAGAGTCAATATAACCGTCGATGCGATTGCCGATGATGTTACGCAGCGCTTGGCGAATCTGACGAACCAGACTGGTGCCATCACGATAAAAAAAGAATAGCGTCATCAGCGCCATACCCAGCTTGGCCAGACCACTGAACACCACGTCAAATGCGACCTTGCCATAATACAAGTGCGACTGAACCCAAAGACGAAACGCTTCTAGCGTGCCTTCTGGGTTTTTATTGATTCGCCACAGTACGTCTTTGATTTGCTGACCGATAATCGGTAAGTCTTTAAATGAGTCAGGCACATCCAAATAGCCCACTTTAATACGATAGACCAAATTACTGATTAAGCTCAACGCTTCTTGCTGCAAAATAAACACACCAATAACCAATGGCACACCTATTATCAAGGAGATGCTCACGGTCATAATGGCAGCGCTAAAATCTGGACTCAGTTTAACTTTTTCGTGAAAAAACTCATAAATAGGGAACGTCACATACGCCAAAATTGCCGCCCACAATGCCGGTACAATAAAAAACTGCACCACTTTAAAGCATAATACGAACAGCGCAACCAGCAAAGTAATCGCAAGCAAGCGCTGGATAATAAATTCTTTTGTCCAATTTTCAATCATAGCGTATAAACCAAGAGCGGACAGCAAACGATAACTTTGCTGGCAAGTTTATAAATGTGTGATGAACATCAGCTTATAGACGCTGTCCATAAACTGTATCCATTAGCGAGGATGGTAGATTATAAGTATATAAAGAAAAAACGGTGTCAAACCCATTAAATCACATGGCAATACTGCGTATTTACAAACTATCACTCTGATAAATAACATCGCGAAAAACGCAGCTATTACGCTCCATTATGCAATAGATTATGATAATTATATAACGCTATGTTGTAATCTTTACTTACAACTTTGTCTATGCAAGCTTACTAGATGATGAGCGGAATGACTAGCGCATAATGCATGGATTTACTGTGAAAAACAGTGCCATCGCAGCTGCTTTTATATTCAGCTATTAAACTGCAATCTTATCAGGGAATTCACTGGTGCGTTCTATTTGTCACGACAATTGATGTTATACTAAAGCAATTATTTTAAGCTTTTCAATATAGTTAAGTGCATTTGTACGCTTTTATTTTTGTCGTTGCATAAACATCGCATCTATCAAAGCAGATTCCAGACCCTCTTGTATCGTCTTCTTCTAGACTATCATAAGATCTCATTTTAGGATGGCACGATCATTTGGGATAGGAGGCATAAGCAATTATGCTTTTAAGCATTGTCTAAGCAATTATGTAGGATTTAGGCTTGTCATATCAACTCAACATTCGAGCTTGATAAGCAAGCACGCAGTTTTGAATGAATTTCGGACTTACTTTGATTTTATTTTAAATCAATACAGACTCACCAAATTTTAATAATATATCGATAGGAACAATAACAATGTCAAAAGACACTGATAATCCCAATCTTAACCCCTCACATGAAGCCAGCAAGACCAACAAACCACAAGATACGGTCACTTTTGCTTTAGCGCAGTCACATTTTTTGGTAGGCGATATCGCAACCAACGTTGAAAAAATGCGCACGCTTGCATTACAAGCACGCGAACAAGGTGCTGACGTTATCGTATTTCCAGAGTTGGCACTACTAGGCTATCCTCCGCAAGATTTATTGCTACGCCCAAGCCTATCAGGCCGTGTCAAAAGCGCCTTATCTACCTTGAGTGATATCGACGATATCGTCATGATTGTCGGCTATCCGCATGTCGATCATCACGGTACTTTTAACTCCGCTGCTATCTTACATAATGGTCATCAAAAGGGCTTCTATCACAAGCAGATGTTGCCAAACTATGGCGTCTTTGATGAGCGCCGTTATTTTGATAAAGGTCGCAATCAAGTCTTATTTGACTATAAAGGCATTACGATTGGTCTGCTCATTTGTGAAGATTTGTGGGACAAAAACCCGATTGCCGAACTCAAAAAACAAGGTGCTGACCTCATTGTTAGCTTAAACGCCTCACCTTTTGAGATTGAAAAACAAAATAACCGCAAAGCCATGCTTGCTAAGCGCAGCCGTGAAAACAACTTGCCTATCGTCTATGTCAATGCAGTTGGCGGTCAAGACGATCTTGTATTTGATGGCGGCTCTATGGCTGTGCAAGCCGATGGCAGCGTGGCTCATGAAGCACCGCGCTTTATGAATCAGTTATTGTTGGCCACTTTAGATGTCAACACAGCCAAATTCAACAATCAAGCCAAAGCGCCGTTGTCTCTAAGCCGTGAGTCTGAGATGTATCAGGCATTGGTCGTCGGTCTACGCGACTATGTCAATCACTCAGGATTCTCTGGCATTATTGTTGGACTATCAGGTGGTATTGATTCAGCACTGACGCTCTGTATCGCGGTCGATGCGTTGGGCGCTGACAAGGTCTATGCCGTCATGATGCCTTATGAATATACCTCTCAAATCAGTCTAGAAGATGCACAGGCTCAGGCACGTCGCTTAAATGTCTCTTATACCGTGTGTCCTATTTTCGACGCCGTCGAAGGTATCCGTCATACGTTAGCGCCTCTATTTAATAAGTCACCAGCGGATACAACCGAAGAGAACATCCAAGCCCGTGCTCGCGGTGTTGTCTTGATGGCACTGTCCAACAAGTTTGGTCATTTGGTCATCACGACAGGTAACAAATCAGAATTAGCGGTTGGTTACTCAACATTGTATGGCGATATGGCTGGCGGCTTTGACGTACTAAAAGATGTGTATAAATCACAAGTGTATAAGTTAGCAAGCTACCGCAATCGCCTAGAAGACACACCTGTCATCCCTGAGCGCGTTATTACTCGTCCGCCATCTGCTGAGCTACGTCCAGATCAAAAAGATCAGGATAGCTTGCCTGATTATGATGTATTGGACGGTATCTTGATGTCTTATATCGATGAAGATATGGGCTATCAGGAAATTATCGATAAAGGCTTTGATGCTGAGATGGTCGCAAAAGTCATCAAGATGGTAGACAATAGCGAGTATAAACGCTTGCAATCGCCCATCGGTACAAAGATCAGCCACAAAGCTTTTGGACGTGAACGCCGCTATCCGTTGGTCAATAAGTGGTCAATTAAAGGCTAAATCGCACTTGCCTTTCAGCTTAGGGCGTGTTGAACATTCGACCATGGCACTGACAGCGACTATTTTTTAGGCGATTCGATGTTAAAAATAATAAGTTTAGTCACTCTAAGCGCTTATTTTTAACGATGAAGCGGCAAAAAAGAGTCCTGTCCCCTGCTTTTATCGTTGGGGCTGATGCTAAAATTGCCCCATACTGCGTTACAAATCTCGCTAAGGCATCTGCATTATCGTCGCTTTGTGCCTTGTCTGGAACCATTTTAGCGATCAGCAGTGCCTATTTGCGAATGTTCAACACGCCCTATATGATTTACGAATTTATGAGTTGAAAGGTGCAAGTCAGATCGTTTGACAAAACGTCGAATTTTTCCTATTAGCTGGGTGCTTGCCCAGCTTTTTTGGTTTTTATACATGAACAAATTTACCGTCCACCTTCTGATCTTCTCCCTTTACCTACTGACTATTTTTGACCCAATTCCTCTTTACTTCTTTTCGAGTATGTCATGAGCTTGCTAACTGCCAGTGTTTTTCTTCTCCTTCTACTTGCCTTGAGTACCTTTGTCTCTGCTGCTGAAATTGCGATTGCCGCAGGACGCAAAATCAAACTGCAAATCATGGCAAAAGAAGGCGATGTTCGCGCACTTGACGTCCTCAATATGCAGGATCATCCTGGGAGCTTTATCACGGTCGTACAGATAGTACTCAATGCGGTTGCTATCTCGGCGGGTGCTGTGGGCGAGTCAGCCATCAGTCCTTATCTGGAGCAGATGTTTAATAGTGAAGCGGTGGCTTCAGTGATATCGTTTGCACTCATCACCAGTCTGTTTTCATTACTTGCAGATCTGATGCCCAGACGCTTGGCAATGTCGAGTGCTGAGGCGATAGCGGTGCGACTGGTACGCCCAATGATTCTCTTGATTTTTGTATTAAAACCCATTATCTGGGTGTTCGATGGCGCTGCAAATATCCTTTTTAAATCCTTTGGTATCTCAACCATTCGCCAAGATGATATGACCCCAGAAGATATCTATGCCGTCATGGATGCAGGCGCTGAAGCAGGCGTGCTAAAAAAACAAGAGCATCATCTGATAGAAAATATCTTTGATATGCAGGAGCGTACCGTCACCTCAGTGATGAACCCACGCGAAAATATCGTTTATTTTGATACCAAAACCAGTACCGAAGAAGTCGTAAATATCATGATTGAGCAGCCGCACAATAAGTTTTTGGTCTGCCATGATGACGACCTAGAACATATCGTGGGTTATGTAGAGTCTCGTAGCTTTCTGGCCTTGGTTTTAAATCAGCAAGAGGTCAATCTGACAGACAAATCTCTATTAAAACCGGCACTATTTGTACCGGACACCTTGTCTTTGTTTGAAGTATTAGAGATGTTCAAATCGACTGGCGCAGACTTCGCTGTCATCGTGAATGAATATGGGCTTGTGGTTGGTGTTATCACACTCAAAGACGTGATGAGCATTGTGATGGGCGAGCTGGTGACGCTTGAGGAGCAGCCTATTGTTCAGCGCACAGACAACTCGTGGCTGATCGATGGAATGACCCCTATTGAAGATGTCATTCGTGCATTAGATATCGTCGACTTACCACGCAGTGAGAACTATGAGACCATCAGCGGCTTTATGATGTATATGCTGCGCAAAATTCCTAAGAAGACCGACACCATCGAGTACGCCAATTATCGGTTTGAAATCATTGCAACGGACAATCTAAAAATCACGCAAATGCTAGTGACCAAACGAGAAGATACGGTTTGATTGATTGGCCAATTAATCATTTATTCAATTGGCCTAGTACGCAGCATTCTAGTCTCGCGCACAAAACTAATCTCGCGCACCAAAGATAGCTGTACCAACACGTACCATGGTAGACCCATTGCCTATCGCCTCTGTCATATCGCCACTCATCCCCATGCTAAGTGTATCCCAAGCATCCAACTCTGGGTGGCTGGCTTTTATATCGTCAAACAATGCCTTGGTTCGTGCAAAAGCGTTTGTATCTGCTTTGGCAGGGATAATCATTAACCCGCGCAGTTGCAAGCGCTCATAGCCTTTAATCGCTATGATTAATGCTGGCAGTTCTGCTGGTAGGCAACCTGACTTGCTGTCTTCGTTATCAATATTTACCTGAATTAATACGTTCAATGCTGGGAGCTCATCTGGGCGTTGATCGTTTAAACGTTTGGCAATGATATCGCGCTCAAGGGTTTGCACCCAATCAAAATGCTCGGCAATATCGCGTGTTTTATTACGCTGAATACTGCCGATATAATGCCAGACGATATCCGCGCATGCAGGATTCGATTTTAGCGTATTTATTTTTTCAATGGCTTCTTGTAGATAGTTCTCGCCAAAGTGCTGCTGTCCCTCATTCGCCAAAGTAGCAATCATATTGGCAGGCTTGGTTTTTGACACGGCTAGCAAAATGGTAGTGTTGGCAGATCTACTATCTCGCTCAGATGCCTGTTCATAGGCTTGGGTCATTTGCTCTTTGACTTGCTGCCAATTAGCGAGAAGCGTCTGATTATCAACACTTTGATTTGTCTCTTTCATATCAGTCATATATAAGGCTCTCAAAATTTACTTAATTTTTAATAGGTTTTATAAATAGTTTATGGCTGAGACTGCTTAATTTAAATATTTTTAATAAAAATTATTTATCGCTCATATATAAAATTAGCTGAAAAATGACTAATTTCATATTTTCTTAAAGGAGTAGATGGTTAAATACTCACAGTCTTGTTATGATATTGTTACATGCTTTAACATATGCTACTGAATATGATAGCGGTGGTAAAGACGGCATGCTGGTTCACTCTTCAATATTTTACGCTTGAACAAAGCGATTGATGGATAGTTTACCACGTGCCTTTATGCTCTTTTGTCTTACCCTGACTAATTGATAGGAATATCGGATTATGGCTGAAAAAAACACCTTAAGTATCGAAGACTTGCTACGTTTTACGGTCAAACATAAAGCATCGGATTTACATATTTCAGCTGGCATGCCTGCGATGATTCGTACCGATGGTGAGATGACACGCATCAATATGCCTGCGATGACGCACCAAGTGGTTCATCAGCTCATTTATGACATTATGAACGACAAGCAGCGCGCTGATTTTGAAGAGTTCTTTGAGACAGATTTTTCTTTTGAGATTCCAAATTTGGCACGTTTTCGAGTCAATGCATTCAATCAAAATCGCGGCGCAGGCGCGGTATTTCGTACCATCCCTTCTAAAGTATTGACCATGGAAGACTTAGGGATGGGCGACGTGTTCAAACGTGTCTCAGACTTCAAACGTGGCGTGGTGTTAGTTACCGGCCCAACTGGTTCGGGTAAATCGACGACGCTAGCGGCCATGATTAATTATATTAACGAAAGTCGTAAAGAGCATATTTTAACGATTGAAGATCCGATTGAATTTGTCCATGAATCGAAAAAAAGCCTGATTAACCAGCGTGAAGTGCACCGCGATACCTTAGGTTTTGAGCCTGCATTACGTTCGGCATTGCGAGAAGATCCAGATGTCATCTTGGTTGGTGAGTTACGTGACCTTGAGACCATTCGTTTGGCACTGACTGCGGCCGAAACAGGACATTTAGTATTCGGCACTCTGCATACTAGCTCAGCCGCTAAGACGATTGACCGTGTCATCGACGTATTCCCTGCCGCCGAAAAAGATATGATTCGTGCCATGCTATCGGAGTCACTACAAGCCGTTATTTCACAAACCCTATTGCGTCGTCAAGCTGGTGGACGTGTGGCAGCTCATGAAATCATGCTAGGCACACCCGCTATCCGTAACTTAATACGTGAAAACAAAATTGCTCAGATGTATTCTGCCATCCAAACGGGTGCAGGCGAAGGCATGATTACGCTTGATCAAACCTTAAAGAACTTGGTTGCAAAAGGCACCATCAGTAAAGATGTGGCTCGTCCTTATGCCAAGCAACCTGAGGCATTTTTATAGTCTCAGCCAAATCACAAAAAAGCGTGAATGGTGCTAAATTGTTATTGGTCTCTATGAATGACCTTTAATACACTACTCTAAATAACTTTTAATCGACTTACATCGAATGCAGGTACGATATGGACATTGATAAATTATTGCAGTTGATGATTAATAAAAATGGCTCTGACCTTTTTATTACTGCTGATGTAGCGCCTTCCATGAAAGTAAATGGAAAAATTTTACCTGTCGGTAAAACCCCTTTGACCGCTGATCAAACCATGATGTTAGTCAAAGGAGTGATGACCCCTAGCCAGCAAAAAGAATTTAAAGAGACGAACGAGTGTCAATTTGCTATATCTGATGAAGCACAGCAAGCACGCTTTCGGGTCAGTGCATTCATACAGCGCGATATGGCAGGAATGATTTTACGGAAAATTGAGAATAAGATCCCAACTGTTGAGGAACTACGCTTGCCGCCAGCGCTCAAAGAACTGGCCATGAAAAAGCGCGGCATTATCTTGCTGGTCGGCGCGACCGGCACAGGTAAATCTTCTACGCTCGCGGCTATGATTGGACATCGTAACCAAAACTCTCATGGGCATATCATTACCATAGAAGACCCTATCGAGTTTGTCCATAAACATCGTGGTTGTATCATCACTCAGCGTGAAGTCGGTATCGACACTCATTCATTTGAAGCAGGACTAAAAAATACGTTGCGCCAAGCACCAGATGTCATTTTGATTGGTGAGATTCGTAACCGTGAGGTCATGAGCTACGCTATCCAGTACGCTGAGACAGGGCATCTGGTATTTGCAACCTTGCATGCCAATAATGCCAACCAAGCGATTGACCGTATTATTCATTTCTTTGAAACCAGTCGTCATAATCAGCTATTTATGGATTTGTCACTGAACTTGCAGGCCATTATCGCTCAGCAGCTCATTCCAACCCCTGATGGCAAAGGACGCCGTGCTGCTATTGAGATTTTATTAAACTCACAGCTAATTAGCGACTATATCCGTAAAGGTGAGGTGCATGAAATCAAAGACGTCATGACACGCTCTCGAGACAGCGGTATGCAAACCTTTGATCAAGCGCTTTTTGACTTGTATGAACAAGGAGAGATCACTTATAAAGAGGCAATTTTGCATGCTGACTCCCCTAACGACTTACGCCTAAAAATTAAGCTCAGTAGCAAAAACGGTAAGGCTAATTTAGATGAAGGTGCGGATAGTTTATCTTTAGACATCAGTTAAGCTATTGAGAGTGATGTCAGTACATACTGAAAAATTAAACTCAAAAAAGCCCTCATTATCAATAATGAGGGCTTCTTAATATAAGAGATCTTAGAGTCATTTATAAAAATAAAGCTTTAATTGATAACCAAGGTCTTTACTTGGCACTGTCTCTGCAAGCTTGGTCAGCACAGATACCATATAAGACTAACGAGTGACCCGATAGTTTAAAGCCGTGCTTTTCTGCGACTTTCAGCTGCTCTTCCTCGATCATCTCATTATGGAATTCAATGATTTTGCCACAAACATCACAGACCAGATGGTCGTGATGCTCTTCTTGGGTAATTTCAAACACTGACAAGTTATTTTCAAAGTTATGACGCTCTACAATGCCCGCCTGCTCAAATTGGGTGAGTACACGATAGACCGTGGCAAGACCAACATCTTCACCTTGTTCGATGAGCGCCTTGTATATTTCTTCTGCACTCATGTGGTGTAACTCGGCGCTTTCTAGCAGCTCTAAAATCTTAATACGAGGCAACGTAACTTTCAATCCTGCTCTACGTAAATCTTGATTGGTAAAAGAAGCCATAATATCCCTTCTGACTGTGACAGTCTTAGCAAATGAAAAACTAAAAAATATGAGATAAATAATCGTTGCTGATTATTCTTTATTAAATATAAGTGGTTTTAACACCCTAAAAACAGTGCTGATGAGGTGACGGACTGCTTTATAATTCCCTGAATAACCGCAGTGCAAGCCTATGAATTTAAAATATAAATAATAAAACCATTCAGGTGGTGTTTGGTAAATAATGTCGTAAGTGGTAGGCAATTGCAAGTAAATGACGTATCATTTGTCCAAGATTGTCGGTCAGACTCGCACCATCTAACTTTGGCCGCGCCTAATTCATTTCTTATGAGTCATCTTACCATGATAAAGACATTAAATTTTCGTCCGTTAAGCCATGCCAGCGTACTACGTAACATTGTTATCACCAGTATGCTGAGCGCTACTGTCGCTATGTCTGGCTGCTCACTATTGAGCGTTTATAAGATTGATTTGCCTCAAGGCACAGCGATTACTCAAACCCAAGCACAAAAACTAAAAGTAGGGATGAATCAGAACCAAGTACTTTATATCCTTGGCAGTCCTGCGATTAGAGATACCCTTGAGCCTAAGCGCTGGGATTACATTTACGATTACCAAGCAGGTACCGAAGGCCGCCGTAAAGGCATTGCTGATGTCAAAAATGCAAGCCAACACTTAGTTGTTTACTTTGATGATAATGGTTTGGTCACTCGCATCGAAGGTATCGAGAGCTTGCCAGCATCGTAATCCGTACGATTTATCAGCTCGAATGACTAACAGTTAAAATTAATAATAACTTAACCGCGAGATTTATTTTTGCGCTGAGACATTGGATCAGCGCTTAAACTGCGATATACCTCGATACGGTCAAAAGGCTGCAATAGATAATTCAGCGGCTGTTTTTGTGCATAGATGCCCACATGCCAACGTTTAGCGGTTGGCGTTGTAACGTTTACTGCTTGCTCACACCATTTTGCCAGCGCTGCAAACCTTTCAAGCCAGCCAGCTTTGCCTAGTGCCTCATACAGACTCGTACCTTGGCTAACCTTTAACGCCAGATAATGCTGGCGCTGCTCATCTTCCGCATACGCCAGATAGACTGTCATTAACTCCGATTGCAGCGCATTGCTATGCTTACCGCCATCACCTGTTAGCTCAACCACTGTATCACCCAACCTATTAACGCCAATAGCAATGCCAGCGGTACGACAAGACGTATCGCAACTCGCCATAAGTTATAGAATGCTTCGCTGCTAAAGTTCAATGATTTGCGTAAATGACTGATCTTCATCTGCCATCCTGCAAATACCGATAATAGTAGTACCGCTATGTTACTCACTATAACTAGAATGCCTACCAGCCAAGTCGTCGGAATCGCAACCACTAGTAGCAATGCTAAAACAAAAGTTATTATCAAGCTAACTAACAGCCCAAACTTATGCGCTAACTGCTGAGTACTGTAATGCAGCAAATAGCTAACGACGAATAGTACGCCAGCCCAATAGAGTAGTTGTCCAATCGGTGGTAACGACATACCACTAATAAATAACGCGACAACCCCTACCAATAGCTGCAACACCCAAATTGGCAATACCGATTTGGTGGCACGATAATTACGAGCAGCCTTATTTTGTGCCTGTTGGCTGCTTGCTTCCACGGCAGTGACCGTCTCCTTACTGACCAAGTTTTGCCCGAACCAGTACAACCCTGTACCCGCACCAACACTGACCAATGCTAGCGCCACTGCCCGCGCCCATTCAACCAAGCTAATATCGGTCATAGCAAAACTAATATTAGGCACACCATTTGCGATGCCCAATATTAATCCAACGACCATCAATCCGAGGCCAATAGGCAAAGGCGCAACGCCAAGCAGACTTAATAGCACAGTAATAACCATCAACCCTGCGGCAACCGCAAAACTTGGTACATCAGGGGTACTATTAAGCTCAGTCAAAGCGGTTAATATCCCTGTACTGGCACCTGATATGATCAATGCTGCAATCACAATAGAAACCAATGCAGCCAGCCAACCAAAGCTTCGCCATATTGGGCTTGCATCTGATTCGCGAGTGAGCTTTTGCATACCGGCCAAAGGTCCCTCGACACTACGATAAGCCAAAGCTATCTCAGCATAAACAACTGGCAACGCGACCAACACCATTGCTAGCAGCCATAATAACCAAAAATCGATCTCACCGATTGAAGCAGGGGCAAACCAGCGAAATAATAACAACGGTAACAATACCGCGATAAAATAAGAAGCATAACGGATCATCATAATCTCAATCCAAACGATCTAATACCATTCACAAAAACGACAGTAGCAAGCAAAACGAGTTCGATACAGCTAATCGCATTTTTGAGTATGGTATAAAGTGAATAACGGTA
This sequence comes from Psychrobacter sp. PSP, assembly GCF_024085615.1. Taxonomy (NCBI): domain Bacteria; kingdom Pseudomonadati; phylum Pseudomonadota; class Gammaproteobacteria; order Moraxellales; family Moraxellaceae; genus Psychrobacter; species Psychrobacter sp. PSP. The sequence continues at coordinate 180,828 of NZ_JABLTF010000016.1, forward strand.
ATTTATAATTATACAGAGCAATGAGTTGCCTCTGTAAAGCAATTCAGCTGTACATTGTCTTTTCAATATAAGGGACAAACAGTTATAAAAAAACCCCGAAATCGGGGTTTAGTAGTTCAGACATGATCAATATGTGCAAGGTGCTCAATAATTCTATCTACAACGTGCGTATCAGATAGTGATCATCAGTGCCGTTTAATTAGTGAATAGCACTCACATAGTCTGACAAGATACGAATGTCACGATCTGATAATTTCGATGCAACGGTTTGCATCATACCCATCTCACCTTCTTTCGCAGCATCATTGACACGTTTTTGATCATCGCTATCGATATCATCAGCACGTCCAGCGGCGCGGAATAGTTTTAGCTGAGTGGCAATGTATTGAGCATGCTGCCCGCCTAATTTTGGAAACGCTGCCCAAGGGTTACCTGCAGCATCCGGACCATGACAACCAGCACAACCAATCACACCGCGTGACTTATCGCCACCCAAGAATAATTTGGTGGCTTCTTGGTTCGTTGCAGGGTTGCCGTATCCAACACCCCAAGGCGCTTGGCTAGAGTAGTAACCTGCCACGTTGGCTAGATCTTGCTGAGACAAGTTAGCAACCTGTGACTGCATGACACCGTTTTTGCGATAGCCTGCTTTAAAGTTAACTAACTGTTTATAAAGATATTTTACATTTTGGCCGCCAAGGTTTGGCTGCGCAGGAACAATACTGACCCCATTAAGACCATGACAAGCAGCACAAACGGTTTCTGCAATTTTCTGACCTGCATCGACGTCATACTCAGGAACAATAATAGCAGCTTGTACGCTGAAACTTGCAACGCATAAGCTGGCAGCAGCGATTAACTTTTTCATTGATACAAATCCTACTAGCTCGGCGTAAGCATTATTTAGAGTGATTGCACGGATAAGATACCTAATATAGTCGCCTCTTTAATCATAGGCGTGGCATATATTTTGAGGTCTTGGACACAAGCAGTCTGAAAGTACTTACTAACATCAGGGTTTATTTTCGATTATTATAGCAAGACTTTGTATCATTTGCCTACTTAATCGTAGTATTCATCAGTTTTCTGATGAGCATAGCCTAAAGTATAGGGCAAAAATAAAAAGCGCATTCAGGTTGTAAACCCAGCGCTCTATCTTACTTATCGCTTCAAGCTTCATTTCTAAATGGACTACTTGCTCATATACTCGATAAGCTTACGGTAGTCATCATCACTACAGGTGTTACAAAGACCGCCTGCTGGCATTTGAATCATGCCACTTTTGACAGATTTAATGAGTGTCGGCATGCCCTTTTGCTCAATAAGTTTCTGCCATTTGGCACTATCGCCTTTTTTGATAGCATTTAGTGCGCCACTATCATGACAGGCTGCACATGAGTTATCATAAGTAGTAGCAATATCAGCCGCACCTGCGCTACTGATCATGATGCCACTTAGCAATAAGGCAGCACTGCCAACTGTTAGAGCATGATAGCCCTTACTAAGAAGTCTATTGATTGAAAACATAGAGCACCTCCTCGTGAGATTTCACGTATCACATCAATCGTTCTATTAGGGCGTGTCGAACATTCGCAAATAGGCACTGCTGATCGCTAAAATGGTTCCAGACAAGGCACAAAGCGACGATAATGCAGATGCCTTAGCGAGATTTGTAACGCAGTATGGGGCAATTTTAGCATCAGCCCCAAAGATAAAAGCAGGGGACAGGACTCTTTTTTGCCGCTTCATCGTTAAAAATAAGCGCTTAGAGTGACTAAACTTATTATTTTTAACATCGAATCGCCTAAAAAATAGTCGCTGTCAGTGCCATGGTCGAATGTTCAATACGTCCTAAATGTCTTTTATTAAACATTGTAACAATATATGTCATGCAAACATAGATAAATTATATTCAGCTTTGTTAACACTAAAAACTTATTCTAATCAACAATTAACTTTAATGTTATCCTACTATTTATATGATGCTAATCGCAGTTATTTCAATAAGTAAGACAGGTAATAGTATAGAATAGCGGATAATATCAAATCGCTAACTTTACAAGGTGTAAGCGCTGATAAAGAAGAGCCTCTTTCCACTTTTTGCATATTTGCTAAATTGAAGTCATGGCTTAAACCAACCACCAGCTAACCAGAATTTTATACCCGTATCTAATTTTTTAAGATTAATGAGCCATTTATGAATACCCCGTTTACCGATGTTGCTGCCGAACATGCGCTGTTCAACACCAAATCTCGTCAGAAAATTCAGCAGACTGAATTTATGACCTCAGCGCCCACCTTTAAGCTTTGCCCACCTGATATGGGATTAGAAGTTGCCTTTGCAGGACGCTCAAACGCTGGTAAATCCTCAGCTATCAACGCTTTGACCAATCAGCGCCAGCTTGCACGCTCGTCCAAAACGCCTGGGCGCACGCAGATGATTAACTTTTTTAGTATCGGTAACACTGATAGACGACTGGTTGATTTGCCAGGTTACGGCTATGCCGCTGTACCACTTGAGATGAAAAAAGAATGGCAGGTCGAGCTAGAAGAGTATCTAGTATCGCGCTCAAGTCTTGCTGGCCTAGTGCTGATGACGGACATTCGTCACCCACTCAAGTTTTTTGACGAGCAGATGCTGCATTGGGCAAAAGATGGCGAGCTACCTGTCCATATTTTGCTCACCAAAGCTGACAAGCTAAAATATGGCGCGTCCAAAAATGCCCTACTCAATACCCGCAAAAGACTCAAAAAACTCGGCTTAAACTGTACTATCCAGTTATTTTCAGCCTTGAGAAAAGAAGGTCTGGATGAGCTGGCTGGTGTCATGGGTAGATGGTACGACTACCAGCTTGATAATGACAAAATCATTGAGAGTAATCTGACACAAAATGATACTGCTAATGATGCTAGTGAACAACTGGTAGCTAACTCAGTGACAGACGCACCAAAAGATGCTGAATAAATATTGTCTTTGCCAGGCATCAAAAAAGGGGTTTGTCGATATTAACGATAAACCCTTTTTTTATGTAAGTTAAAAAGGCTTTTATTTAAGCACACAATAGCTTAGCCAATGCTTGCGGCGTATCAACCTGATATGTCGGCTGCTGAGCGGCAAGCTCTGCACTTGTTGCTGTGCCATAGTTGACCGCGATACTGGTCATGCCAAGCTTGGTTGCCATTTGAATATCATAGATACTGTCTCCGATAAACACGGCATCAGAAACCTTTTTTTGTGTATACGCCAAAATATCGGTTAACATCTGCGGATCAGGCTTTGAGCCTGACTCATCAGTACAGCGTGTCATGACAAAATAATCGCGACTGTCAGAGGCATCCAATACACGATCGAGCCCTTTTCTTTTTTTACCAGTTGCAACAGCAAGCTTTTTGCCCTGCACCTGCAGAGTCTGCAACATATCCTCTATCGGCTCAAAGAGTGGCGTGCAGTGGCTATTAGCAATATAGTACTCTGCATAAGTCTGCTGAATGGCGAGCGTCTGCGACTCATCTGCATAAGGATATAAAATCTCGATACCATTCATTAAACTCAGACCAATGATGTCTTTCACCGCTTTATCAGTCGTCTTAAATCCATGTGCCTCTCCAGCCACATGCATAGAATCCACAATTAAGCCGATAGAATCCATCAGCGTACCGTCCCAGTCAAAAATAATTAGTGTCTTATCAGATAGACGGTGCTCATCTGCTAGCTGAGAGTGTTGAGTAAGTTCTGGCGTATCAGTGGTAAATAATGCAGTCATGGATTCACCTTAACGAATAACAATAGTAAGTAGCAGATACGAAAACGTCACGGCGGCTTATTGATTAAATAAGGTATCGTGACGTTTTCATGTTTCTATAAAGGTCTACATTTTTAGACCAAAATGATTATATTTAGACTTATTCAGGCAACTTGGCTGTCTCTGGTAGCCAATCCGCCATGTCGTCTGGCAATGGTGCGGTAATAGCGTCATAACCCGGAATATCTAAGCGCCACGCGTGGAGACACAGACGATGAACGCCTGATTTATCATGCACGTTATACTTATCATCACCCAAAATGGCATGACCAATATGAGCCAAATGCACACGGATTTGATGCGTACGGCCAGTTAGTGGCTTGGCTTCGATGAGGCTAACTGGCTGACTATTAATCATAAAACGCTCATGAATGATAATATCGGTTTGGCTGTCTTTGGCTTGCGGGTCTTGGCTATCTACCTTGACACGGCGCTCACCATTAGCAAGCGTATAGCGTAACAATGGTGCATTGATACGTTGCTCATTCAGCGCAGGCTGTCCTTTGGCCAGACATAGATAGTGCTTTTGAATAGTCTTGTCTACCAAATGCTGCTGCAATACTTTGAGTGTTGAGCGTTTTTTGGAGATCATCAACAGCCCTGAGGTATCTTTGTCGATGCGGTGAATCAGCTCTAGATACTTTTTGCCCGTCACTTCACGCATGGCTTCGATGACGCCGAAGTCCAAGCCGCTACCGCCATGCACTGCAATACCAAAAGGCTTGTTTAGTACGATCAAGCCTTCATCTTCATAGACCACGCGAGCGAGCAAGCTTTTGGCAAACTCAGTACTGATGATAGGTTTGTCACGTGTTGCCAACTCCACAGGTGCGATACGCACGACGTCTTCACGCTGCAATCTATCATGTGCCTTACAGCGTTTATTGTTGACGCGCACTTCATCTGAGCGAATCATTTTATAGATGTGCGATTTTGGCAAACCCTTCAAGCGATTGAGCAAAAAGTTATCCAAACGCTGGTCGTGCTGATGGCGTGTTACTTCAAGGTAGTTTACCTTGCCGAAGTTGCTAATCTCATCGTCAGCGCTTTGTGGGCGGGTTTTACTATTGAAAATAGCAGGCGCTTCATGGGTAGGAGCGTCGTCAGTCATTTTTGAGTTTGTCATTTTTAGTTAGGTATTTACACAAAGATTTGTTATAGTTTAGCATGTTGAGCGACAATTAAGCAGAGGCGACAGCAATAATCATTGTTGTTTCAGATAGCTGGTCACTGTTTTATTACTTTCCAGTGTTTACTGATTGTTAGTAAAGAGGTCAATGCTATTTACCCTGCTGCTATGAAACGTTTCATCTAATTGTAGGGCCAGTCGTTTAGAGGCATTAGCATTTAAAGGTATTCGTTACCAAACACAGCCCTATAAATTAAAACACTGTATCGAATTTTACTCGGTACCATAAAACAAATAGTGACACTAAATACCATCGCGTTAATAACTTTGACGATCAGTCTATTTATTAACGGATGACAACACCACATTGACTCACTAACTGCATGACAACGACTTTTTTTGATAACTATTTATTATTTAATGATTACTTATCTGATGGTCATTTATGACAGCATAGTTGAGCAAGTATGGGTCGGTTAGCGTTAGGATCGAAAAATAGTTCGATAGCTGCCTGAGTATTGGTGGTCAAACAGATGACGATAAAGAGGTAAATACGATACCATGCTGACAAGCTGGTCCATTACTCTGTTTGCCAAGTACGCCCCGCTGATAACCAAAGCTGTGATACCTAACCTTGAGACACCCAAGATATTATTGACGATATATAAAGAACGATAAATAAAGAGTAACCAATCGCTTTGCCTGAATAGATAACCGCTGACTGATGACGCTACGATATATAGTAGCAATCACGACCGCGATATTATTGTTAGACTTTGAAGGATGAATGGCTACCGCAATATGCCTTTTTAATATCAGTATTTTTTAGACCCGTAGCTGTCCGTCGCCCACGCTTACAACGTGCGCCAACATCACTACCAATAGAACGTACTGACATTAAGAGAGTTTTTATTCGCTGACATATTCATATATGTACCAAGTTTATTGATAATAGAATATAAGTATCATAGCCTTACACCCTATTTTATTTATATTAATGTGAGCACCGCTCATAAGTTCAGGTAAAAGAGCCATTGAAAAAGCCTACGTGCTTTACGAAACCCACGATTTACGTTCTACTGTTCACTGATATCTACAAATGCTAATGTCATATTAGCCACACTTGCCACTATCTTTTAAAGACTGTCTTATCGTTGTTATGCGTACTCATAGGATATAAATATGAAACGCATTTTGATCAACGCAACTCAAAACGAAGAGATTCGTGTCGCCTTATGTACAGGCAATCATCTATACGATTTCGACCTAGAAAATCGTACCCGCGAGCAAAAAAAATCTAACATTTATAAAGGCCATGTAACCCGTGTTGAGCCATCGCTTGAAGCGGTATTTGTCGAGTACGGCTCTCAGCGCCAAGGATTTTTGCCGATTCGTGAAATCTCTGCCGAATACCTAAGCGGTAACCCACGTGATGAAAACATCAAAAAACTGATTAAAGAAGGCGACGAGCTAATCGTCCAAGTCGAAAAAGAAGAGCGCGGTAACAAAGGCGCTGCCCTATCGACGTATGTCTCTTTGGCTGGTCGCTATCTGGTACTCATGCCAAATAACCCTCGTGGCGGCGGTATCTCACGTCAAATCTCAGGCAAGCTGCGCGAAGACATGAAACGTATGCTGAGCAATCTTGATTTGCCAAAAGGCATGAGTGTTATCATTCGTACCGCGGGTATCGGCAAGACGCAAGAAGACTTGCAACATGACCTTAACCATTTGCTTAATATCTGGCAGGCCATCCAAGAACAAAACCAAAAATATCCGTCACCGCGCCTTGTCCATCAAGAAGCAGGTGTCGTTACCCGTGCTGTCCGTGACTATTTGCGTGATGATATCGCTGAGATTTGGATTGATAACGAAAACGCTTATATTGAAGCAGCAGGCTTTATTGATGCAGTGATGCCAAAACAAGCCGAAAAGCTACGCAAATATACCGATTATGAACCAATGTTTTCGCGCTTTAATATCGAAAAACAAATCGAAACGGCCTATCAGCGTGAGGTACGTCTACCATCAGGTGGCTCAATCGTCATCGACCAAACAGAAGCCTTGGTCTCTATCGACATCAACTCAGCTAAGTCGACTAAAGGTTCAGACGTTGCTGAGACTGCTTATCATACCAACCTAGAAGCGGCCGACGAGATTGCCCGTCAGCTGCGTTTGCGTGATATGGGTGGTTTGATCGTTATTGACTTTATTGACATGAATGACAATAAGCATCAAAAAGAAGTCGAAAAGCGTCTAATTGATGCGACCAAATACGATCGTGCTCGCGTCCAGTTTGGTGATATCTCTAAATTTGGTCTGATGGAAATGAGCCGTCAGCGTCTACGTCCATCATTAGAAGAATCAACTGGTTATATCTGCCCACGTTGCCATGGTAACGGTATGATTCGTGACCTGCGTTCATTGTCGCTCTCTATCATGCGTCAAATTGAACAAATTGCGCTCAAAGAACGCCAAGGTGAAGTACAAGCGGAAGTTCCAACCGACATCGCAGCATTTTTGCTAAATGAAAAGCGTGACAGCTTGGTTTATCTTGAGCAAGATAGTGGCACTCGTATCACGATTTTGCCGCACGCCCATTTAGAGTCACCAAACTTTAAGCTGCACTTTAACCGCGACGGATTTGCCCCATCGAGCTACGAGCGTATCACTGATACCCAGCAACAAGAGCACAGTGACCTTGGCTACAATGTCGACTGGCAAACGGCTGAAAAAGAGCGCCCTGAGCAGCAGCCTACTCGCCAGCCTCGTAAACCGTCAAATGATAACAACAAGCAGAGCACAGCCACGCAATCGCAGAACGATACCGTCAATCATAGCAATGATCGCCGTAATCATAAAAATGCTAATGACGCTGCGCCAGCGCGCGCACCACAAGCCAGTCAACCTAAAAACGTTGTAGCGCCAGTCGCAGCGCAAGCTCAAAATGTGGAAGCCACTGCTCAACCAAAAGCAGTCGCTTGGTTATCAAATCTGTTTGCGCAAGCACCGCAAGCCACCACCACACCTAGTGTCAGTAGTCGCGATGCCGCTGAAGCGATCGAGGCCTTGGTAAATACTGGCGCACAAAGCTTAGGCTCATTTGGCCAAGTTGATAGCAATGCATTGAATAGTGGCGCTTCAAATAGTGAGCAGCCAACTCAACAAAACAATCATCAGAAAAACGACAACCAACCATCAGATAGCAACGCTAATCGTCAACAGACACGCCGTACTAACGACAGCGATACTGATGACAGCAATAACGAAGACAGAAGAAGACGTAAGCCGCGTAAGTCAAGAAACTCAAAGCCGCGTCAAAGAAAAGAAGCGACTGACGAGACGACTGACCATACCAATAGCGGTGCTGATGAGAAATCGTCTGACACGCAAGGCCAACAACAGCAAGACAAGCGTCAACAGGAAAACAGACGTACGAACGATCGCAATCGTAATAACCGTCAAGACAACAGCAATCGTCAAGACAATAACCAAAAAGCAAACGATCGTAATGACGCAGACAACGTAACTGGCCAAAAAGCTGATGAGCAAGTGCGCGCTAAGCGTAAATCGCATAGCCAACGTGGCTCACGCGGAAAGCTAGAGCGCGGTGAGACGCTAACGGCTGACGATGTTAAGCAAAACAAGCAGCAAAATGGTAAAAATAGCGACGATGCCAATGGTAAAAACCAATCTGGCACACGTCGTAGTCAGGACCCTAATGAAGTCGTGCTACAAGTCAATGAAGCACCGACCAAGCTAAAGGCGTCAGAAGTTGTACACTTATCTTTAGATGATAGCAAGTCCACGCCTGCTAAGCCTCAATCTAGCGATAAACAACGCTCAACAAACGGCACGGCAAAGAACGAGAGCACAAAAGATCACGCTACTCAGCAAGCTGCCAACAAGCCTAGTAACAGTGAGAAAAATACTGACCAAAAAGGTGACAATAAAAAGGGTACGGTAGAGACGTCTGAGAATCAGACTCAAAACAACCAAGAGGCGACTACTAACGCTAAGGTGCAAAACAATGCACCTGATCGTAAGCAGAGCACTGATAATAAAAATCAGTCAGAACAAGCGCAACCAACCTCTTCTAGCGACCAACCAGCCTCTGCTGGCGACGTAGACAGTCAGTCAGTTAGTACAAAAACGGCTGATGCAGAACAGGCCAAAACCAAGCCCGAGCATCAGAAAGCTGAGACCACTGATACTGGTACCACTGATAATGTCAGTAAAGCTGAAGAAGCTAAAAAAGTTCCAGCTAATGACAGTGGTGCCAATGATAAAGGCATGAGTAACTCAGCACTTGAGTTAACACACGAATCACTGTTTGGTGAACGTTACGTGACTGCTGAGAAGTTTGGTCAAGCTAGCAACGACCCACGTGTGGTACGTGCTCAGCAAGCAAAAGCAACACCTCAGGTCGAAGCTACTACTGTAAGTGTAGCAGCGATACGTGGCACCGTTGGTGAGTTTATTCGTGCGACGCTGCCAGACGCGCAAACTCGCTTAGCAGAAAATGGCGTTATCAGCTGCTTTATCGAGACAATTGCCTTGTATAACGAGCAAGCGCAATCTGCAGATAATAGCACCAACGTTGAGAATGCTGTCGATGACAACCATAGCAACAATATGGCCAGTCAGCGCTTTGACTTTAGCAACTATGGCTACCAGCCATTAGCAGCCGATTACTTGGCACGCTTCGCAGCGATGACTCAAGCAGTCAGTCAATTTGCAGTAGCTCAAGGCAAAACCGCCGTTGAACCACGTGCCATTGGCAAGCGTGCCAGCAATGATCCACGCGGTCAGCATCCTGACTACCAAGAGCCAGCTGTGTTGAGTGTTCCTACAAAGCAGACTTCGAGCAATGAAGCATCGCTAGTAAATACTAAGCAAAACAATAGCGAAGTGGATGCACATAACGTTGAAGCGACAGCACTGGCCAATCAAGCTCAGGCTGACCATGTCAGCGCTGATAGTGAGAAATTGCTAGAAGTCGAGCAAGCGCAATCAGCTGCTAACCGTGTAGAAGCTCAAGCCAGTGAAGCACAAGGAGTCAATACGACGGAAGCTGATGCAACACAGGCAGATGTAGAAAAGTCTGATGCAGAAGAGGCTGAGCAAACAACCGAATCTAAAGTAGAAGAATCTGCTAAAGAGACGAGCAAAGATGACAGTCAAGCAGCTAAATCTAAGACCACCATCGCCAGCTATAAAAACATGATCGAGAATGTGGCTGAGCAATTGCTGCCACAGACCGGCATGTTTAACCTGACGACGCCGAAGGTTCCAAAGGCACGCAGTCGCAAGCCCAAAACGGATCATAAAAAACCGACCCAAGCTGAGAAGCTTGCGTCTGATGATACCGATAGCGAAAGCTAATATATAGAAGCAGAAATATAAAAGCCCCAAAGCTACTAATAGCTTTGGGGCTTTTGCTTTAATAGGTTTTTGTTTAATTATCTATTTAGAATAAAATTGGACATAAGATAAAACCACAAACCAGCTTAATGAGTAGAAGAAGCCTTATCATCTTTGCCGCGAACTTTATCAATAATGGTAAGCAATGCCACAACTGCCACACCGATAATAAAACCAATAACACCATTTAATACGGTGGTTGTTACTCCTTCAAAAATACCAGTGAGATGTGCGATATCCTCTACACCGTGATGCAAAAAGCCAATACCATGTACTAAGATACCGCCACCCACTAAGAACATAGCCAACGTCCCTGCAATGGATAAAAACTTCATGAGCTTTGGCGCGGCGGCAAACATCACCTTACCTAATTTCTTCTTAAACGTGCTTTCTTGCTCCATCAGATGTAGGCCTGCATCATCTATTTTGACAATACCAGCGACCAAACCATAAATACCAATCGTAATACCAATTGCCAAGATGGACAATACTAAACTGCGTTCTAGCAAAGTAGCACTTGCCGTTGCGCCTAGTGCAATCACGATAATCTCAGCGGATAAGATAAAATCTGTACGTATGGCCCCTTTGATTTTTTCTTTTTCAAATGCCACTAAATCGACTGTTTCATCGGCATTGGCTTTTCGGCGAGCATTTTGTTCTTCATCATGTGGCAATGCATGTGGCCAAAACCGATGTATGACTTTTTCAGCCCCCTCATAAACCAAGAACAGACCGCCACACATCAATAAAAACGTGACAAGCGGTGGATAAATCGCACTAATCAATAACGCTGCTGGTACCAAAATGAGCTTATTGATGAACGAGCCCTTAGCAACTGCCCAGACAACAGGTAGTTCGCGGTTGGCTTTGACACCAGTAACTTGCTCAGCATTCAACGCCAAATCATCGCCCAATACCCCAGCGGTTTTTTTGGCAGCGACTTTGGTCATGACGGAGACGTCATCCAATATCACACTGATATCATCAAGTAAGGTTAATAAACTGGCACCTGCCATGTGTGCTCCTTAAAGCAAATTTGTTGAAGTAAGTACTACTGAAATCATTAAAACAAAGTTTTTTATTAGAGTTCTTATAAAAACAATTCTTATAATAACAATGCTGTTAGCAGTAGACTACAAGGGCACGTCCATATATTACATAGTACAAATGTATCTTATTTTTTGAATTTGTGTTGTCAGCTATTCTTAAAAGTTGGGATTATTTGCATTTATTAGACAGTGCATTTGAGCTGTCATTATCCATAAATATGCTAATATAGCGATTTTACCGCTTATCTTTACTATCAATCATTTATAAAAACTTCTGTAAAATTAAACCTTTAAAACACTATACAGACACCTTACTATATATTGTAATCCACAACGCTTTGTATATAACGAACTCATGTCTAGGCGCGATGCCTATAGGAAATCCATATGCCGTCATCCATTAGCAAAAATACCACGACGAATAATTTTTTCTCTCGTACTACCCTATCTCGTTTTGTGATGAGTGCCTTGCTAGTAGGTGTTGCTGCTGGCTGCTCAAACAATGCAGCGGATGCAACCGGTAATACCAGTGTTGTCAACGCGGCGCAGACCAAGGATGCACCAGCCAAAGCGTCAGCTGATAATGACTCTGCAGTAGTTAGTGCATTACAAGCAAACCTAAAGGCCTCTGGTATCGAAGAAACGATCGTCTCAGCGGTACCAACAGATATGGACGGTATTTATTGGGTGACTGCTGAAGGGCTACCCTCTTTCTTTACCGATAAGTCGGGTAAGCATATTATCCAAGGACAGATCGTTGCCGTTGGTGGTGATACGCCAGTTGATATCAGTGCTGCTTTGGCGGCCAGTACCGCGCAAGAAGCGTTACAAGCTGTTGATAAAAAAGAGATGATCATTTATCCAGCAAAAGGTGAGACCAAAGCGGTCGTCTATGCCTTTACTGATGCCGACTGTGGCTACTGCCGTAAACTACATTCAGAAATGGATGATATCAATGCGCGCGGTATCGAAGTGCGATATCTCGCATGGCCACGCAGTCAAGAGTCTGTGCCAAAGATGGAAGCGATTTGGTGTAGTCAGGATCGTAACGCAGCGATGGATCAAGCAAAAATGGGTGCCAATGTGCAAGCGCCTAGCTGTGCTACCCCTGTGCAAGCGCATATGGCTCTAGGATCAAGACTGGGTGTACGCGGTACCCCTGCCATCTTTACTGAAGCAGGCGAGCAAGTAGGTGGCTATTTACCTGCAGCACAACTGGCGCAAGCTGTCGGTGCAAACTAATACTTAATCCTAACATGTGATATTTTTAATATATTCTAATATCTACCGTTTATATGAATGGATTTAAATATAAGACAGCACCGCTTGAGCAATATCTGAGTATGCCAAGTACAGATGAGCACGATAGTTATTCTATAATCTATACCCTATATAACCTTATCGACATTGTGTAGACGTCACAACTGCTTGTCGGTATGATACGATAAAGCGCGATGCAAAATTAGCAATACCCTTTTATCTGAGCATTTTTTATTCAACTATAATGAAGTATGTATGCAAAGTAGCACTAGAAAATGCCTATAGACTGCCGGTGTTATGCCGCAGACTCATTTGCTATTGCCCCAGCGTTATGCCCGCTTCATTATATTTAACCTCTTGAGGATACTGTGAGCAATTCCATCAAACTAGCGATACTTGGTTTAGGCACCGTCGGAACAGGTGTGATCAACCTAATCAATGACAATTTAGATGAGCTAAAACGCCGTAGTGGACGCGATATTATTATTACCGAAGTGGGTACGCGCCGTCAGCGTGATGATATTGATACCAGCATCATGCAAAACAGTGACTTGATGGCAATTGCGGCAAGCGACAATGTCGATATCGTTATCGAAGTGATTGGTGGTACGACCTTGGCTAAAGACGTCATCATGCAAGCTATTAAAAACGGTAAGCATGTCGTAACTGCAAATAAAGCGCTATTGGCTGAACACGGTAATGAGATTTTTGCCTTTGCTGAAGAAAATAATGTCCATGTTGCTTATGAAGCAGCGGTGGCAGGCGGTATCCCAATTATCAAAGTGATGCGCGAAGCGCTTGCTGCCAATAAAGTTGATTGGCTCGCAGGTATCATTAACGGTACTGGCAACTTTATCATGACCGAAATGCGTGACAAAGGTCGCCCATTTGCCGACGTACTAGAGGAGGCGCAAGAGCTGGGTTATGCAGAAGCAGATCCAACTTTTGATGTGGAAGGCATCGACGCGGCGCACAAACTAGCCTTGCTTGCCTCGATTGCCTTTGGTATCCCGCTACAGTTTGACAAAGTCTACTGTGAAGGCATCACTGGTATCACACTACAAGATGTCAACTACGCCGAAGAGCTTGGCTATCGCATCAAACATTTAGGATTTGCAGTACGCCGTGATGGTCAAGGCAACAGTGATGATGCTGGCGTTGAGTTGCGTGTACATCCAACGCTTATTCCACAAGATGCGTTGCTTGCCAATGTCAACGGCGTAAAAAACGCGGTATTGGTCAACTCACATCCACTTGGGCAAACACTCTACTGCGGTGATGGCGCTGGTGCTGGTGCTACTGCTTCGGCAGTGATGGCCGACGTCATGGATCTCGTCCGTGTATTAGGTAGCAAAAGTGGCGACGAGCAAAACAGCAGCGAGCAAAACAATCGTGGACACCATGTACCGCACTTAGCATTTATCCCTGAGCAACTCTCAGACACACCAATATTACGTGCTGAGCAGATGATTACTGGTTACTACTTACGTGTACATGCTTATGATAGCCCAGGTGTTTTAGCGGACATCACTCGCATCCTAAGCGATGCAGGTATCAATATCGATGCCATTCTACAGAAACCTGCGCATAAAGTTGGTCAAGTACCTGTCATTATCTTAACCCTACCTGTGGTCGAGAGTCAGATGAATCTCGCTATCGAAAAAATTGAAAAATTAGAGACCATTACTGATAAAGTAGTACGCATTCGCTTAGATGAGCTGGCTTAAAACATAATTTTAGCAAGCCACGCTTATCACCCCCTTTATCAGTGAACCAGGCAAGTGCTAACTGATAAAGAGTAACAGCGAACCAGCCCTTACCTCTACCTCTCTATGAGGCACTTTCATTTAAAATACGTAAATAAGGAATAATAACGATGTCAAATGATGCAATTGTAATCTTAAACGGCGCACGTACACCAATGGGCGGCTTCCAAGGCATACTAAAAGACATGAGTGCTAGCGATTTGGGCGCTGCTGCAATCAAAGCCGCTGTCGAACGCTCAGGCGTTAGTGTCGATGATATTGATGAAGTAATCATGGGTTGTATCTTGACTGCAGGTTTGGGTCAAGGCCCTGCCCGTCAAGCCATGCGCAAAGCTGGATTGTCTGACGCGACTGGCGCGGTCACCATTAACAAGCTATGCGGCTCAGGTCTAAAAGCCGTCATGCAAGCACATGATGGCATCAAAGCTGGTAGCTTCAATGTTGCTGTAGCTGGTGGTATGGAGTCAATGACCAATGCACCGTATCTGATGCCAGGGTCGCGTGGTGGCTACCGCATGGGTCACAAAGAAGTCAAAGATCATATGTTCTTAGACGGTCTAGAAGATGCTGAGACTGGTAAGCTCATGGGTATGTTCGCTCAAGAAATGGCGGATAAAAAAGGCTATACACGTGAAAAGATGGATGAGTTTGCCATCGAATCACTCAGTCGCGCGCTAACCGCTATCAAAGACAATCACTTCAAAGATGAAATTGAGCCTGTGACGTTTGAAACTCGTAAAGGCGAGCAAACGGTCGATACTGATGAGCAACCAGGCCTAGCGAATGCTGATCGTATCCCAAGCTTACGCCCAGCATTTGCAAAAGACGGTACGATCACTGCAGCCAATGCCAGCTCAATCTCAGACGGTGCTGCTGCTGTCGTCGTCATGAAAGAGTCACAAGCAAAGGCTGAAGGTCTGGATTATCAAGCTCGCATCGTTGCCACTGCTTCAAACTCTCGTCACCCAAGCGAATTCACCATCGCTCCGATCGGTGCCATCGAAAAAGTACTAGCAAATGCTGGCTGGTCAGTCGCTGATGTGGATCTATGGGAAATTAACGAAGCTTTTGCGATGGTCACTATGGCGGCTATGGACGAGCTAAACATCGACCACGCCAAAGTTAACGTTGAAGGCGGCGCTTGTGCGCTTGGTCATCCAGTAGGCTGTTCAGGTGCACGAATCCTAGTGACACTCATCAATTCTCTCAAGCGTACCGGCGGCAAAAAAGGCGTTGCGACACTTTGTATTGGTGGCGGCGAAGCAGTTGCCGTTGCTATTGAGCTTCCTTAAGTAAAAGCAATACTAGCGTGTCGTTGCTCAGATAGCTCGTAACATTTAACTTCACGCATTTATTGGTATTTATCTTTTGTTCAAGAACCGCATTGCTCATTGCTCTGCGGTTTTTTTGTGTCTATTGATTCAACGTTAACTTCAAACATTTCTTTGTGTTAAGACTCGTTAAGTTGTACCCCACCTATGTTATACCACTTACAGCCTATTACATGTAATTACCCCAAGCGCACATTTTGCTACCTTGCTCATGTATTTCATCCAAAATCATAGTGTTAGGATGGCTACAAGTTGATGCAGAGATGTTGTGATATATCTCTTAACTTACTTATTGAAATTCGATTATTGAAGTAATTTTTGCCCAGAATTTAAAATAAGTATTCATCAGCAATTTTAAGAATATCCATTTATAAAATAATTTTTACAAATACTAACTCATAAAAAAGGAAGACAATAATGAGCCAACTAATCCGTTTAAAAGATATTCAAGCCACTCATCGTGACCTAATCGGTGATGACTATTATGATCCAACAGACAAAACTGCTTACGGCGTTAATGAAGAAAAAATCGGTAAAATTGAAGGTGCGTTAGTAGAAGACACTACTGGCCGTATTCGTTACCTAATCGTTGATGCAGGTGGCTGGTTTAGCTCAAAAGAGGTATTAGTACCAGCGGGTCTTGCTCGTATTGTTGGTGATGATGTTTTCTTCGATAGCTTGACCAAGTCTCAAGTAGAAGCCATGGAAGTATATGACCACGACTATCAGTACAGCTATAAAGAGCAATACGAAAAAGATCGTCAAGCGTTTACTGCTGATACCGTTCCAGCTGAAGAGCGCGTAGACATCGCAGACCATTCTTATGATGCACCAAACACACTAGAGCTTTTAGAAGAGCGTTTAACTGTCAATAAAGACCGTATCGTTGCAGGCCTTGTAAAAGTTGGCAAACATGTTGTGACTGAAGAGCGCAATGTCGAGGTTGAGCTAGAAGAAGAACATGCTGATATTCAGCGCACTAGCGTTGATCGCCCAACAGACCGCCGCATCGGTGATATGGATACTAATGATACCGTTGAAGTTGAGTTAGAAGCAGAACGTGCTCGTGTTGGTAAAGACACTTATGTGTCTGAAGAAGTTAATGTTGGTAAAACAACAGAGCGTCATACTGAAACTATCGTTGAGACTATCCAGCGCGAAGAGCTAGACGTTAATAATGACGGTAATGTGGTCGACCGTGAAGGCAATTTAGTTGACCGTGATGATATCACAGCAGATGATGTACGCCGCGCTCGTGGTATGTAATACCCTGATACTTTGCGTCTTTTAATGTCATTGTGATTTCATTATGAGATGTGATAATAATAGGTAGCTAAGCATTTTGACTTAGCAGATTAAGACCAGAGCATATCTCTGGTCTTTTTTGTATCGATAATATGGGGACGTGAGTTATTATAGTAATGATTAATGATAGTAATAAATTCAATATCATTCGTTAACATTGCATTTTGCCCGATTCATCATTTTATAATTATAAGGAAATAAAAATGACTACTGACCATACAGAAAACTTATACCAAGACGATTTGGAAAACCAAAAAAGCACACTAGCTGATGAAACCGCCAATGTCGTCAATGTTGGGCATTTGGAGCTATTAGAAGAGCGACCTGTCATCAATAAAGAGCGCCTAGACGTTGGTAAAGTGACTGTCACCAAGCATGCCCGAACCAAGACCATTGAAGTGCCTATTGAGCTTATAGAAGAATACATTACCATTCGCACTGAGTATCATGATGCAGAGAGTCAAGAATTACTGTCAGGTAACTATGATGACAGAGATATATTGCGTCATGTTGAACCCTCACTAGATAGTAAAGCCGTGGTGACCGTCAATGGTAAACAAATAGAGGTTGGTAACGAGCCGATTGAAATCGTTTTATCACGCCAAGTAGCAACTATTACTAAAGATACCTACGCCATCCAAGAAATTGAAGTCAATAAGAGCACACATATCCATACCGATAGTATTCAAGTAGAGTTGAAACATGAAGAGCTCGATGTGACTGAAGAAGGGTTTTTGGCACATGAGGCCAATGCTACTCGACCAAAATAAATGAGATACTGGTGATTTAATCATCAGCATAGATAAATCACTGACAAAAAAAAGCAACGCTAATCTCGCGTTGCTTTTTTTGTGTGGTACGTAGTAATCAAAATTTTATACTTTATTACATTCAAACGTATTTACGGTTGACTCATCTTCTCCAGCTGTACGCATGACACCAGTTTCGCGTTCTTCATGCGCCACACGCCACTGAGTAAACCCTTGACCGCCATCTAACCCTGTGGCAACTTCAAACACTTCTGGATTACTGCCTTCATTGGTCTGATTCAGTGTTACTGTTCCCATATCAGTGGCAACGACCACTTGATTGGCATCTTCTTTATAAGTCGCTTCAACTTTTAGCTCAGGTGAACACAGATACGATACCTGCGTCACACCGCTGTTTACCGATGCGACCGTATCACCTTCTACTTCATTAAGTGAAGCATCTTCAGTATTTACAACGACATCACTTGGCTCAGCAGGCTCGGCTGACATTGGTACAGATTCTTCAGCATTGACACCATCTTCCATACTTGACTCTGGCTCTGATTGTTGCTGACAGGCACTGATCGTTAATGCACCAGCGAGCAACCCCGTCAATGCGACTGAAGTACGCAATTTTTTTAATAATTCTAAACTCATAACGCTCTCCCAAATAGGTATACTAAACACTATAGCGTGTCCATAAATTCACGCCTATGCTGAATTTGTAAGCAATCAATACAAAGTGTTCATCTGCTATAGAACGGTAAATTATAGAACAAGCAGCCTTGATAAGATATAAAAAAGCCCCTATCTGGTTGAGATAAGGGCTTACTATTTAGCAGTCTACAGACTTTAATCATAATTACTAATGATTAAAAGACCATACTGATTAGATTTTGCCGTGGCACTGTTTGTACTTGAGCCCTGAACCACAAGGACAAGGGGCATTACGGCTAATATTCATACCAGCATACGGGTTTGGCTCATTGGCGTTGCTACCACTGGCTGCCATAGCAGCGCCAGCTGCTGCCGTACCACTAAGGCTGCGGTTTTGTGGTTGCGGCTGAGCGGCTGCACTGTTTACATTGCTATCTAAATTATCTACGTCATCATGTTCAAACTGCATTTGCATATGCGCCGCATTCTCACGTTGCTGAGCTTCCAACGCCTCTAGCTCTTCTTTGGTTGGGATATGAACACGTGATAAATCTTGTACCGTTTCAGACTTAATCGCCCCAAGCATCATTTGGAACAATTCAAATGATTCACGCTTGTATTCCTGCTCAGGGTTTTTCTGCGCATAGCCGCGTAGATGGATACCTTTACGCAGCTGATCCATCTGTGTCAAATGCTCTTTCCAGTGCTTGTCTAGACTCTGTAGCATAAAATGACGCTCAAGCTGGGCGGCGTCTTGCTCACCCATTTGCTCACGGCGGCTGTGATAACGGTCTATGGCTGTTTGGATAATCTTGGCACGCAGTCCTTCTTCATCTAGACGGCGGTCTTCATCTAGCCAATCGTTGATCGGCATCGTGACTTTAAACTCGTCCTCAAGCTCATCTTCTAATCCGTCAATGTTCCACTGATCGTCGATCGAGCCAGGCGGAATGAACTGGTTGATCATGGCGTTATAGACTTCATGATGCATCACTTCAATGGCTTCTAATAAGTCCATTTCGGCAAGCAAATCATCACGCTGACCATAGATAACTTTACGCTGCTCGTTGGCAACATCATCATATTTCAACAGATTCTTACGTGCATCAAAATCGCGGCTCTCAACTTTACCTTGCGCGTTTTCGATCGATTTTGACACCATCTTGTGCTCGATGGCTTCGTCTTCTTTTAGACCCATGGCACGCATCATATTGACCACGCGATCGCCTGCGAAGATACGCATCAAATCATCTTCGAGCGATAAGAAAAAGCGCGACATCCCAGGGTCACCCTGACGACCAGCACGACCACGTAACTGGTTATCGATACGGCGTGATTCATGACGCTCAGAGCCAATGATATGCAAACCACCCGCCGCTACCACTTGGTCATGCTTCACCTGCCACTGAGACTTTAGGCGCTGCATCTCCTCCGGACTGACCGAATCGACATCTTCAATAAACGACTGCCAATTACCACCAAGGATAATATCCGTACCACGACCTGCCATGTTGGTGGCGATCGTCACTGATTTTGGGCTACCAGCCTGTGCGATAATCTCAGCTTCACGCTCATGCTGCTTGGCGTTTAGGACGTTATGCTTCACGCCTTCTTGATCGAGCAAATAAGACAGTTCTTCACTGGCTTCAATGGTCGCTGTACCGACCAGCACAGGTGCACCTTTGGCTTGAATGTCTTTAATCTCGCGGATAATGCCCTTGTATTTGCCTAACTTGGTTAAGAAAATCTGATCATCCATATCGATACGAGCAATCGGCTCATGCGTTGGAATGACGATGACATCTAGATCGTAAGTAGATTTAAATTCTGCCGCTTCAGTATCAGCGGTACCCGTCATACCAGACAGCTTGTCATATAGACGGAAGTAGTTTTGGAATGTGGTGGTTGCAAGTGTTTGGTTTTCTGCTTGGATTTCAACGTTTTCTTTGGCTTCTACTGCTTGATGCAGACCTTCTGACCAGCGGCGACCAGGCATAGTACGGCCTGTGTTTTCATCAACGATGACCACCTCGCCTTCATCGACGATATAGTGGACGTTTTTGACAAATACATGATGCGCACGGATGGCAGCTTGGACGTGAGCCAATAACGGCAAGCGGCTTGGACTATATAAACTTTCGTTTTCACCAAGCTCGCCCACTTCGACTAGGAAGCGCTCGATTTTTTCATAGCCTTTTTCGCTAATCTCAATCTGACGGTTTTTTTCATCAATCCAAAAATCTTCATCTTCGTTATTTTTATTGGCTTCTTCGTCTTTTGAGCGCTTAAGCCGTGGAATGATGGTGTTAATCAGCGCATACATGCGCGAAGAGTCTTCGGCTTGCCCTGAGATAATCAGCGGCGTACGTGCCTCATCGATTAAGATTGAGTCAATCTCATCGATAATACAAAAGTTTAGCGGGCGCTGTTTTTTCTCTTTTAGACTAAAGACCATGTTGTCACGCAAATAATCAAAACCGTACTCGTTGTTGGTACCGTACGTGATATCGGCTTGATAGGCGTCGATTTTTTCTTGTGGCGGCTGCTGTGAGTAAATCACGCCGACAGTCATGCCCAAAAAGTTAAAGAGCGGACGGTTGAGCTCCGCATCACGCGCCGCAAGATAGTCGTTGACCGTGACCAAATGCACGCCTTTACCACTGATGGCATTGAGATACATCGCCAAGGTGCCCATTAGGGTTTTACCTTCGCCCGTTTTCATCTCAGCGATTTTGCCTTCGTGCAAGGTGATACCACCGATCAGCTGTACGTCATAATGGCGCATACCATTGACACGCAATGAGGCTTCGCGGCAGACGGCAAACGCCTCTGGCAATAGTGCATCTAAGCTTTCGCCTTTTTGGTGGCGGGCTTTGAACTCTGCCGTTTTTTGTTGTAGTTGCTCATCAGACAGGGCTTGTATTTCAGCCTCTTGTGCGTTGATCTTGCTGACCACTTTACGCATGCGTTTTAGTTCGCGGTCATTTTTGGTGCCAACCACACTGCCTATAATCTTTGATAACATAATTTTTTGACCTATGGAATATTCGATAATTAGTGCGCATTAGCCAAAGCTTAGCTCGTGGCCTTGTCATTACCCGACTAAGTACTACCTAATTTAGTATCGCCCAATTAAGTGTGCCGTCATTATATATGGTTATGGCGCTGATGGATACAAGGGCGGTGAGTAGATATTTGCCAAGGCAAAAACCGAGCAGGACGTGTTAAAATAGCGCTTACTTTATTAAATTTCTTAGCTTTTTTGGCGCCTGTATGTGATAGCTATGAGGTGGCTGTCATATGGCGCTGTCGATATAATCTAGCCTAAATCTAATCGTTATATCCTTCTTCGGTACGTACCAGGCGCATTTGTTATATCAACTCTATCGTACCAAAACAATCTATAAAACTGGCGCTAATCCGAAACCAGCTGCCGCAAATGCTATTTAATAAAAATCTATCGAAACATAATAAGAGACTCTGCATGACCGTAAAGCCGTCCGTCCAAAATCATTCATCTATTTCTACTCAATCAGATAATGCCTTATCAAAACCAAATACATCTGACTGTTTAAGCATCGGCGATACCGTCTATAACTTAGCAGATCATACGCCAATGATGGTGCAATATCTAACCATGAAAGCCAACTATCCACAAGCATTGCTGCTATACCGGATGGGGGATTTTTATGAGCTGTTCTTTGATGATGCTAAGCGGGCGGCGCAAATATTAGACATCACTCTGACGCGTCGTGGTACGGATAAAGCGGGCAACCCGATAGCGATGGCGGGCGTTCCTTTTCATGCAGCCGATAGCTACATGGCACGCCTCATCGCGGCTGGGCAAACGGTCGTCGTGTGTGAGCAAATTGACGAGTCGACAACGACCAATGCTGGCAGCGCCAACAATAATGCCAATATCCCTGCGATGGGCGACAAGCAAAAAAAAGACAAAAGTAAATCGGCGGCTGGTAGCATCATGCGCCGTGAAGTGGTCAAAACGCTGACAGCAGGTACTATTACTGATGATGCACTCATTGCACCAAACCATACACCGACTGTCGTCGCCATCGATATTGCTCATTTAAAAACGCAAGATAATAGCCAGACGTTACAAGCAGCTGTTAGCCAAATGGATCTAGCTGCAGGTACATTGACTACTCAGACGCTAATAGCAGATAAAAACGATATAGATGGATTGCAAACTCAAATGCTGACGGTACTTGCTCGTTTTGCGCCTAGTGAATGTATCATTAGTGAAGCACTCAGCGATAGCATTGGCGGCACTGATGGCACTGATGCACAGTGGATGCTGTGGTTACGGCAACATCTGGACTGCCCTATTATAGAAGTCGCGGCCAATGACTTTCACCGTACGCACGCGAGCGACACGCTTTGTCAGCAGTTTGAGGTGCAACGTCTCGATGGTTTGGGTATCGCAGATAACCTGCTGGCGCAAACTAGCTGTGCTGCGCTTATTCATTATGCACAGCAAACTCAGCAGCGCCATGTGCCACAAGTCAATCAGCTGATCGTTGAATACAGTGACGATTATTTGATTATTGATGCCAATAGTCAGCAAAACCTTGAGTTATTTAGTCCAGTCAGTAGTAGCGGTACTTCCCTAATATCCGTCCTTAACCATTGTCAAACGCCAATGGGCAAGCGACTGCTCATACAGCAAATGAAGCGTCCACTGCGTCAGCATGCGCGTATCAATATGCGTCTAGATGCGATAACGTCCCTATTGAATGCGGATGGTAATTCGAATCAAAATTCAGAAAATAGCTCACTGGTGACACGTTTACGAGAAACACTGAATACCATTGGCGATATTGAGCGAATCAGTAGTCGCATCGGGCTGATGAGTGCCAAACCTCGTGATTTACGCAAGCTCGCCGATGGTATCGCGAGCAGCGCCCAGATTACCACTCTACTGACAGTGTCAGGTATCAGCCATGAAGACGCTGGTCTATTACCCATGTTGATGCAGCAATTGCCTGCCAGGCTGCCAGCCGTTCAAGCGGTGGCTGAGTTAATCGAGCGTGCCATTGTCATTGAACCACCTGCACATATCCGTGATGGCGGTATGATAGCTGCCGGTTATGATGAAGAGTTCGATCGCCTCACCCATCTTCACGACAATATCCAAGTGACATTGGACGACATGGTAGAGCGAGCGCGTCAAGACAATCAATTACCGAGTCTAAAAGTCGGCTTTAATAAAGTCAGTGGCTTTTACTTTGAATTGCCCAAGATGCAAGCGAAAAATGCCCCTGCCCACTTTATCCGTCGGCAAACGCTCAAGAGTAGTGAGCGTTTTATTACTGATGAATTAAAAGAGGTCGAGACAGAATATCTGAGTGCGCAATCTTTGGCATTGGCTCGTGAGAAAACGCTGTACCAAGCGCTGCTCAACCAACTAAACGAGAACTTGGCTGAGCTACAACAACTGAGCGCTGCTATTGCCCAAATCGATGTCCTCAGTAATTGGGCGCAGCTTGCGACGACTTACCATTGGCAACGCCCAGTTATGGGAGGAGTTTCAGAAAATCAAAATAAATCTATAGCGAAAAATCAGACCCATATTGATATCCGCCAAGGTCGTCATGTCGTGGTCGAAGCGGCGTTAAATCAAGCGAACGCGAACAATCGAAACGGTGCTGCATCAAGTACAAATTATTTTGTCGCCAATGACTGCGTGCTGGGTAGTGCCAATGCTGATGAAGGACATCCTGAAAGACTGCTCCTCATCACTGGCCCTAACATGGGTGGTAAGTCTACCTATATGCGCCAAACAGCGCTGATTGTTTTGCTTGCTCATTGCGGCAGCTTTGTGCCCGCCGAGCATGCACATATTGGTGATATTGACCGTATCTTTACCCGTATCGGCTCAGCGGACGATCTGGCTGGTGGTAAATCTACCTTTATGGTTGAAATGATAGAGACGGCCAATATATTAAATCAAGCAACCCATAAATCACTGGTATTGATGGATGAAGTCGGACGCGGTACCGCCACCACTGATGGTTTGGCAATCGCTCATGCCTGTGTCAACCGTCTAGTCGATATTGGCTGCCTGACGTTATTTGCCACTCATTATTTTGAACTGACGCAATTGGGACAGACAAGTGACGATATTCGTAACGTCCACGTCGCCGCTAGTGAAGTCGACGGTCAGCTACTCCTCCTTCATCATATCTGTGAGGGCGCAGCAAGCTCAAGCTTTGGATTGCATGTCGCGAAGATGGCGGGTATCCCCACTCAAGTATTAAATGATGCCAAACGTTACTTGATAGACAATCTAAAAGCAGAAAATGAAAAAACTATTGATGATAAAAATGACTTAGCTAATTCAGTAACGGATAAACAGCAAAAGTCTAACAACAACTTGGTTCAAGAGCAGCAGGCTAGTTACACGTTTCAATCACCAAATATAGTAGATAATTTAAAGCAAAATCAGCTATTTAGCATAGAAGATGAACTAAGCGCCATTGATCCTGATAGCCTGACTCCCAAACAAGCGCACGATTTGATCTATCATTTGAAAAAAATCATTGGTCACTAAAGGGAATTGTCAAATCGTAGTAAAGGCGCTAAAATACGCTTTATTTTCGACTATTCTATTTAGCCAAAAGCCAAATCAATAACAGGTAGACATTACTATGACCTTTGTCGTTACAGATAACTGCATTCTTTGCAAATACACCGACTGTGTAGAAGTCTGTCCTGTGGACTGCTTTTATGAAGGACCAAACTTTTTGGTCATCGATCCTGATGAGTGTATCGACTGCGCGCTATGTGAGCCTGAATGTCCAGCCAATGCGATCTTCTCAGAAGATGAAGTGCCTAAAGGACAAGAGATGTTCACCCAGCTCAATGAAGAGCTGGCACAAAAATGGCCTAACATCACAGAGATGAAAGGACAAATGCCAGAAGCTGAAAAGTGGGATGGTGTGGAAGGTAAGATTCAGTATTTAGAGAGGTAGCCAATTTGAAAATATCTCAATATTTTGAGTCAACAGAAAACCACCTAATGGCGATATGCGGTTAGGTGGTTTTTTATGATGCCAATTTCTGTCAAGGTCGCAAATTAACTATTCCTATAATGCGCTGTTTATCTTTGTTGAGCAGTACTACTGCATCTGACTCGTAGCCTTTTAAGGGTAACCAACTATCCGCTTCTGAGTGATTAGCAATTATAGCGCCAATCTCCTTTTCTTTATTATGCTGCTTGAGTTGATTCAATGGCTTTACTTGCTTACTCATAATCGACCATTGATTATCTAACGGCTCATATAGATTCGGCTGCATACTTGGCGCAACTCCAGTCTCTAACTCGACAAATAATCTATCGTTTTTTTGCTCAATACTTGTTGTAGGTTTGACCGCTACAAACTTTGGCTTTCCCCATCCTAAGCTATTGTAATCAGCTGACGCTTGCTCCAAACTTTCTACAGGTATGTTATTTGCCTGAACTACTTCAAATCGACTGGTATCAAAAGCAATATACACTGGTCTGCTAATAGCAATATTATATATACCATAGGTGAATGCAGCAAACTGCAAGAAAATAATCACTGCCAAATCAAACTTCAAGGACTTTTTACCTTGTCTAGCAATAATAAATGTCAGTAAAGGGCCTAAAATGACGTCAATACCTAACATCATAATAAATATGTGAGTCACACCGACCACTTTGGCTAGTGGTGCAGGATGCCAGACCATAAATACTATATACAAACTCACTAATGCTATAAGAATAGAAATCCCAAGATGAATTCCAAAAGCTTTAAGACGAAAATTTAGAGAGGTATTTAGCATAGATTACATCAATATTTTATTTATAGGTAAAACGCTTATACCAGTTATCACAGTTTCAAATAAAAATATATAAGCCGTTTAACTCTGGCAACTAGTCGGTAGCTTATCTTTACCTATTGTACCACTACATACCCATTGAATGACTTGTTGATTATTCAGTATGTTTATTTCGGGCGTTAATACCAGCGTTTTACCAGCGATATTTCCAGCATCGAAGTCGATAACAATAATGCCTGTGTCCGGTATGACACTAATACCATTTTCTGCCACATATTTTCCATCAAGTGAATTAGCCTGTCTACCGATAACTCCTGTAACAGCGACCTCTGCTGCATTAGGAAAGCGTTTGTTTTCCCATACATGTGCCGCTATCTCACTACGCAAACCATTAGAGACAGTAAAACCTTCGACTGTTTGAGATTTACCAATATAATTTAAATAACTGGGTATGGCGATAGCTGCTAGAATACCGATCATAGCGGTGACAATCATCAGCTCTATTAAAGTGAAACCGTTCTGTATTCTCATGATAGATCTTCCTTATTAAAAAATTAAAAAAAGCCCTAGCAATTGCTAGGGCTTTTTTATACTCAGAAGACTAGCAAATACGATCAGCAATTACTGACAGCTAGCAGGTAAGCGTGAAGCATCAATACCAGTAGTAGCAGCAGGCGCACACTTCCAGCCTGATATTTGGCCACCATTATTAGTAGGTTCCAATATCATAGCCTTACCACTATTTGAACCTGCGTCAAATTTCACAGTAATGACGCCTTTATCACCAACTGTAACGCCACCTGGAGCAAAATATTTACCGTCTAAAGCCTTGGCTTGGGCAGCAATTGGTGCAGCAGGTTTACCAGCAGCATAATCGGCAGTAGCTGGAAGAGCACCTTTATCTGCTACATAGACCCCTATATCACTTTGTAGACCAGAAGTCGCTGTGAATCCTTCTGATGCTTGTGCACGAGCTGTATAGTCTTGATAAGCAGGTAGTGCGATCGCAGCTAGAATACCGATAATAGCGATCACGATCATTAGTTCGATTAGGGTAAAACCTTTTTGTACAGTGTTCATAGACTTGTCCTTTTGGATAATATGGCAATAGAATTATTATCTAACTGCCAGCTATAAATATAATGTTTCTCTTGTTATAACTGTTGCAGATACTGTGCCAACTTTTTGTGATACTCTAAAAATACATTAGTCTCTTTAAATTGAAACCTTAGCATTTATTGTCTCTAGATTTCAGCCAATAGCTAGTCATTAATCGATGAATCTTGATATGTTTTACCGATTTCATAACATAAAGGCATCAAGCTAGAAGACGATGTTGCCAACTTATTGCTGAAAATTGTCAGTTTATGTAAATTGCCACTATGTACTATAATTTTAGCTGACAATTTTTGTCACTAGACAAAATTAAACTTATATCAAATATCAATCATTCCACTCATCGTCTGTACCACAATTCCTAATGCCACTAATGATACGGCACTTTATCCCTTGGTAATTAAGGGTTAAGCTACCGTCATTGGCCATTTGCGTCATTGGTATGGGGCTTGCTGTGATAGTCCACTGACTCGTTAGCGGCGTCGGGGTTATTGCCACTGTGTAGAGATCTGTACCTTGCCTAGGATAATTAACTGTTAAGTCTGTCAAAACAATACCTGCATAACGACCTTGCGCTAACTTTCGACTCTCAATCTCTGACGCAATATTGTGCATCTCACTCATCATATCAGTACGCTTGGTCTTGATGACATATTGTTGATAGCTCGGGTAGGCAATCGCAGCGAGTACGCCAAGAATGGCGACGACGATCATCATTTCAATTAAGGTGAAACCGTGTTGCTGTTTAAATACTTTAGTAATCGTAGACATTACCAACTCTCCTTTCCCGCACCGCAGTCCGTAGAAGTTATTTGCACCGTTCTATCTTTGCTCTGGCACCGTAACCCCTTACTACTTAGCATAAAGAGGTGCGCGTCAAAGCTTGTGAGGCTAGGACTAGGCTCAGCAAGCATACGCCATGAGTTTCCCGCGGTAGAAAAGCCAGTAGTGGCAGGCGCTAAAGTACCGTTCGTACTAGCATCAACTAGACTAATCCTATAACTGTAATTACCATTATTGCTACCCGCTGGCACATATATAGTTTGATTAGTAGGTGCGTCATCATAACCGTTACTGACTGTACCATCACTGGCTGTCTTTCTAGGCTGAAAACCTTTGTAAGTCAGAGCAGTGGCACGCCAACGATTAAGTTCTATCTCAAGCTGCTGCAGACGTGCTTGTGCTTGGTGCTCTGAATTGCGAACAACATACTGTCTGTACGACGGAATAGCTATCGCAGCCAGAATAGCGATGATAAAGACCACAACCATTAGCTCAATGAGCGTAAAGCCTGTCTGTTGCCTAAACACTTCTTTCTTCATATTGCTGTCTCATCAGTCTACTTCATACCATGTTTTTGGCTGAAGAGTAAATCGATCATTGAATATCAAGTCAGGAGCAGTACCACTTCCTGCAACAAGATCAGTAGCTGACAGGTTTTGATTTAAACCATACGGCTTTGATATTACGTCAAAAATACCCTTACCTGTATCAGAGCCGAAATTTACTCGATCATTTGCACGTTCTGCCAGAGTTCTGGTTCCGATAAGCAAGCGTTGGTTAGAAAGCGTCGAGCTTCGCGGCCCTAAAGTAAGCTCTTGAATACCCTTACCTGCTCTGACAAATCCGCCTAAGCCATTTTTGGAGGCATCATCAGTGCAAATACCATAAGGCAAACAATATAGTTGTCTCTCTGAACCACCAGTAATCTTAGCAGAACAAGAATCTACCGTTCCATAATTCATATCTGGATTATAGGCAGTCGTATATAAGAAGCTATCGATCACTTCAGACTTACCGACACCTTTGGTATATCTAACATTGCCATAACCGTCAAAGTTCGTTAACGGAATATACCAGCCATTCTTTGTTGTACCTTGTAACACTGAGATAGCAGTATTTTTTTGCGCTACTGTATAGCCCGTAGCGCTCAAAGTGCCGATAGCACTAGGCAACTCGACTAAATTACTACTTGCTGAATTATTGGCTGTCAAATCAGCTATTTTTTGACCGTTAGCATTGCTTGCTGTCGTAAAGTTGCTCGCATAAAAAATATTGTCCGCCTTTGTGACATCGGTATCCATTATGCCATAGAGTCTATCAGACTTACTAAGATCACGTATCTTAGATAAAGGTGAGCTACGATCACCCGATATGACATTTACGAGTGCAAATAAACTGCTGCTAACGGGGTTTCGGTAAAAACTGACGACTGGGCGCTCATAGAAACGATGATTGTACTTGGTATCAGAGCCAGTATAAGCACTTTGAAGAACTCGAGTAACTCGAGTGTTAGTAAAAGAGGTCTCAGGCGATGATGCTGTGGCTGTCGTAGAAGGCTTTACAAATCCTGCATTGGTAAAGTCAGCACGGAAGACTTGACCACCTAAATCTGCAAAATAGATATGATCCATAAAGCCATCATTGTCACGATCTAGCGTGGTCACGCCAGCGACGATACTATTTTTCATAGTAGGTACTGACGTTGTTGCCCCTGAGTCACTAGAAGCTGACCAGATGAGTGCGCCTGTTTTGGCATTAATGATATATACTGCGTTACCTTTGACAGAAGTTTTACCTGAGCATTCTTTTAGTTCTGAGTTAGTCACTCCTAGTTGAAAGCCTTCATATTCATAACACATATCATAACCACCACCGAATACCAGAACATCTGTTCCTTTATCACTAGCAGCTGTGCTCATTTTTATCTTAGCTTTAGTAGGCTTTTCCCAAATTTGGCCCATACGATTAAAACCTGAAGTCGCTGGCGTAATCGCAAACATCATACTTGGACTTTCGTTATTAATAAGGTTCAGGCCATATAAGGCCTCACCACCCATACGTAGGCCACCATAAGCATAGATGCCTTTATTATCTGTCGTGTCAATGTTGACGCGGCGAGCTTCAAAATCATACTTATAGTCCGCACTGACCAGCCAAGGTGCATCAATACCAAAATTAGGTGAACCCGTACTAGTCTTAGTAGCATCTTTCACTAATGCTGCTGATTTTTCGGGATCTATCAGCATCTCTCTTGGAATAATGACAAATTTTTCTTTACCACCATTCCCACTCGTACTGGCATTGTCAGCATTAACCAAATGCAGACCACCTTCCGATGAACCAAATAGTACATAATCATCACGAGTAGTGTTAACTCTACCATCTTCATCTAAGTTTGCTGAGTATGATACTGAAGCAGGAGTCGAGTGTATCGTCGCTCCTAGTACCTTGATAGGCTGAGTTGCATTGGCGCTCGTCAACGTCATATCCTTCACATTGACTGTTGTCGCTGGAAGATTGGCAAAACCTAAAAAATTTAGTAATTTTCTCAACGTCGCTTCATTATAGGTTGCTGTATCCACAAAAGATGTATTTGTTAAAGCAGCATTATTTACCAACACTTTACCTGCAGCATTGACACTCACCTTTTTCAATACTGGCTTTTTGCTAGTACTGTTTTCCCAATCTTCTACATATAAAGTTCTAACAGAGGCAACACCCGTCGCTGGTGTGCTCAGTTGTGAGTAAAATCCACCAGACTCTACTTTGTCATTGGCGCCAGCATAGTTAGTGTCTGACCACAGATCCTGTGCTGCTGGGTTCAACTCCCCTGCTATATTTTTGAAGAGCTTAGTATTACTCTTACCATATAGCGTACCCTCGTTTAAGATGTACTTCTTCATATTCCCTTCCCAAATCACCGCGTTATCTGCAACTTTGGGCTGGATAGTCGGATAGTAGGCGACAGCGAGTTGACTATCCGCGCGATAAGGATCGTCTGGGATAATAATCGTACCCGATGGCGTGGACGGTAAGGTTTGGTTTAGGTCGCTGACGAAGTTGGTGATACTTTTGATGATATCTTCAGTAGACTGCGCTGAATAAAAACCGCCTTCACCAAAGCCGCCCACACCTGGTAAAGACGGATGGGATTTCTCACCCCAATTACAAGCGTTTCTTGCATCTTTAGTGGCCTTATCATCTTTACCCACTATATTTTCACAATTATAAAAATCGCGATTGGTAGTAACACCTGTTTTTGGATTAGTATAAGGTAAGCTACGGATCACGCGTTGAGCTTCAGGCTTAGCAGCATCTTCTTCTTTATTGACATTGAAATCTGCGCCAAAGCCGACCACGGCGGTATAGATTTCTTGATCAGTACCTAATGGACTAACAGTAGAATCTCGTAAGGCTTTCGCAAATGCTCCAACTTCAGGCATACCATTATTATCTTGACTTCCGCTTGGTAGCGTTATAGATGGTAGGCTAAAACTATTTTGTTTTAAAGCAATTCGCATCAGTGCTAGAGGATTGCTCGAACTATTTGGTGCACCATCAGTCAAAAAGTAAATGCCGCGACCATCACAACTAGAAGGGTTTGACAGCGGACTGATATAATTACCGCTATTTTTTGTATCCTTATATGATTTACTAAAACCACTACCAGTACCACTTGTTTTGGTACCTAACATATAAGCCCCAACCTCTGCATAAGCATTAGCTGTGGGCGTCCCGTTACCACCACCTGCTGCTGCAACAACGTTTCTTATATTCTGACGTTGAACATCATCTAGTAAGGCGGCAGGTAATAATATCTTACCAGTACTACCATCAGCATTTTTAGCAGTACCGTTTGAATTGAACTCCACCACATTATTACTGCCGCTTTGAGAAGAAAACTGACCAATGCCAATAGCTACTTTATTAGAGTCTAACTGAGTGCTATCCATTAAAGTAAAAATGGCATCTTTAAGACGAGTTAGGCGGTCATAGTATTTTTCACCTCCGACATCTTTGTAGTAATATGTAGAAGTATTCAAAAGACCACCGACTTCCGATTTATAGCCCTTGACTGATGGTTTGTCTATTTCTGTATTACATGTTTCTCGATTCGTAACGCCTAAACCATCACTACTTTCACAGATATACCATTTGTTGCCAAAAATACCTGAATAATTTCTGTAAAAATATCTTTTCTCTCCTTTTACTTCGCAATACATTCTAGGATAGGAAGGCGATGTCATAGATGGCTCAGAACCCACCATACTTCTATCAAAACTGACTGTAGATGGTAGATCACAGGCATAATCAACCTGATTGATAGTCATACTACCTGAAGTATCGAGCATCATCGTAATAGTCGTCTTACCACCTTCAGCCGCCTTATATATCTCTAGATCACCAATCTTTTTGCCAGCCACATCTGCCTGTGCGACGGGCAAAGCGACCATAGCAGCCATGGCAACAACGAGATACTTCAAAGGCAATCCAACTTTGCCACTTATTGGCGATACAGTATTTAGTCGTTTCATGGCTTATATCCTTTATATAATGAGTAAACTGATTACGGCGTAGTTTTGAGAACGCACTCTGCATTCAATGTACCTCTACCGAAAGGAATACATTTCGTAGACGAAGAGATGTTTTCGACATCCGCTTGCTCATATAGCATTTTACTTGGGGTGTTGGCGGCGAGCATACAGTCGCTTAACGATTTCTTGCTACCAATCACATTGGCTTTAATACTGGTCTGTGCAAAACAATTGTCACCATTAGCTTTAGGCTCGCTGTAGGACGGTAACGCTGAAGCAGATCTGATATCGAACGTAAATTTTTTACTGGTCCTATCCTCAATCTCTTTACCAATAACCACATGTCCAAATCTTTCCGCATTTGGGTCGACAGGGGCAACAGTCACGCTCATTTGAGTAACCACCGTTTGTCTAGCACTGGTATAGCCATCAGCGCTATTGTAATCACATATACCATTATTCAAACCACTCCAATAAGCTGTTGGATTGGCGGTCGTGCCCTTCACCATGACGGTAGCATTAGATGCCAAATACTTTTTGGTGCGCGGATTAAAGCAGTAAATAAACTCATTGGTTGCATTTTCAGGATTTAGTAAGAAATGACCAAATACGCCTGCCGCACTCGTTACATCAAGGTATTCAGTGGATGTTGAGCTACCATTCAGCATCATTTCGAGCTTTTGATTGGCACTATCTGAAGACTGCAATAATACTGTGTTGATCTGATCGCTCGTAGCAATCTTAAGATCAGTATTACTCTGTCTCACCGCTATAGCACCAGCTAGCATAATCAACACTAAGAATAGTAGCACTACTATCAACGTTGCGCCTCGCTCAGCACTCCGATATCCAATAGTCATTTTGACATCTTTTATGGTTGAATTTGGTGAATAGCGATGGATCGTCATTCTTACTCTCCTTACCAGAGTTTATAGGCTGGTTTTTACGTTGACTACACGAGCATTGCGTAAGAAGGTTGTTGTCTCATAAGTTGTACGTACTTGCTTCTGGCGCGCAGTGTCTGTCTTCAGTACATTATTTTGACCTAACAGCATGAAAGATGTTTGATCATCACTACCTAATATAGGAGTACTACCATGAACGATTAAACCTATTTTTACTGCTGTTATTGCTGGTTTATTAGCATCTATCAAATAGGCACTACTTGGTAAATACATGATTTGACCTGCATTACTACCCGAATCATACTGGGCACCTAACAAGATCTTGAACTGATCCACATTAGTAATAAATTCTTGACCAGCTTGACCAAAATTACGCGGATCTGTACCACTTATCGTTCTAATCTTGCCTGCTGCAAAATCTACCCTTCCAGCATCGCACGCTAGTACTAGGTTTTTAATAGCGCCACTACTGCTATCATTCGTAGCAGGTCGCAAAAAGTAACGCTCGATAGCGATATCATTTACCTCAACTGCCGAGCCCTCACAATCACTGAACGGGCTACCTGTTATGTTAGTATATTGGATTGTCAGTTGATCACTAGGAACAGTAGTATTTGAGATGCCTGTCCATCCATTTGTACCGCTAGTAGGATCACCTGCGCGCCTTGTCAAATAACCAGTATCGGTATAAGGTGTGGTAGCAACCCCAAGGTTGGCACCTGTTAAGACGATACCACCTTTTGCAGTCGTTCCATCTATTCTATTAATAGGGTTTCCTAAATTAGCCAAGCGAACTTTTTTTTCTAATTGCTGTAGCCCAAACACACTAGCGTCTTGCAACTCGCTACCACTAGATTGCACGCTACTCGTCTTAACACTAATTACGTATATCTGTATAACAGCGGCTGAGACAATCAAACCTATGACTAATGAAATCATCAACTCTATTAAGGTAAAACCAGACTGATCGCAATTACTACGCTCATAACTGTTAAGGTTTGGCATCAGTAGGCCTCCATAATAAAGCACTCTGCACCATTTTTATAAGTGCCATTTGCATTGGCACAGGCATTCGCATCACTATCGCTTAGAGTTACAGTAGTATCACCCCAGCTAGCTACAAAGCATTGGCGCTCTTGATTACCTGATGTACCAGGACAGCCGTTAGGTACTAAGCCCAACTTAATATCATTTTGCACCGCATATGATTTCATCAACAAGCCATCACGTGCCCCTAGCTGCTCAATAGTACAGCTATCTGTGGCAGCAGGTGCTCCAGCTGTATTTTTTACACAACTATCTTTTGTGATTGTGACACCATCTATCGTTATAGAATCAGTACTGCCATTTACAGCAGTTTTGAAAGCGCTTATTCCACCTGAGTTCGCACGTATTGTTTCCGCGCCTCCTCTCATAATAGTTAATGCTCGCGTACGCATGAGGCTTTCATCAGTAGCTTTTACAGCAGTCATTTGCATAGCTGAAAACCCAAGCACTGCAACTGCTAATAGTAACAGTGCCACTAGCACCTCTACTAAGCCCACTCCATACTGGTTATTGATGTTTTTCATTAGCAAGTACCTCCTAACTTCTTGTTACTAATGCTTGCTACTGTGTTAACTTCAATTTGTCGTGGTGTTACTACTGCACTGCTATCACAAATAGTATAAGTAACTTTGCCAACGTTAGATGTCACTTTATTTGGTTGAAAAGTCACCGCAGTTACTGTATTAGGATTGATAGATACTGTGCTTGTAGAATTAACATTATAAGTCGCCAACACAGTGCCACTAGTGTTCTGCAAGACAATGGTTTTGGCACTATTATTATATACGACTCGAATATCTTGACGGCGAATAACACTTTCGACTTTTGCCTCTTTTAACGCATTCTCAAGCGTCGCAGCCGTCGACTTAACACGCTGATTAGCAAGCTGTGTGCTGATACTGGGTGCAGCAATACTCACAATAATAGCTAGCACAGCAATCGTTACCATCAGCTCAATCAAGGTAAACCCTAAACTGGCTGTTCTTAGCGAGGTCGGTAGACTATTCATAGATGCGTTCACATCAAATCCCTATTTAGCACTGCTAATGTCTGTCTCTGATCAGTTTTTGTTTTAAAATAACTAAAATCTGGTGTCAGTTTTGCTAATAATTTTATAGTTAGCTTAACTAATAATATGCAATTTTTGTTCCACAACATTCTGTTCATGTTATATACGGATGAACAATAATACATACTTGATACACCAGTAAATATATATGTATTTAATAATATAGCGTTACGATGATATATAAGCAATATATTAATAATTTCAATTAGATAGATGATTTTTAGGACTGACTGCCATGAGCTAACGCATAGGCAGAAATATGATAATTGTTATGGCTTTGAGCGTTTATTGTCACTGTTTGCTCAGATGAGATGAATGCACGTGCCAATGCTTGCAAGCTCGCGCCTGTGGTTGCGACATCATCGAACAATAGTAAGCGTTTTACCGGAGGTTTTTCAATTAGTGCAAAAGCGTTATCTAAATTGCTTAGACGTTCAGCGCGTGTGAGCCCTTGCTGACTGACCGTATCATCAATGCGCTCCACACCGTGCCATAAAGGAATTTGCCAATGCTTTGACAACTGTGCTGATAAAATACTGACCGGATCGAACCCTCGTTTCACTAGCCGCTGATTGGTCGTTGGCATAGCAACAATCACGCTATTATTACGATGACAGCCATGTGGCCGTGGTAGCTGGCGTAATGCATGTAACAACAATGGCAATTTTGTCATGTCTTCATGATGCTTAAACGCCCGAATCGCTTGACGGATTGGATATTCATAATAGGTAGATACTTGGATAGATAAGGATCTGCCAGCAGCAATGTCAACGTCAAAAGGCTGTGGTAGCCATGCGATA
Organism: Psychrobacter sp. PSP; assembly: GCF_024085615.1. Lineage (NCBI taxonomy): Bacteria > Pseudomonadati > Pseudomonadota > Gammaproteobacteria > Moraxellales > Moraxellaceae > Psychrobacter > Psychrobacter sp. PSP. The sequence continues at coordinate 217,377 of NZ_JABLTF010000016.1, forward strand.
CTATTATGGCAATAAGTGCAGAGTAGACCTCTATTTAAGCGGTGATTGATTTGATGAAAAATATGAGCAAATGAGGATGGATTGCTTGAAAGGGAAAATTCAGAATGTTCGCTCGATGCGTCATTACTATTAGCCTGTGATTGCTGCATCAATAGCTGAGACTGTGGTGTACTGCGATAAATACGGCATAGCTGGCAGCGTACACTTAAATACTCTGCCAGCCACAGTCCAGTTTGATAAGGCACTAAGCGGTGCATAGACTAGTGATTATCATAAATATGTTAAGACTCGCTTATATTAGAGGCCTTTCCAATCATTCAGTACGATACCGAAACCAATAGAGGTATTCTCATGATTATAATCAACAATGGACTCGCCATAACCTTGGAATAGCTGCACCATACCATTGACGTTTTCTGACAATGGATAGATATAATCGATTTGGGCAGCGCCTTTATTGGTGCTTGGATTGTAGCGCAAGGTACCGCTAATGCTCTGCTCGGCAGGCAAATCATATAAGAACTTGATATCGCCATAACCCATGTAATCTTCGATATCTGGGTTGTCATCGTCGCTACTGCTATCACCATTCACTCGAGCCCATAGACGCGGTATGACTGACAGCTTACCCCACTCGGCCCCTGCCATCAGATAAGCACGGTTCCACGAACGTGATAACGGATCGTCCTGTCCATTAGAATGGTGCACCGCACCCGCGCCTAACATACGTAAACGCCCACCGAAAGGTAGGTCTGCCGTCACAGGCTGAGTCAAAAATATCTCAGGCTGATAGTCGGTAGCACGAAATGGCCGTGAATTGTCTTCGTTATACACCTGCCAATGTGACTCTTGGGTATAGCCGAACCACAGATCAGCGCTGGTATCGAATAGATCCTCTGCGACTTTACTCTTTAGAGACAACTGGAATTTTAGCTCTGTCTCACGTATGTCATTAGAGTCAAAAGGTTCAATTTCTTGAGAAGGGGTGGTTGGGCTTAAATTAGGATCAAAAGTATAAAACAATGGCAGCAGATAAGTCGGACGGTATGGTCTTACTGTCCAAGTACCGCGCTCACTGTTTTGATCGAGATCATATGCCAAACTGAGTGGTGTGTATTTTTCAATATCTGCTTGAGTGACACCCACATTTTCTAGAACTTGAGCCTCTTGCTGATTGTCTATGACCGTATCCAAACTATTAGTAGCAGACTGTTGATTAGCAGTTGCGCTCTCATCACTGAAAGTATTGGTCGAGTTCTCTTCCACAAAAACGACTTGTGGATTACCCGAAATAGTCGTCTTGAATGTTTTTGCCAAATCAACTGGTTGTTTGGTCGTGGTATAGCTTGGTGTTTTACCTTGTTCAGCTACCTTATCAAAACAAGCCAAACGAGCGGCACTGCTCTGCACTTGCGTACATTCAGAAAACAGCTTCGCTTGTTGCGCAATAAATTCTTTGCTGATTACTTTACCGCTCTGTGTGGTTACGCTCTGCGGCATCTCAACGGTTTCATATTCAAACGCCGCTTCTGGTACTGGCAGTTCGTTATAAGTTTGACTATTGTCAGCTGCTTGTACTTGTACCGCCGTACAACTCAACGCGATAGCGACTGCGATACTCAAATGAGTATGTATCGTGCGACTACTTGCGTTACGACTGATTACATGAGTACGTTGTAATTGACGCTGAGTGGTGATGTGGGCAAACATAAATGTCCTTTATCTAACCAGCATTATCGCCAGCAGATTATGTGAGTTAATTAATATAACTATTAGCGTCGCCGCTAAAAAAGAAAAAATACCTGAACATTTGAGGTCATCATAACGCACCGACCTACCCCTTCAGTATTGTTACTTTATTGTAATGAAAATATGAACACTATACTAGCGTTATCGATATATTAAATCTGCTTAAAAAGACATATTGTGTGTAAAACCAAACGTTTAGAAGATATTATTAAAATAATTTAAAGGCATAAAAAAAGCCAGCGCACCATTATTGGCATACGCTGGCTTTTTTTCATTATTAAGCCTTAGCAAAAGAATTACTCAGGTTATTAAGTACGGGTTGTGAGCCATCAGTTGTTTAGCGTCGTTAAGGTTTGCTCAAACTCCACGCGACCGATTTCGCCCACTTGCTGATTAACCAATTGACCACCTTGATAATAGAGTAATGCTGGCGGGCCAAACAGCTTGTAGCGTGACAAAACGGCTTTGGAGTCGTCAGTGGTATCCGTGATATCAAGTCTCACCAGCTGCCAATCTTGCATCTGTGCTGGGCGATTATGAAATAAATTTTTATCCATGATACGGCACTCAACGCACCAGTCTGCTGTTAAATCGACAAGGACATTAGGATATGCTGCAACAATCGTATCTAGCTCTGCAAGTGTGGTGATCGTTTTATCTGTCGCCGCACTATCGTTGCCCATCGGCTGACCAGTCGCTGACTGAAGCATCGTCGGCGCAGCACTTAGCGAGGCTAATGGATGCAGGCTATCATCATTCCCTAATGCCGCGCCCACGATCAGACAAGCAGCCCAAATACCAGTAATCAGACTCATGGCTTGGGTTAACATGCGTCTCCTGCCAATCCAGCTCCACGCCCATGTCGCCACCACCATAAACCATAATGCCCATACCATAAGCATCACTGGCGATATAAACACGCGCTCAACTAATAGCAATGCTACCGCGAATAATAGTAGCGCAAAGCCTTGCTTGACCCAGTTCATCCATTCTCCTGCCTTTGGCATGATTTTGCCCTGAGTAGCGCCGATTAAAATAAGCGGTGCTGACAAACCAAAGCCCAGCATAAATAAGGCGGCGAAACCCAAGAGCGGACTACCAATGGTAGAGACTGCCAGTAGCGCACCGAATAATGGCGCAGAGACGCAAGGAGATACGACTAATGCAGATAAAAATCCAGCAATCAAACTACCGCCTGTACTACCAAGCTTGCTATCGCCTGCTTGGCTAAGCCCTTGCATTTTTCGGCTGAGTGCTTGCGGTAAACGTATGGTAAAAGCATCCAGCATGTATAGCGCTAACAAGACAAAAACAATCGCAAAGCCAATCAAAATAATAGGATTTTGCAACCAGCCAATAATACCTAATGACTCACCAAATACCGCAATTACAGCGCCCAAAATACCATAGGCAGTCGCCACACCAATCGCGTAACTGGTGGTTAGGATGACGCCGCGTTTGACCGTTGGGTTTTGCTCGCGGGCGACAATATTGGCAACGATAGGCAGCATCGGTAGGACACACGGCGTCAAGGCCAAACCTAGACCTGCTAAAAATAGCAATACCAATGCGAGCCAAGGATGAGACGCCAAACCAAAGGGATCACCATCAACAAGGTTGCTAGCATTTACATTCTCGCTATTGGTCGCGTCACTTGATACATTGGCGTTTGCTCCAGAAATCGTGGTCGTTGCAGTGCTACCATCTAAAGAGTCGTACTCCAAAGTACTGTCATCGATTAGATCATAATCAATAACCTCATCATCCATCAGCGCTTGTTCTGCTTGCGCCGTGGTGCTACTAGTACCAGTCGTTGCAAATGTCGTTTCAGTATTCCCAGCAGATATCGTCGCATCAGTCAGATTGTCGCTCGCAGCCGTCTCGCCAACAGACGCACGTTCTGCCTCAGTGTTGGCATTACTTGTCGCGCTCTGTGACGATGCTGCTGTGATATTGACAGTAGTTTTGATTTTTTCAGGGGGATAACACAATCCCGCTTTGGCACAGCCTTGCCAGCCAATGACAATCGCTGCATCGTCGATGCTTTTGCCGTTGTTACTGGTCAATGTGGTAGTTGCGACCATATTGGCTTGATCAAACACCAATACTTTACCAAATGTCGGATCGTCGATTGAATATGGCTTTTGGTTAAAGGTAAAAGGTGCCGCCGTCACGCCCGCAGGTAGCGTTAGTTTGATTTGACTTTTATAGACATAATGCTCAGGCGTGATATCAAAATTAATAGATAGACGCGTACCTGACTTGGTAGAGGCACTACTGCTACTCACCTGAAAGGCTTCATCTACTGGCAAAAATTTCGATTGCGCTGTATTTTGACTGCTGCCGAATAGATCACCCAATCCTGCCGCTTGCGCTGTCGTTGAGGTCGCTAACAACCCTGTCAATAGCGAGCCGCTAGCAATCACACATGCTAAGATATACGCTTTTTTTGCATGTGTATTTGCAGTCAATGATGCCGATTGTTGTGATATCTTCATGAGCATGAATAGCTACCTGTTATTACCAATATTTGAATCAAACTTCTCAATACTTATCTACGTGTCGCAGCAATATTTACCTTAGTTTTGATCTTTTCGGGTGGGTAGCATAGCCCAGCTTTTGCACAGCCTTGCCAACCAATGATAATCGGGGCATTTTTTGCACCTTTACCATTATTGGTCGTCAGCATCGTGGTGGCAACAACACTCCTTTGCGTAAATACAGGAACTTTACCAAAGGTTGGATCATCAATGGACACTGGTGTCTGATTAAAGGTAAATGGTGTCGCATTTATTCCTTTGGGAAAGCTTAACGCGAGCTGCTCTTTATAGACATAATGTCCTGGCGTGATATCAAACGTGATGGATAAACGCGTGCCCTTAGATATGGCTTTGGTGCTGCTAGTCACTTGGAAAGCTTTATCCACTGGTAAAAATTTTGATTGGGATGCGCTACTACTATTAAATAAGTCGTTCAATCCTGCCGCCTGTGCGCTGATTGATGTCATTGATAAAGCTGTCATCAACGAGGTGGTTGCAACAGTAAACGCAAGCACATGGAACTTAGTAGCGCGTTTATTGATAGCGACTGATTGTAGTGTTGGTATTTTTATTGGCATAAGTTATTACCTTTGATGTTAGCTTCCAGTGACTGGCAGTACGGACATACACCTACTGATAAAACTACTGACCCTCAATACAAGGTTCATATCAGATGGTATTTATTTTACGTATCGATAAAAAATATCAACCAATAAAAAGATATTGGTTGATATTGATAGGTCGTTAATTGGACGATAGCAAGTGCGTTTAACGATATTTTATTGGTGTAGATTTTTTAGATGCAGACAAAGCTAAATTTTATAGCTGAGCATAAAGATCCGCATCCTGACCTTCACCACCTTGCTGTCCATCTGCACCTAAAGAAAACAAGTCATAAGCTCGCCCTTCACTACCTGGCGACACATATTGCAATTCATTCTCCCAACCATCTGTTGGATAGCCACCTTTAATATAGCCGCCTTCAGGATAGTTTTTGGCGTCACTTGGCGGTGTGGTAAGCGCCTCTAACCCTTGCGCTGTCGTCGGATAGCGTGAATTGTCGACTTTATACATATCTAACGCGTTGGAGACGGTAGCGAGCGCGGTTTCAGTGGTTTTGACACGCGCTTTGTCACTTTGCCCGACTACTTTTGGGACGACCAAGCCTGCAAGAATAGCCAAGATAACGATAACCACCATAATCTCAATAAGCGTAAATCCCGATTGTCTAGACTTACCTATCAAGCTGCGATGTGTCATTGAATGGACTCTCTGATGGTCATTTACAATGCCACCATGGGCTTGAATATTATTATTGTCATCTTTGGTATTGGCACTTTTTGGGCTAATATTTACTTGAAGGGTGTCAGTCATAGTCATTGCTTTGGTCATCACAGTTATGTAAATAGTAAAAGTGGCGTTCTAGTAGCACTCATGCATTTAGGTGCATTTAGGTGCATTTAGGAGCTTATCAATAAAACCCTAAATTATTGTCACTATAAACCATGGTTTTATTTTTATCCAGCGCTGTGCTCAGATTGTCATTACAGTCAATACCAAGTAATGAGCAGCAACAAGTAATGAGCAGCAACAAGTAATGAGCAGCAAGTAGCAAGTAGCCGTCACCAAATAATCATCGATATTTATCACTATCGTTTTGACCCGCTTTTACTATAACGTGGTGCTTAGGTTTACCATAGCAAAAATCTTGCTTGGTCAACAATATACAACAGTAAGCAAATCTTAAGAAAGCTAACGTAGGGTTTAGCAAGATAGGGGATTAAGAGAAGATAAAAATGCAGATAGTTGATAATTTGAGAAGAGCATATCGGTTGTTTTTCAGCTAGTCAGTTAACTATTGACTAGCCTGCCAAGTCATTCATATTAACGATTGGTAGCATCACTGCCATCACGATAATCATCACCACCACACCCATCAAGACCAGCATCAAAGGCTCAAGTAATGATAGTAAGGTACTGATAAAATTGGTGGCCTCCGCCTCCTGCATTGTGGCGGCACGACTGAGCATACTTTCAAGCTCGCCTGAGTTCTCCCCACTTTTGATCATTTGTACCATCATGGGCGGAAAGTAAGTGGATTTTTCGAGTTGGCTGGATAAACTTGAGCCTTCTGTAACCCTATCAGCAGCGCTCACAATCGTTTGCTTGATGTGCAAATTGGTCGTCACTGCCGCACCAATATGTAGCGCCTCAATCAACGGCACCCCTGAACGCACCAAAATCGCAAGCGTACTAGCAAAACGTGCCGCATTCAATCCCTTAGACAATCTGGCTAATATCGGTAGCCTGAGTACCATACTATCTATTGCCAGTTTCCCAGCCTGCGTTTGGGCAAAACGGTAAAACAAAAACGCAGTACCTGCCAATACCAGCAGCATTAACCACCACCACTGCGTAATGATATTTGATAACGTCAGAACGACTTGAGTAATCAATGGCAAGGCCTGTTCGGACTGCTCAAAGACTTTGACAATTTTGGGCACCACAAAACTCATCAGCCCCATGATCACGCCAATTGCCATAACCATCAGTACAATCGGATAGACCATCGCCCCTTGGATTTTCTTTTGAAGGGCAAAGCGGTTTTCAGTGTAGTCGGCTAGCTGATTAAGGATTAAATCCAAGTGACCAGATTTTTCGCCTGCGGCAATCGTGGCAATATATAACGGTGGGAAGCTCGCGGCCTGCTGTAATGCTCGTGCTAAGCTTAAACCTTCGAGGACATGTGAGCGTACCGCCAGCATCAGAGATTTGATATGCGTCTTTGGCGATTGTTTAGCGACAGCAGCCAAAGTTTCTTCAAGTGGAATACCGGCCGCTAGTAACACAGATAACTGGCGTGTGAGTAATGCAAGCTCATAAGCAGATGGTTTTTTATAGCGGCTTTTGTTTTGGCTTTGTCTGTCATTGACCGCACTGACTTCGACTGGTGTCCACTGCTTATCACGCAGCTGCTGCCGAACTTGCCGAGCAGAATCCCCTTCTAGTAAGCCTTTTTGGACACTACCTTGGTCGTCAAGCGCTTTAAAATGATAAGCGGGCATAGCGGCAGATATCCTAAAAAAGTCACAGGTAGGGGTTTGGATGTATGGCTTAACAAAAAGGGTAATGTCTATAAAAACTATCTATAGTGAATTCAGTATAAAAACGATACAGTGGGACTGGGATAAATTTTTCGCAGCATCGAGCAGCATAGGCACAGCACGCAAGGAAAATTTAGACCAGTTCCACCTTGATATATAATGTATCTGTTTTATTTAGGATTGACTATATCAAAGCGGCGTTGAGTCATTACTGTCAGGCATCAAGCCTTGTAATAATAAAACATCCAAATGCTGCTGCTGTAACTTTTTATCAAAATCATTGACCTCAGCGATCAGCATTCTCTCAATGCGTTTATCACTTGCAAACACACTCAAGCGCGCACAAATCACTGCCAATTGATAGACACGTTTTTTACAATACCCATCCAGACCTTGTAACAGCCTGACCATGTGCGGCGTCTCAAGACTAGCATAGTCATAATCAGCAACGACTTGCTGACCGAGCGCTGCCACACCATAACTGATAGATAAGTGCGCGCAAAAATAACAGCTGAATAAATACCCAACCACGTGACCGATATAATACCCCCGATCATAGGTAAAGCTGCTCACGCCAAAGTGACCTAGCACGTAGCTATTGAGACTGCCTTGATCGCGGATTGGCTTGCCATGTTTTAGCTTACCGACAGTGGCAAAACACAGCGGGTTGCGCCCATCCTGCGTGGTAAGCTGCCAACCTGCTGGCTGCTGCGCGGGCATATGATGCACGATATCTGCAATAATATCATCGACCACGTGCAGCTGCTGCCAAAGTCGTTCAAGCATTTCTGTATCCATCAAACCACGCTTATCAAGCTGCTGAGCAAGCAAATACTGCTGATATTCTGCAAATTGTGATTTGAGGGTTTGTACTAAATACGTGGGGCGCGTATTGGCGGATGCCATATATAGCAGTCGAGTGCGCTCGTGCTGGCTATGATAAAGAGCCACACGCTGCGCAGCCACGTTTGACTCATTGGCAGTAGGCTGTATGGTTGATGTATCGGTGTCAGGCTGTTCGCTAGCGCCTACTTCATCAATGCTCTCCTGGGTATCTGACAAAGTAAATAGCGTTAATAATGCCGCTTTATCAGGCATTTCAGCCGTATTAGCTAACATCGTTTTGCTAGCATGCACGTTATCTTGCGCATTAACTTTATCAGATTTCTGTTCTTTTTTAGCAGTTGCAGTAGTACCTTGGTGGCTATTGGCTTCTGTACTTGGCTTTGCGGTCGGTTCAGTCATAACATACCATCAGCAGCAAAAATAAACATCGTCTCGATCCTTTTATGCAACGGATATACAGTCACATATCATGCGTCAAATATGAACGCTCACACCTCGACGACTCATTATTCCATAGTACCTGAACACAAGCGTATTGTCAGCCTTGCCTAGCCAAAATAGCACCAGTTGACTGCCAAGTATTTTACCTAGGCAAATGCTAAATATATATCAATCAAAAAAAAGCGTTAAGGATACCTTGGTCGCCTTAACGCTTTTAATAAATGAACACTGAGGACATTAAAATAATAACTTATGCAAGCTTTTGTTGTTGATACTGTTTACGGTACGCTTTTGGTGAGACACCATAAACGCGTTTGAACGCCTGACTAAAAGTTGAATCTGACGCATAGCCCACCATATCACTGATACGGCTGATACTATTTTGCTGTAAGCGTAAATAACGTGCTGCCAAACGCAAGCGATAATCAATCAAATAAGTGAGCGGCGGCATCCCTACCGTATCTTTAAAGCGCTGGGCAAAGCTCGAGCGCGACATACCTGCCACCTCTGCAAGCTTATGAATGGTCCAGCTTTGACTTGGCGCCTCATGCATCGCTGCAAGCGCCTTGGTCAAAAACGGATCTTTCATGGCCTTTAGCCAATTCTCAGTCGCCTCAGGTAAGCTTTCAATATAAACGCGCAAACATTCAATCATCATGATGCTTGCCCAATGATTGATCACAGCTGTTTTGCCCATGCGTTCGCGCTCAGACTCCAAGGTCAAAAGCTTGATTTCCACATCAATCACCTCAAACCGACCATCAGCCGCATCATTGAGCTCAGGCAATATCGGTGGTAACACAGATAGTAGAGGGCTAATCATCTCTTTATCGTATTTACATTCAATCAAAATCAATGAGGAATTAGGATCGCCATTGCCATCAATCTCAAGCGTGCGATCTTGACAGTTGGTCAGTAATTCATCGAGGGGTTCAGCCACGTCACCATGATGATTGAGTGCATAGCTTACGTGCTTATGCGCGTTCGGGATCATAATCATATCACCAGCACGAGCTTCGCGTAGGCTATTGCCAACGTCTATACAAAAACCACCAGACATCACCAAGTAAAATAAAATGGTGTCTTTTCTACTCATAGAATAAGACCAATTGCCAGCACCATTCAAACGATAATACTTGGTCTCAAATAGGTGCACATTCTGTAGCAATACGCTCAATGCGTCCATCAATCAGTTCCTCAATAATACAGGGTCAATAACAACAAATCTTAAAAAGGCGGGTGTGTATCCAAAATGCTTTAAATTTTTTCGATCTAGCCAATACGATGTCTCAATCAGCAGGATGCATCAAGACCTAAGCATAATGCCCGATTTAAAACATGATGTCTATTTACTCATAAGCAGTACTAATAAATAGTAGAGTAGACACAGTCGGTTTAGGTTTTTGAAGAAAAACCTATCGCAAAATTGATATGAATAAGAAGTCAGTGAATCGTTAAACAATCAAAAGTTCAGAAAGCTTTAACCGTTTAATATTATAGGATAATATAGAGAAATAGAAATCAAGCAGGCACAAAAAAACGCCAACAGTGGCGAGTGCTATTTATTCGATAAGGTTTAGTATAAAGATAGGATTTATATGCAGACAATGCAAAATAAAATGGGGCGACTGATGGGACTCGAACCCACGACAACCGAGATCACAACCCGGGGCTCTACCAACTGAGCTACAACCGCCATAACTATTGCCAAGAAGAAGGCAAGATTTGCAGGCTAAATGGCGCGCCTGGCAGGATTCGAACCTGCGACCACCTCCTTAGAAGGGAGATGCTCTATCCAGCTGAGCTACAGGCGCTCTTAGAGTACTTTTATATACTTAATTTAGACTTCCCATACAGTATTTACTATATCAGAAACTAAATCGTTATACATAAAAAAAAGCCTGTAAGGCTCTTAAAATAGATGGTCGGAGTGATAGGATTCGAACCTACGACCCTCTGGTCCCAAACCAGATGCGCTACCAAACTGCGCCACACTCCGAAATTCTCTATTATCACGATAGTTTGTCAATTAACTCGTTGTTGGCAATGGCGCTAACTTGTTAATGTTCCTCGCTATCGAGGTGCACATATTAAGGGGTAAAGGCGATTGTGTCAACACCTATTTTCGATTAATTTTAAATAATCTCTAAATTCTTTCAAAAAAGGCATTCTTATAAAAATAGTCTCTTTAAAAACCTTCGTTAATTATGATTCTTATCATTAATAAAATCATTATTCCTCATTCAAATTCACAGGCAAATCACCGTTGACCATACCTGTCAGCACATCAAACGGTATTAGCCATAAATCCGCATGGTTTGAGTGGTTACTGTTAGTACCATCGCTAATGTCACTGCTAATGTTACTTTTATTATCGCCATTGTCACGATAAATCTGCTGCTTAAGCGCCACTGGTCGTCTCTTGTCTCCTAATACAGGATATACCATCCAACCTTGCCCTGCTTGATAGGCCTGTGCATAACTGGTCAACTGATAGGCATCACTGGCAGTAATGGCACCAGCATGAGGCAGATATTTCCATTTGATATCGATGACGTGGCTATAGCAACCGTTTACTGTCTCTTTACTAACCGCGGTGTCACTCTGATTTTGGTTATTATCATTATCAGCCGTTTTATATATCAGCAAATCTGGTCGTATCGATACGCATGCTTGACCCTCGCTATCATTGAGCCAGACACTTTGGGTTTGATAAAAAGCACGATAATGGCTACTCACTTGCTGAAACATCGACGCGATACGCTGACTCGCCCACTGTTCAAACGCCTGATTCATATCGATTAATAGACACAATCTTGGCTGAGATCGGTTTGGTTTGGCAGGATCAATGCCGTAACCTGTCGCCGCCTCCGATTGCTGTAATAGCCAATAAGCCAAATCTACTAATTGCTGAGCGGCGTGCAGTTTTTGTTTTTGAAGTGGCTGAATATCTAGTTGCCGCTTTGCTTGGGTATAAATGGAGGAGAGTCGCAGCCTTTCCTGTCGACTTAGCCCAGATAACGGCCGCCATGGCTGCAAAAGAGTTGAGCACATCGACTGAGACGACTGAGACAATAGTGGCATCAAGTAGAGTAACGCACTTTTAATCAACCGATTGGCCAACATATCTTGGCTCAGCACACTACGCTCACAGACAAACTTATGCGGCTGCATACTATTGTAGCGAAGCTGCTCTTTGATGAGCAGGCGCCCTTGTAGCGATGATTGGTTATTGATCTGCGCCTGATAGTGCTGGGTTGGCTGATAGTGAACCAAGCGCTGCAAAAACTGCTCTAATAGCCAGTCTGACAATGGCGGAGCCTCTACAGATAATGGCATTGACTGATCACTAAATTGACCTAGGTTTTTCATGCTAGGCAGCTTACGACTTTGACGCGCATCAAGACGAGTTAAGTCAGATAACATGCCTTGTACCCAGTGACGAGTCTGAGCAATATTATTATATTGAGTGGATTGATTCAGTTTTGGCAATAGCTCAAGTGTCATACCACTAGGCAAAAGGATAATTCCTATATGATGCCCAACCTTGAGTTGCCACTGTCCTTGTTTACGCTTGATGGTAAACACGGCAAATTCTTGCGCCATTAGCCAATGAAAGTCAGAGACATGCGCAAAATCGTGCGCTGTGAGGCGTTGATGTTCAAATACCGTGATAACATTTGCTACGAGAGCCTGACTGTTAGGCATATGAGCATAAAAACTGTCTGCATTAATATAGTTTCCTTGCGCATAATATTTATTATGAGTTCTCACTAAACAGCCACCTTACTCGTACAAACGATGATAGATAGCGGGCTTGCCAAACTCACCAGTCTTAGCAATAAGGTCAGGATTCATCATATAACCACCTACGTTCATCGACTGACCAAGAAAGGCGCCTTGTTCTGCAAACATTTGATGTTGCGTCGCTGCATGGTTCTTACTCATCGGATCATACAAATCATTATTTATCATTGTTTGGCTGTCGTGGATGAACTGGGTGCTTAGCGGTTGCTGCTCATCTCTAAAAACATACTGCAAGATAGCCACTTGACCGCCCGCAGCTTGCGCCAACTGCGGAATGATCTGTTCGACCAACACCATTTGCAATTGAGCTAAATCATCGACTGAAAATAAAAAAGCATGCCCCAACTGCGCCTCGGCTCCTAGCGTCTGTGTGATACGCATGTTTAAGCCTGTTAGCAATTTGCTTAAATCTACCGTGTCTGCTTGTGCACGATCAGTCGCGCTAGCGATATCACCAATTATCGGTAATAATTCAGGCTGCGGCGGACAATCAATAAAACGAAAACGTCGACGTAATGCCATATCAAGGGGCGCAAGTGAATGATCTTGTGTATTCATAGTGGCATAGATATCAATATTGGCAGGCACACTAAACGCACGCCCAGAATACGCCAAATGAATCGTCATCGCATTTGGTTTGCCAGCGCGCTTGTCTGGCTCGATCAAACTGAGCAGCTCACCAAATACTCGTGACACATTGGCACGATTGATCTCATCAATCAACATCGCGTAACGATGCTGAGGGTCACGCGCGGCACGCTGACATAGCTTTAAAAACGCTCCATCTTGAACGGCGTAGCTCATCTGGGTATTACTCGAGTGACTACTATTTGCCTGAGGAGAGTTACTTACAATAGGACGAATACCTTCGACAAACTCTTCATAACCGTAAGCCTGATGAAAGCTCACCATACTAAAACGCTGCTGACCAGAGTTTTGGTTTTGATTGGACTGGTTATCATGCTGTGCCTGCTGAAACTCCGCCAATTGCTGTGACAACTCTGTTAGCAACACCATACTCTCAGGCAGTAAATACCATGCGCCGCTGTTATCTTTATCAAAATATGCTTGGTTGGCACGGTTTTTATAACTCACTGTGTCTGACGTCGTAGGACTGTGCATTTGCAATACAGACCAAGCGGTATTGCTTAGGTTTTTCTCTCGATCGTTTTGCAGTGCTTTTGTAGCAAAGAAAATATGATTAACCAATTCAGGTACTTTTACCAAATCTTGCTTTTTTGACTGAAGATCTAAAAATATCAAGCATACAACTTCGCGCCAGCTTAGGCTTTGCAACAGCTGCCCAAGTAGCGCTTCATTATCTGTCTCAGGCAGGTAATCGGTATATTGCTTCGCGATTTGGAGCAATCGATAGGTTTTGCCAGTACCCGCGACGCCAGTATAAATAATATTGGTCGGCTCGTGAGTAGACATATCAGACATAGCATCATCCAGTATTGAAAATTTATGAAATAAGACGTACCAACATCACGCTATTATAGCGCGGTGGTCTCGTAAGAGATTGTCTACTAAGCAGATCCGTGCATCACCATTGAGCCATTTTAATTATTTAAAACTATATCCTAGCAACACAATATAGATGACTGCTGTTTTATAAGCGCAGCAGTTCATGCTAATAATAGTAGGGAAGCAGCGGTTAATGTACCATAGTGTTTGTAATGGCTTTGCTAACACTTACTGTTTGCCACTATCAAAAACAACATTCGATTTATCTACATTAAGGAAATTTGTATGTCAGGATTATTAAAAAAACTGCCCGTCAAGCTGACCAATAAAAAACCAGCCAAAGTCTCTGACAGCACAAGATCATCCATCGAAAAACCTAGCAGCACGCTAAAACCAATCAGTAATCAATTTACCAAACTGTTGTCTGTGACCAAATATCTACCTGTCAGTGCACGCTCAAGTATTCTCTCAAAAGCCTTTGGCAAAGTTGTACCCTACGTAGGGACAACAGGCGTGTACTATGAAATGGTTGAGCCCAATCAAGTCATCGTCAGTCTAAACAATGTCAAAGCAGTACAGAACCACATTGGCTCAATCCATGCGGTAGCCATTACTTTACTGGCTGAAACAGCAACGGGATTTATCTTGGGCTTAAATCTACCCTCTGACCGTGTCCTACTGATTAAATCTTATTCCGTTAATTTTTATCGCCCGATCAAAAAAGGTCAAATTGCAGCCGTAGCCAGCCTATCTGATGAGCAGCGCTTGCAGATTTTAAATACGCCAAAAGGTGAAATGGTTATCCCTTGCGTCATTGATGACCGTGAATCTGATAGTGACCGCGACCCGATTGTAGTGGAGATGACTTGGGCTTGGATTCCAAAATCTGAACTAGAGGCGCGCCGCCAAGGCAAAGCACATGAAAATGCCTCAGAAAATAATACGGATACTACAGTAGATAAGGAGCAAGACGACACACTCTCTGCAGATGACGAGACTATTAATAACAAATAATCGATTAAACCGACATAACATTTGCTATCTGCATTTTGTGGCGCATCTAGCATGTTTATGATCAATCAACTTAATAAGGAAACAAGGATGTCCAAACTTAGCACCTATTTATCTATCGTACCACTGGTTGCTATGTGCTCATTAGGCTTGGCTGTTGGTGCTAACGCCAATCCGGCGACAGCTTCTGCCGCTAATATTAAATCTAGCCCAACTTTTTTGGGTGATGGCGGTCCCTACCCTTTCTCAGAAGCCGTACGTGTTGGCAATACATTATATATGTCGGGACAAATTGGTATTAAAGACGGCAAGTTGGTCAAAGGCGGTATCGACGCTGAAACCAAGCAAACATTAGATAATATCCAGAACACGCTATCCAAATACGGTTATCAAAAATCCGACCTGATCAAATGCACAGCCATGCTGGCAGATATGGATGACCTTGATGATTTTAACAAAGTCTATAAGGCAGAACTGTCCAAACCTTATCCTGCACGCTCAGCGTTTGGCGTATCGGAGTTGGCCGCAGGAGCGAGCGTTGAGATTGAATGCATCGCTGCCAAGTAATAGCAGTTGAAAACGTTACCCTGTTAATTTCGAAAAAAAAGATCAGATAACTGGCTATTTCGCTCAGTTATCTTTTTCTGCTTTTCAGACATTGCTCTCTAGACACTGTTCTCCAAATACTGTTTCTCATCGTTTATAGCTAAGCATTTATACCAGTATCGTATCATCCGTTAGGGCGCTTTCTTTCGTCACTCTCAGCACCTCTTCTAATGTCGTGCGCCCTTCTATCACTTTACGTAGACCATCCGCGCGAATCGATGGTGTCTGCTGGCGAGCATACGCTTCTAACTCATACTCAGCGGTATTACTATGAATCATACGGCGCAGCGTATCATCAACTGGTACGACTTCATATATCGCCGTACGTCCTTTAAACCCTGACTGATTGCATTTATCGCAGCCTACTGGCTTGGGTAGACGAATCGCATTACTTGCTGCATTTTCAATATCGCTGTCCAATACTTTCTCAATACCAATTTCGGTAAAAAGCTTGGCTTGTTCGGTGTCCGCTGCTTGCCAGCCATGACAATGTGAGCATAAAGTACGCACCAAGCGCTGTGCCACCACGCCGATCAGTGACGACGATAATAAAAATGGCTCAACACCCATATCTTGCAAGCGAGTGACCGCGCCAATCGCGGTGTTGGTATGCAGCGTTGATAAAACCAAATGCCCTGTCAAAGACGCCTGTACAGCGATCTCTGCCGTCTCTAAATCGCGAATCTCACCCACCATCACCACATCTGGATCTTGACGCAACATCGCACGCAGACTTTTGGCAAAGGTCATATCCACCTTATTATTAACCTGTGTCTGTCCGATACCGTCGAGCTGGAACTCAATGGGATCTTCGGCGGTCAAGATATTGCGCGTTTGGTCATTCAAATCAGTCAATGCCGAATATAGCGTGGTGGTCTTACCTGACCCCGTCGGCCCTGTGACCAAAATAATCCCATGCGGACGATGAATCAAGCGCTTCAGCTCAGTATAGTCATTATCAGATAGTCCCAAATACGTCATGTTAAGACGTCCCGCTTGCTTGTCTAGTAGACGCATCACCACGCGCTCGCCAAAGCTCGACGGCAGTGTCGATACACGCACATCAACTTCTCGCCCTGCCAGTCGTAAGCTAATACGCCCATCTTGCGGTACACGCTTTTCAGCGATATCCAGCTTGGCCATGACTTTGATACGCGAGACTAATAATGGCGCGAGTTGGCGTTTTGGCGTGATAATTTCTTTAAGCTCGCCATCGACTCGAAAGCGAACCACCAAGCGTTTTTCAAAAGTTTCGATATGAATGTCCGAGGCATTTAGGCGAATGGCTTCTGACAACAGCGCATTAATCAGACGAATAATCGGCGCATCATCTTGCTGATCCATCAAGTCTTCAGTCTCAGGGACGCTATCTGCTAAACTATCAAGATCCGGATGATCCTCAAGCCCAGCAGCGATATGCTGCGACTCTCCGGTATTACCAGCATAAGCCGCGTTCATACGTTTTTCAAAATCATCCGAGCTGACACTTTCGTAAGTTGGTACGCCGCGACTGCCTTGCTGCTGCAAAAACCGCACCGCTTCATTGATTGCGGATAATGGGGTGGCTTTCGTCAATACCAAAGTTGGCGGCAACTCAGGATCAATGGCAAGTATGGCCAAAATCTGATGGCGTTTCGCAAAGCTGTACGGCAACTGCATCATAAAGACAACCTAATAAATAGAGATAGTGTCAAATAGACAATCACACCAAAGCACTGTAAATACACTGAGCTTGACTGACCAAGCCTAAAAAGATTGCAAGTAAGATTGCATGAGTTTGTTATAATAACATTTTGTTTTAGACGCGTATTATTTTATGTGGTCGGCGTTTTTTATGTATCGCCACTCGCCTATTTTTACGGTATATATAGCCAACTTATCATGCGATTTTTTATTTTGCTAACAGTGCGCTATTATTGTCTACTGCACTTTTTTAATATTACTTAGAAATCTCGTTATATTTTTTCTGTCCACCTTGCCCGCTCGCCATTAGGATTTTTAGTTATGTCAGAGACCGTTAGCACTGCTACTCACCCGACACCACTTTTGCAAGATACCTTTACCGTTGGTAGTCGTACCTTTTCCTCTCGCCTGCTGGTCGGTACAGGCAAATATAAAGACCTGAGCGAGACTGGAGAAGCCATTGCCGCTTCGGCAGCAGAAATCGTGACCGTCGCTATTCGCCGTACCAATATCGGACAAAACAGCGACGAGCCAAACTTGCTCGATGTCATCTCCCCTGACAAATACACGATTTTGCCGAATACGGCTGGCTGCTTTGATGCCGAAACTGCCATTCGTACGTGCAAACTTGCGCGCGAGTTATTGGACGGGCACAATCTGGTTAAGCTTGAAGTATTGGGCGATGAAAAAACCCTTTATCCTAATATCACTGAGACCTTAAAAGCGGCGCAAGTACTGGTCGATGATGGCTTTGAAGTCATGGTCTATAGCTCAGATGATCCTATCGTCGCCCAAGAGTTAGAGAGCATGGGCTGCGTCGCTATTATGCCACTTGGTAGCTTGATTGGCTCGGGACTTGGTTTGCTTAATCGCCACACCCTCAGCCTCATCATCGAAAACGCCAAAGTACCTGTGTTGGTCGATGCAGGTGTCGGTACTGCCTCTGATGCTGCGATTGCCATGGAGCTTGGCTGTGATGGCGTTCTGATGAACTCAGCAATTGCCCATGCACAAAACCCTGTGATGATGGCACATGCCATGAAACATGCCGTATGGGCAGGCCGCGCCGCATTTTTGGCAGGTCGTATGCCAATGCGTAAGATGGCAACTGCTAGCTCACCGCAGACGGGCTATTTTTTCCAGTAAGCGCTTGCTCGGGTCAGCCCTAACAAAAAACCGATTATAAAATAATAAGACGGAAATCTGGTTGGGTCAGCACGCCGTCAGCTATCATTTTTATTCATTATCGTTTATTCATTATCGTCATAAAAGGATTTATTATGCGACTTCTCACAGCAGTCGACCAGTTGTTCTTACTTCTTGAGTCGCGTAAACAACCAATGCACGTTGGCGGATTGTTTTTATTTGAATTACCCGAGGGCGCTGATAGCGACTTTGTTTATCAGCTAGTAAAACAAATGCAAGAATCTGATGTACCGCCGAGCTTTCCGTTCAATCAGGTGCTAGAGCATTTGGTGTTTTGGAAAAAAGACAAAGACTTTGATGTTGAGCATCATTTACATCATGTGGCGCTACCGAGTCCTGGGCGTATTCGTGAGCTGTTGATGTATGTCTCAAGAGAGCATGGGCGACTGTTAGATCGTGCGATGCCTCTCTGGGAATGCCATGTCATAGAAGGAATTGAGCCAGAAGTAGAAGGTGGGCCTGAACGTTTTGCTTGGTATTTTAAGATTCATCACTCGCTCGTTGATGGTATCGCTGCCATGCGTTTGGTAAAAAAATCCTTATCACAATCCCCTACCGAACCCGTCTCGCTACCAGTATGGTCACTGATGGCGCGTCACCGTAATCAAATGAATGCTATTTTGCCTGCCGAAAGATCTATCAGGCGCATCATGAAAGAGCAGATATCTACCATCAAACCGGTATTTACAGAACTGATAGACAATCTGAAAAACCATGGTGATGAAGGCTATGTCGGTACGTTTGACGCGCCGATGAGTATTTTGAACAGGCGCATTTCCGCATCGCGTCGTATCTCGGCGCAGTCTTATGACATACAGCGCTTTAATAAAATTGCCGAAAGATTAAAAATCAGTAGAAACGATGTGGTATTAGCCGTCTGTGCTGGCGCTATTCGTCGTTATTTGATCTCAATGGATGCGCTACCCAGCAAGCCGCTGATTGCGTTTGTACCGATGTCACTGCGTACTGATGATAGTATATCGGGCAATCAGCTGTCATTTGTACTAGCGAATTTGGGCACACATTTGGACAACCCATTACGCAGATTGGAGCTGATCCATCGTAGTATGAATAATGGCAAACGTCGCTTTCGCCGTATGAATCAAGCGCAAGTCATTAATTACAGCGTCATCGCCTATGCATGGCAAGGTATCAACTTGGCGACTGGTATCTTTCCCAAAAAACAAGCCTTTAACCTCATTATTTCTCACGTTCCTGGTTCTGAGAAGCCGCTATATTGGAATGGTGCACGCTTACAATCACTGTATCCCGCTTCTATCGTATTCAACGGTCAAGCCATGAATATTACTTTGGCCAGTTATTTAGATAGAATTGAGTTTGGCATCACTGCTTGCAGTAAAGCATTACCGCGTGTCCAAGACATGCTCATGCTGATAGAAGAAGAGCTACAGTTGTTAGAAACTGTCAGTCAAGAGTTGGCGTTTGAAGGTATCACCGTTGAAGACAAACGCGCTAAAAAAACAAAAAAGCTGGCTCCTTAACGGAACCAGCTTTTTTATGTTTGACTCGCTCAGCGTTTAAGCCTGCTTATTTTATAATTAGAGCACATCGCCCCAAATTGGCACGACGGTTTGCATCAATGGCTTGAGCAGTTTGACGTTACAAGCAAAGATAGAGCCTGATGTCATAGAGTTGTGCGCGCCCGTGTGATCGACCACCACGCCGCGTGCTTCAGTGACGATAAGCTCACCTGCGGCGATGTCCCAAGGCTTAATCGACATCTCAAAATAGCCATCAAAGCGTCCAGCAGCAACATAACACAAATCAAGCGCCGCTGAACCCAGACGACGTACCTGACCACCAGCTTCAGAGATCTTTTGTAAGCTCTCAAAATGCTGCTTGGCATAAGAGATCACTTCGCCATTACGCTTACGCTCAAGCGGATGACCTGTGGTAAAGAAACCACCATCGATGGTTTTGCGTTCGCTGACGTTAATGCGGCGTTGGTTCAAACGTGCGCCTTTACCACGGCTAGCAGAGAACATCTCGTCACGGACTGGGTCATAAATGACACCGTGCTGCGTCACGCCTTTGTGCTGTACAGCGATAGATACGCAGAACTGCGGTACACCATGAACGAAGTTCTTAGTACCATCTAGCGGATCGATAATCCAGCACCAGTCGGCGTCTTCGCCGCGACCTTCTTGCATACCAAACTCTTCACCCAAAAATGAATGATTCGGATAGCTGGCTTTTAGGGTTTCAATCGTGAGCTCTTCGCTAAAGCGATCGATGCGCGTCACCAGACCATCAAGTCCTTTAGACTCGATATCTAACTCGATTTTGTGACGGTTTTGATGCGCATATAAAATCTCTTTACCAACTTTTTCAGCAGTACGCGCTGCGATGACGACCATGGGTTCCATAAATAACCTATTTGCTTGATGAATGAATATAAAAAATAAAACCAACTCTGTGCCCACAACATGCCAAACAGCCGCCGCATCACACCACATCTATGCGATTAGAAACGTGTCTTTTATAAATAAAAACTTATAAACGACACCCGCATTATACTAAAATTGTTCGATAAAAACGAAAAAACCGTCACGCTGACCAAGCCAATATTTTGGTGGTCATACAAACTGCGCAAGTTGTAAAAAAGTTGGCACCTACGGCTAGCAGGCGTTTGCTCTGTTTAAAGAGCGAGTATCTGTTTACAGTAATAGCTTTTAAAACAATAATTTGTAAATAATACTGCAAATCTAAAAAGTAAAATTTACGACAACAGTTGCTTAAGCTGCTTAATAACACCTGTCACATCCAAACCACAATCCGCCCACTGCTCAGCTTGCGATCCGTGCGCGATAAAGCGATCAGGAATACCGATGTTGCCAACAGCTGGACGCTGACGTTTAAAAGCAGCCGATTCATTGAGCAAGTATTCATTCACTGCACTACCCGCGCCACCCATAATCACATGCTCTTCTATGGTTGCGATATGCGTCACCCCTTGCGACAGTAAACTCTCAAGCATGGCTGTATCTAGCGGTTTTACCCAGCGCATATTGACCACATGTACCTGACACTCTAACGCTGTATCATCACTGGTTAAGCTCTCGGCCGCTTGCTGAGCAGTCGCAACCATCGTCCCAAAAGCCAATAGTGCTAGCTTATAAGGCGCATCATTGCTGCCCAATACTGACTCAATAACGGCTTCACCGATTTTATAAGTCTGTGCTGGCTGCTCGATAGCGGCGCCTGTACCGGTACCACGCGGATAACGAACTGCCGTACATCCTTGATACTCATAGCAAGTATTGAGCAGATGATAGCATTCGTTTTCATCTTTTGGCGCAGCAATCACCATGTTGGGAATGCAGCGTAAAAAGCTAAAATCAAACACGCCTGCATGCGTGGCACCATCTTCACCAACGAGGCCTGCACGGTCAATTGCAAACATGACATCGAGATTCTGTAGCGCCACGTCATGAATCAGCTGATCGTATCCGCGCTGTAAGAACGTCGAGTAAATCGCCACAATAGGTTTGACACCTTGCGTTGCCATACCGGCCGCTAGCGTAACCGCATGTTGTTCGGCAATAGCCACATCAAAAAAGCGTGTTGGAAAATGACGAGCAAAGTCAATCATGCCCGAGCCTTCTTCCATAGCAGGAGTAATCGCGAGCAACTTATCGTCTTCAGCCGCTTTATCGCATAAGAAATTACCAAATACTTGCGAGTATTTTAGCGCAGGTTTCGTGTTTTGCTTTAATGCTTCTGCAGATTTGCTCTGAGACTCATTATGAATCTCTGCTGGTAGCTTACTAATCGCGTGATAGCCGACCGGATCTAGTTCTGCTGGTGCAAAGCCTTTGCCTTTGGTGGTATAGATATGTACCAAAACAGGCCCTTTGACTTGCTTGGCAATTGACAACACACGTAGTAACTCAGGGATATTGTGCCCATCAAACGGACCAAAATAGGTAAAGCCAATCGCTTTAAATAAGTTATCTTCTAATTGCGGTACATCACGCATCTCTTTGTGACGTTTGCGGCGATCAAATGCTTGCATATCAGGACGCTGGCAAAGCACAGGCTCACCTGACTCAGAGATATCGACTTGGTAGCCCGACTCCCAAAGCATCGCTAAATGCCGCGAAAAACCACCGATAGAACAAGAAATCGACATATCGTTGTCGTTCAAAATGACTAGTAGATCGGCATCTTGTTGGACTGCATCGTTCATGGCCTCAAAAGCCATACCACCAGTCATCGCACCATCACCAATGATACAAGCAACCGTTTGCGCGAGGCCTTGATAGCGCAGCGCCAAGCTCATGCCCAAACCGGCTGAGATAGAGGTTGATGAATGCCCAACGCCAAATGTATCGTAGATAGACTCTGCACGCTCTGGGAATGCAGTCAGACCATCTTTTGATCTGATCGTTGCCAGCTGCTCACGGCGACCGGTCAGGACTTTGTGTGCATAGGCCTGATGACCCACATCCCATACAATCTGATCCTGCGGAGCATCAAGTAGGTAATGCAATACAATCGTCAGCTCAATCACACCCAAATTGGCGCCAAAATGCCCACCGCTTTGTCCTGCTGAATACAGCAAAAAAAGACGCAGTTCATCAGCCAGCGCAATCAGCTGAGTGGTTGAAAGCGTATTCATATCAGAAGGTGTGTTAATGGCATCAAGCAATGGCGTATGCGGACGCACGCGAGGAATCACAGTATAAGTCTGCTGTAAGCTCGATAGCTGGGCGGCAGAATCAGATACTGATGCAGATGAGGACTGAGACTTTGGGGAATGAAGTGACTGCTGCATAAACCGTACGATACCTACCAATCTGCTGACAAGACGTGTCTCCAATATAGCAATAGCTACAATTGAGAGACGTCAATAATATCTACATCATTATTGATGTAATCGACCATATAATTATTCATGCAACTTTACGTGTATATAGCTGCGCTACGTATCATATGAACACGCTACCACAGTAGATCGTGCCTCAAAACTACGTGCTTTAATACCAAGGACTATTATTATGCCCTATTATTTTGCATCAATATCGGATGTTAGTGACGACATAGTAATGTAAGGATAAAGACTTGTCACTGTATCCACCAAAATAGTATGGCATAATAGCATTTTTTTTTAATTGTCGCTTTAATCATCGTGCGTCGTCTGTGAACTTTGTGTGTTTTTATAATAAATACAATAAGCACGCGTTCTTTATGAAAAGGTTATACTGCTATCATCTTGGCCTTACCGTTCAGGCTAGAATGTTATCGCGGGTTTAATAGCATTATCACAAACCCTTCACCGCCACGACTTTAGGCTTATGCAGGACAGTAATGTCATATCAATTTATCACTAGTGCCAAACTACCCACTCGTCATGGCGAGTTTGATATTCATATCTTTGAAAACGACGAAGGCCAAGAGCATGTCATGCTGACCGTCGGTCTGTCTGTGGTCGATCAAACGACAGCACCTAGCTCAGATGACACGTCGTCGCAAAGACCAATTCCGCTGGTTCGGATTCATTCTGAGTGCCTAACAGGCGATGCGTTTAGCTCATTAAAGTGTGACTGCGGACCACAGCTCAATACTGCCATGCAAGCCATCCAAGAGTCAGGTTGCGGTGCGATTTTGTATTTGCGTCAAGAAGGTCGCGGTATCGGTCTGACCAACAAGATTCGCGCTTATGCCCTCCAAGATCAGGGACACGACACGCTGGATGCCAATCTCATGTTAGGCTTGCCTGCTGATGCGCGTATCTATGATATGTGTGGTCCGATGCTTGCCCATATCAGTGTCAACGCTGTCAGACTCATCACTAACAATCCAAACAAAGTTGCTTATTTGACGGAGCACGGTATTGACGTTGTTGAGCGAGTGCCTTTATTGGTCGGTGTCAACGATATGAACGCTGAGTACCTAGCGACCAAACGCGATCGTATGGGGCACATGCTCGATAAAGATTTTAATACAGCCATACACCTAAATAAATAGATGTCTTATGAGTATTTCAAATATAGATAACCAAGCAGACCTATCAACCGTAGCGTCAGAGACCACGCCAACCAGTCAAGACATCCTGCGCGTACGGGCGTTTTTGGTGGACCTACAGGCTCGTATCTGCGACGCCTTAGAGGCACAAGAACGCGATGGCGGCGG
Organism: Psychrobacter sp. PSP; assembly: GCF_024085615.1. NCBI lineage: Bacteria > Pseudomonadati > Pseudomonadota > Gammaproteobacteria > Moraxellales > Moraxellaceae > Psychrobacter > Psychrobacter sp. PSP. Next base: position 241,993 of record NZ_JABLTF010000016.1, read on the forward strand.
CAATGCAACTTTCGTCCCTGACGATTGGGAGCGCAAAGAGGGTGGCGGCGGTCGTTCGTGCGTATTGACAGATGGCACGGTCATCGAAAAAGCAGGCGTGATGTTCAGTCATATCCATGTCCACAATTTGCCTGCTTCTGCCACTGCACGCCACCCCAATATCGCTGGTCGCAAAGCGCAAGCCATGGGTGTGTCCTTAGTGGTACATCCCAAAAACCCAAATGTCCCAACCAGCCACTCCAACGTACGTTTGTTCGTGGCAGAAGCAGAAGGCGAAGCGCCGATTTGGTGGTTTGGCGGCGGCTTTGATTTGACGCCTTTCTACCCCGTACTCGCTGATTGTGTACACTGGCATCAGGTCTGTCATGATCTATGCGCGCCTTTCGGTGACCATATTTATGCTGATTTCAAACAGTGGTGCGATGAGTATTTTCATCTGCGTCACCGCGATGAGCAGCGTGGTATCGGTGGTTTGTTTTATGACGACGTCAGTACAGAGAGTCGCGGCTGGGACTTTGAGACTTGCTTTAACTTTATGAAGGCCGTTGGCAATGGTTACCTTGACGGTATCATGCCGATTTTTGAGCAGCGTAAAGATATGCCTTATACCGAAGCACAGCGTGAGTTTCAGCTCTATCGCCGTGGCCGTTATGTAGAGTACAATCTGGTCTACGATCGTGGGACTTTATTTGGCTTACAAAGTAACGGCCGTATTGAGTCGATCTTAGTCAGTATGCCACCTCTTGCCAGCTGGCATTATCGGTTTGAGCCGGCTGAGGGCACACCTGAGTTTGAGTTGACTGATTATTATCTCAAGCCGCGTGATTGGTTGGCTCTCTAAGCTTTTTTAAAGCTCAAGAATGTTAGGTTTGAGAGTGTAGGTCAGCGATTATCGTTGGCCTTTTTTATATCTAACAAACGATTTGCTAAAGGGGTTTTATATCATCCGATGATTACGAGGATATAACATTATATTGCTCCCATTCTGCCGATAAACGCTACAATAGTAGAGACTATTTCGCAGCCACTGTGCGCAAAAGAATCTTAAGAAATATTTTTATAATAATATTTGAGGTAAGGCAAGCGTGATAGCGATGCCTACTATTAGCCACGTTTAAAGGAGTAAGTCATATGGCACAGGTTTATACCAAAAAATCTTTGAAATCTTTTTTTAGCATCACCTTAATGGCAGCGGCGCTGGGTTTGACAGCGTGTAGCGGTGCAGGTGACGATCCTGATATCAAAGCGCGCCAAGACAGCATGAAAAGCTGGGGCGATGCGATGGGCGTCATGGGTGATATGGTCAAAGCCCCTGATACCTTTGATGCGGCGGTTTTCAAAGAGCAGGCATCATTCTTGGCAGAAGATGCGGCAAACCCTTGGAGTCACTTTGAAAACCAAGAAGCCATGGGCAACGCGACTGAAGCCGTATGGTCAAATGCTGATGGTTTCAGTGCTGAAGCGGACAACTTTCAAAAAGTGACGGCTGAGCTAAATGCTGCTGCACAGTCGGCTACTAGTGTCGAAGACGTCCAGGCTGCCTTTGGTGAAGTTGGTGCAAGTTGTAAATCGTGCCATACCGAATTTAGAGCAAAGAATGACTAACTTTTTGTACTGGCCTAGTATAATCAATCCTAAATAAAACAGATACATTATATATCAAGGTGGAACTGGTCTAAATTTTTCTTACGTGCTGTGCCTACGCTGCTCGATGCTGCGAAAAATTTATCCCAGTCCCACTGTATCGTTTTTATACTGAATTCACTATAGTTTGTAGAAAGACAAAAAAACCGCCATATCATTGAATATGACGGTTTTTTATTGCTCAAAAAACATCACGTGAAGACAGCTCTTTGAAATAACGCTCTAAGCAAATTACTCTGTCTCTGCTTTTTTGGCATTATCATCATCATTAACATTGTCATCTTGCTGCTTATTTATCTGCTTAACAATAGATTTCACTGAAGGATCGCTCAAATCTATTGTACGTATAGGGAAAGGAATATTGATACCGGCTGCATCCAGCGCTTTTTTGACTTCTACAATGACTTGATGAATAGAAGCGACTTTATTAGCCTGAGTGCCGTTATCAATAAACCAACGTACTGTCAAATCCATAGAAGAGCCGCCAAACCCTGTCGCAATTACGCTTGGCGTCGCTTTTCTCGATACGCTATCAACTTTATCCAAAGCTTGTAGAATCTCAGCTTTTGCTGTTTCGATATCATCCTCATAACCAATACCGACCGCCACTTGCAAGCGGCGCTGTTTGTAGGCGGTATTGACGGTTAATGCCGAGGTATACAGCTCCGAGTTTGGAATCACTACTTGCCGGCCATCATAAGTCTTGATGGTCGTTGCACGGATTTTGATATCTTCTACCGTTCCTTCGTAGTCCCCTGAGACGATTTGATCGCCGATACGAAACGGTTCTGAAATCAGCAACAAAATACCAGAGAGCAAGTTTTGAAAAATATCTTTAAAAGCAAAACCAATCGCAACCGAACCAATACCCAGCGCGCCGATTAATTTGGCTGGTGTAAATCCTGGAATAGCGACAACCATGGCGATCATAAAGCCAATAAACAGAATAAGCGCCCCGCCTATGCGCTGAAACACCTTCACCAAGTTTTGATGACGCACGCGCGCGCCTAAGGTTTTATGCACGACTTTTTTGAAAATAATCGACAACAGCCAAAAAATCCCCAACACAATGAGCGCCGCTATAAAATATGGAATGCGCTCGATAAAGCCACTTGCCAAGTCTTGCGTGGTATAGACCACTTGTTGATAGACGGTCACACCATCGGTTAGCGTGTTCGATAGGCGACTCACGTCGGGGGTGGGCATAAAGGGTTGCTCCTATTGCTGTTTTAGCGCGCGTTTAAGGGGATAAATAAATGAACATCTCACTGCTGTTTTGCCAGTTATGACATCAAATCAGCTTGTACGATTTCAATCCAGTAGCCATCAACATCCTTGATAAAGGCAATGTTTTTCATGCTGCCGTCTTCTGGACGTTTTTTGAACTCAACATCGTTCTTATCAAACCAAGCGATGGCTTCATCTAGGTTCGGTACGCTAAAACAAATGTGTCCAAAGCCTTGAGGGTCTTGGTTGCCATCATGATAGCTAAAGTCAGCTTTTGTCTCAGTGCCATAATTATGGGTCAGCTCTAAGATACCGCGCTGACGGAACGCAAAGATTTCTAAGTCATCACCAGCAGGCAGGTTCTCACGCTCGCTCTCAGTTAGCTTTGCCAAGAAATACAGATCAAACTCCATATCAGGGAATTTTTTGACCGCCAGCAACGTCATTCCCAAAACCCCAGTATAAAACGCCAATGACTTGGCAGGATCTTTGACGCGTAGCATGGTGTGGTTAAACGTAAAACCTGTCGTTTGCGTAGAGATTGACTGGACGCCATCTGTACTGATACTGCTCGCAGGCTGTGCGATGGTCGCATTATTATCGTTAGTAGACATAGTTATCCTAAGGTTATTCAAAAAAGAGTATTATAAATAAGCGAATCACGACTGTCATGATTCACTGCTGTCTCTCATCATAATAAAAAATGGCAAAATAATTGATAGGGTTTTGTAAGAATATGAACAAAGTATGTTCATGTTTAGATATATATTAGCTGTCTAAGAACCTCACCTTACCTGTCTCTAGGTCATACTCAGCACCCACAACAAGCAGTTGACCACTATTCGTCAAGTCCTCTAGTGCCCGCGATCCATGTCTGAGCTGACTCACTGACATACGCACATTGGCACGGATAGAGCGATCAACCAACTCATCGGCATCGACGTCTTGACCATTGGCCGTTGCCAGCTCATGCAAGTTATAGACACTTGGGCGAATGCGATCAACGATCGATTGCAAATTAGGAGAATAGTTCTGATCAGGATTGATCAAGGTCTCAACGCAGGCCGTGACCGCGCCGCATTTTGAATGTCCAAGGACTACCACCAACTTTGTGCCAAAGGCTTCGGCGGCAAATTCGATTGAGCCAATCTGTGATGGCGCCACCACATTGCCGGCCACACGTATGACAAACAAATCCCCCAAGCCTTGATCAAAAACAATCTCAACAGGTACTCGTGCATCCGAGCAGCCCAAAATAATCGCCAATGGATTTTGATCCTTGACCAATTCTGGGCGACGCTGCATATATTCATCGGTACTGGTGAGACTATCCACGTAACGGGCATTACCTTCTTTTAAAAGCTCAAGGGCTTCTTGACCTGTTGTTGGACGTATATCAGTAGGCATGAGAGATCCTTTATTATCAATAATATGAGAGTTATAAACGGCTTTATATACTTGTATGCAAACATAAATGGGCAGATGACTATTCACACTCACCCATCAGATGCCTTACGTTTGTCAGCCATACCGTGATTGTATAGGAATAGAGGCCAAAAAACGGTAAAAAATTTTGTTTAAATGTCGTTATACGCCAACTTATAACTGTAAAAATATAGCCGTAACCATCGCTGCTATGACGGTACGACTCGCGTAACTTATAACGAACTTGCACTGATTTATATCACGGGTTTGTTATAATACGCAGCAATCAGACAGCTATCAGGCAGCAATCAAATCGTGCTTACGCTCTTGCCAGTTTTTTGATGACATCGAGATACCTTGATGGCTGCATTGATTTACTGCTCTGATCTATTTGACGCTTAGGAACAGATATTATGACCGACCCATCGCCAAGCACGCACAAAACCTCTGCGTCACCTCAAAATGACAAGACGTTGCTGCAATTAAATGGTATCAAAAAAACCTACGATCAAACTGAAGTGTTAAAAGACATCAACCTTGATATCAAGCACGGCGAGTTTTTGACACTGCTTGGGCCCTCAGGCTGTGGCAAAACGACATTACTGCGCTTGATTGCAGGTTTTGAGCAGCCCAATGCGGGGACAATCTATCTAGATGGCGTACAGATGGCAGGCTTATCCGCTGATAAACGTCCGGTCAATACGGTATTTCAGCAGTACGCATTGTTTCCACATATGAGCGTCGCCCAAAATGTCGCGTATGGATTAAAGCTAAAAAAAGTGCCAAAAGCTGAGATTCAAGCTCGCGTCAGCGAGATGCTGGCTATGGTGCAGTTGGAGCATTTGGCCAATCGCAAACCGCAGGATTTATCTGGTGGGCAGCAGCAGCGCGTGGCGATCGCCCGTGCGGTGATCAATCGCCCCAAGCTATTACTACTCGATGAGCCACTATCCGCGCTTGATCACAAACTACGTTTGCAAATGCAATCAGAGCTCAAGCGTCTACAACGTGAGCTGGGCATTACCTTTGTATTTGTCACGCATGATCAAGAAGAAGCGCTGTCGATGTCAGACCGCATTGCCGTGATGAAAGACGGCATGTTCCAGCAAATTGGCACGCCTATTGAGATTTATGAGACTCCTGCCAACTTGTTTACTGCCAAGTTTATCGGCGAGACCAATCTGTTTAGAGCTGAGGTCAAGGGTGTCTATCCAGACCTTCCAGATCGTGATGGCAACGTGACCAATGGACGCATCGAAGTTGAAGTCTGTGAGGCTCAAGCGCAAGAAGGGCCAACAACGCTACGTAACTTGCGTCGACCCAATTTTGCCAATGATGTACAAGTGGGCGATATCGTCAATTTACTACTTCGTCCCGAAGACTTACGCATATATGATCCAAAAGATAATGAGCATAGCGGACTACTGGGGCGCGTCATCGAAAGTAATTATAAAGGCAGTACGTTAGACTCGATTATTGAATTGGCAAATGGCCATATCATTAAGGCCTCTGAGTTTTTTGATGAAGATGACCCAAGCTTTGATTACAAACTCAACGAAGGCGTCAAGGTCTCATGGGTTGATGGCTGGGAGTGGGTATTGCCAGAAGACGCTGACCATACAAACAAGGCGACTGTACAAAAGGATGGTAGCTGATGGCCCGCAACCACTTAGGCAGCAAAAGTCCGTTTCGTACGGCAACGCTCTGGCTGATCTGGGGTTGGCTACTGATATTTGCGCTATTACCAAATATATTGGTCATCGCGGTCAGTTTTTTAACCCGAGATAGCAGCGCCTTTATTAGCTTACCTATCAATATTGACAGCTATGTGCGCATGGTTGATCCGTTATATTTTGAGGTGTTCGTTCATTCATTGTGGATGGCAGGTATCACAACGGTTATCTGTCTACTGCTGGGCTATCCTTTTGCATGGCTCGTGTCCAAGGTAAAAGTGCGATGGCAGCCGTTACTCATGCTGCTGTTGATCCTGCCCTTTTGGACCAACTCTCTGGTACGCACCTATGCGTTAAAGCTGCTCTTCGCGAATAATGGCTTGATTAATAAGTCACTGCTGGCAATCGGTACCATTGATGCTCCTATCGATATTTTATATACGCAAGGCGCGGTCATTGCTGGTCTAACTTACTTATTATTCCCATTTATGGTATTACCGCTATATGCCGTGTTTACCGATTTACGCAATGACATGCTATTGGCTTCTCAGGATTTGGGTGCATCAAAAACACAGACCTTTTGGCATGTGGTACTACCACTGACGACGCCAGGGATTATCTCTGGCGTACTGCTCGTGCTGTTGCCTGCGATGGGTATGTTTTATGTGGCGGATATTTTGGGCGGCTCTCGCAACCTACTCGTCGGTAATATCATCAAAAACCAATTCTTAGACGCCCGTGACTGGCCGTTTGGTGCTGCTGCTAGCGTGTTATTGACAGTGGCAATGGCGGTATTATTACTGGCTTATCGCGCCAGTAGTCGCCGCATTGGCAAGACTGACTTTAACGAGGTGGCCTAATGTCTTATTCACGTAAGCTCAAGATTGGCAGTATCGCTGCCAAAGGCTATCTCGGTCTTATTTATACTTTGTTATATCTACCCATCATTGTTTTGGTGGTGATGTCATTTAACAAATCAAAAATTGGCTATAACTGGGGCGGCTTTAGCCTAAAGTGGTACGAGTCATTATTTAATAACCAAGCGATGCTCGATGCATTTTGGCACTCTATTGTCTTGGGTTTGGTCGCCGCTACGGTTTCGACTTTGATTGGTACGCTCACTGCGCTCGCACTACATCGCTATAACTTTCGTGGTAAAGGCTTGCTAAACGGGCTGCTATTTGTGCTGATGATGTCGCCTGAGATTGTACTGGCTATCTCACTACTGGCACTGTTTTTATTGATAGGTTTACAGCTAGGCTTTGTGTCTTTACTGATAGCGCATATCACTTTTTGCCTACCGTTCGTGGTCATTACTGTTTTTGCGCGTCTGAGCAGCTTAGATGAGCGGCTAATGGAGGCAGCGCGCGATTTGGGCGCATCTGAGTCGACGATGATACGTACGGTATTGATCCCCGTTATCTTGCCTGCGGTAATGGCCGGTTGGTTATTGGCTTTTACCTTATCGCTCGATGATGTGGTGGTATCGACCTTTGTCACAGGCCCCAGTTATGAGATTTTGCCGCTGCGTATTTATTCTATGGTGCGGGTGGGTCTCAAACCAGAAGTCAATGCGATAGGTACGTTATTGCTGGTCGCCTCGCTAGTATTGGTGGTCATCTCACAGCTATTATTACGGCGACGCTAGCAGCAATCACTCATTGACAACATCTATGAGTGAAAATCAACACAGTATCCACTATAATGAGTTCTTCTCACTTTAGCGGTTAGGTCTTATCATGCTTGAGCTTCGTCATCTTAATACCTTAACTGCGCTACGGGCGCATGGTTCACTTGCGGCAGCGGCCGATGAGCTACATGTCACGGCGTCTGCAGTCTCGCATCAGCTCAAAGAGCTAGAAAACTATTACGACGTCAGCCTCGTCAATCGCCGCACGCGCCCGCTTAGCTTTACACCAGCGGGCAAGGCCGTGCTAGCCTTAGCGGATAATATCATGCCGCAAGTCACGCGTACCAAAAACGATCTAAAGCGCTTGGCACATGGTCAAGCGGGCAGGTTACGACTGGCATCAGAGTGTCACAGCTGCTTTGATTGGCTCATGCCGATACTCAATCACTATCGCCGTGAATGGTCGGATGTCGAGCTTGATTTTGCCACGGGCTTTGAGCCTGAGCCGCATCATCTCTTGATGGAAGGCGATATCGATTTGCTTATTACCACCAGTGATTTACCGCTCGACGGTATTAGCTATCAGCCATTGTTTGAGTATGAGAGTCGCTTGGTGCTGTCACCAACGCATGATTTAGCGACGCAAGAATTTATTGAACCTAATGATTTGGTTAACGAGACATTGATTGCCTATCCGGTAGAAGCCAAACGCCTCGATATCATTGCCAACTTTATGACGCCAGCACAAGTGAGCTTTGAGAGTGTTCGTACCACAGAACTGACCGCGATGCTGATTCAGTTGGTCGCCAGTGAACGTGGCGTAGCGGCATTGCCTGATTGGGTGGTGGCTGAATATGAGAAAAAAGGCTGGGTGGTCTCCCGTCCATTGGGGGACGGCGTGTATTGTCAGCTTTATGCCGCAACGCGCACGGCGAGCCAAGATATGGCTTATATGCAGGGGTTTGCGAGTTTACTTGATGGAATTGTGAAGCCGTTGTAGTTTCATTACTAATTACTTTTTTATAGTGATGAAATATTATTCACCTTTTCATATCGTAATGAATGTTATGGTAAATAATGGTTCCCTAGCGAGGACTTAAATATTTGGCTGTGGGCTACTGGTATCAATGTTTTATCTCGCTGAAACAGTCACAATGTACTTCATGGTGTACATGAACTGAGCTTTTCGAATATAAAATTAACTAAGGGCTTTCTGCTAATAAATTATGATAAATACTGTATTTGCATCAAAGATCGATCTCTGGTTAGCTTTTTTAATATTAGGTTTTAGCTTATTACTCATTTTGGTGCCTGTAGGAGAATGGATATACAACAATAGTTCAATTAAAAGAACAATATTTATTAGTCTTTTTACTATGCCAGGTGCAATATTACTCTTATTAATATTTTTCAGCGTAAAGTACAGTTTGTCAGATGACGAACTGTTAGTGAATTATGGTTTTTCTACTCGAAGCATTTCATTGAAAGATATTACCCAAATCACTCCTACCAACAGTACGTTATCTGCTCCAGCACTGTCCTTAGATAGGATTGAGATAATATATAAAGGGGGTAGCATAGTGATATCACCAAAAGACAAAGATGGGTTTTATCATGCAATACAAGAACGTGTTCCTACATTAAAGAATGATGGTAATGATGGATTAATAAAGAATTAATAAAGAATTAGCCTATAGTTCGGTGCGCTATACAGGCATCGCACTGGCAGCCGTAACCAGTATCATTCAAGATATAGAGAAACTAAACGTGAAAAATATTAGTATTCCATTTTCTTTTTTAAAAGAAAACGATATTGTCTTATCTGAGAAGGAAGTCGATTTTGCTATCAGTCGCAAGATAATAGATTTACAAGACTTAGGAAAGATAGTTGACGTTTCCCTAATTAACTACCCTGACAGTAAATACTTACTTGAAATTGCTCTTGATATTTTATTGAACGGCAGCTATCTGAACCCTCATGTTCAATATTTAGAGATAGATGACAGTGGTGTAAGTAGAGAGAATGGCACCATAACTATAGATGATGAACGTGTAAATGATAGATTGCGATATATTATCTTACTTTGGTTATTTAAGAACAGACTTAACAGTGATGCTGACTTTAATAAGGTAAACAGCGTTTATGATGATTTTGGCTATCCTTCTGATATGGTAGGGTTTATCAGTTATATGCCTACTAAAGAAAGTGGCGATAAAGGAAGGAGCAACCTAATATATAATCACTGGCAGAGCTATCTAGAGACGTATAGCTATCTGTTAAAAACCTGACACTGTCATATTGACACAAACTATGCCGTCAAAACTAGAGATATAACCTAGTTACCTAGTCATCTTGTAATGTTGCGGTATACCCCAGCGGAACCAGTCATTATGCCCTCTAGACTCATTAACAGACCATTTAAAACAGACTGTATTTCGATAACCACTTAAATCAGACCACTCATTAAGCAGGTGATATCGATACAAGCTCAAAGTACGCACTTAAAAAAATAAAACCCAAGCGCGGTTGCTAATAATGTCAAGCCAACATGCAAACCAACGAGCGCTAAGCCTGCTAGCAGCCGCCCATCATGAATAAAACCAAATACTTCTGCACTAAACGTACTAAAGGTAGTTAACCCGCCCAAAAATCCGGTAATCACAAACACGCGCACATGATCAGATAAGTTGCTACCCATACGCTCGAACCACACCAGCGCAAGGCCAATCAGCAGGCCGCCCAAGACATTTGCGCCAAGCGTGCCAAGTGGTATCCAATGATGCAGTGGATTAAAGCGCGCTAAATAGCCACGTAAACATGCGCCTAATGCTGCTCCTAAGCCGATTGCTAGCCACTGCATAGACTGTCCTTAGTTCAAATAGGTTTGGTGGACAAAAGGCTCAATTATACGGCTGGCAACTCTGTCATTGGCCAGCGCGGAATACAGCTAACCGCCAGATCATCAGATTGCCCAGCTTGCAGGCGCTCAAATCCGGCATAAGCAATCATCGCACCATTGTCCGTACACAGCGCGGGCGGTGCATAGTGGACCGTTGCATTGATCTTAGCCAGCTCTGCCTCTAGCATCTCGCGCAGATGTATGTTGGCACTGACGCCGCCTGCAATGACCAGACGGCTCATACCTGCTTGCTTGAGTGCTTTGACGCATTTTTTTACTAGCGTATCGACCACTGCATATTGGAAGCTCGCGGCGATATCCGCGCGAATGTGCGGATCACTATCAGAGCCAGCAGTGTCTTTAATCAGGTTATGTACCGCTGTTTTCATACCACTAAACGAAAAGTCCAAACCTCGATGTAGCATCGGTCTTGGCAGTGCGTAAGCATCAGGGTTGCCAGCTTCTGCCAGTTTGGCAACATTAGGCCCACCGGGATAAGGTAAGCCTAGCATCTTAGCCACTTTATCAAAGCACTCACCCGCCGCGTCATCGATCGACTCACCCAAGATTTCATACTGTCCCACACCATGAGCGGCTATAAGTAACGTGTGACCACCAGAGACCAACAGCGAAACAAAAGGAAAAGCGGGCGGATTGGCACCCATAAGCGGCGCGAGCAAATGCCCTTCCATATGATGAATACCAATGGCAGGAATATCCAAACCATACGCCAGACTGCGGCCAAATAATGCGCCGGTCATCAACGCACCGATCAGCCCTGGCCCTTTAGTATAGGCAATCGCATCGATGTCGTTTTTACTCATATCACACTGCTCAAGCAGCTCGTTGAGTAAGGGCACGAGCTTACGAATATGATCACGACTGGCAAGCTCAGGTACAACGCCGCCATAGAGCGCATGTAGCTCAATCTGTGAGTACAGTACTTGCCCGACCAACCCTTGATTGTCATTATTGATCTGCTCGCTATCAAAGATCGCCAGCCCAGTTTCATCACAAGACGTCTCTAAACCCAATACCTTCATACTTTTGCCTTTATGCTTTTGTTTTCGGACTATTTTTTGCCGCGTTTTTATTGTATATCGCTTTAAAATTTTGAATAGCGAATCAAATCCGCTTCGCACAGCCAGTCATGTTGTTAAAATCGATAGTAATAGAAAACGCGCATAAAAAAACCGCCATTGTCAGTCACAATGACGGTCAGTTTAACAAATTTCAATGACTGGTATACTCTATATATACTATATCAGCTTACTGACGCGAGCATATAATCAACAGCGGCTTTGACTTGTGCCTCACTGACACCATTTACCGCTTGTGCTGGCATTTTATTAAAGCCCTTAGCGGAGTGCATGTATAGAGTCTCTTTATCTTTGGTCAGACGAGTCGCCCAAGCGGCTGTGTCACCATATTTCGGTGCATTCAATAAACCCGCTGTATGGCAGACTTTACAGTTTGACTCGTAAAGTTTAGCACCAGCATCTGCAGCGAGCACTTCAGGCTCAGCGACAACAGCAGTCTTTTCTTCAACCACCATGTCGGTAGTCTCAGATTCAGCCATAGGCTCAGGCACCGTAGTTTCAGATTCTGTTGCAACTGTTTCTTCAACACTCGTAGCAGCAGGTTCGTTGGCTGCGCTGGACGCTTCCGTAGTCGCGTTATCACTACTACAAGCGCTCAATACTAATAACGCACTTAGACTGATAACAGATAAACTCAGTCTTTTTATATGCTGCTGTATATCGATCATGACCTTACCTTTATTTGATGCGTCTGTGGCCAAATTTTTTGTAGCAGTTCATAGACTCACAATATTATATTACGAGTCTAATTAAAAGCTTATTCAGCAGGTGTTGCCATATCGGCGCTGTCAGTGGCAGCAGGCGCAGCCGCGGTATCAGCACTCTCTGTGGCTGGGGTTGTCGCGTCTGCCATGCTTGTATCCGCCGTACCTGCTTCAGCAGTGGCATCAGCTTCTGTCCCATCTGCAGCTGTTGCATCCGCCGCTGGCATCGGTGCCGCCTCTGGAAACTCCATGTCTTCTGCTTCAGGGGCGTTTGCGCGTGCCAGCTCAGCCGCTTCATCTACCATATCGATCGCCAATACTTCTTCGTGCTCTTCGCCGCCGCTACAAGCACTCACGCCCGCACCCAAAGCTACGATAAAAGCTGTGCTCAACGCTGTGTTTAATACTGTTTTTTTCATTCCAACATCCTCAATAAAATACGCACAAAACGGTTCATAGACCCTACAATATGGGAAATATCATAGCATAAACTCCCACTAAACCGTTATAGACCGTAGGGATTTTTTATTAACACTAAACTTTGTGCTCTAACTCACCTAAAACCTGACAGCTCAGCCTCGATACATTTTAAACAAAGTATAAATAGACAATAAACTGTTAAAATCATTGACTTTGTTGATATTTTTTATTAAAATACCTGCCCTTGCGCCAATGCGTGAGAATTGTCCTAGTTTGAGCTGATGCCTGTAATCTTGAGATATTACGGCTAAATACTAATACACAGCCAAACTAATGCCCTTATATCTCATCCTAATCGAGGAGTCTTCATGCCTGCAGTTAAGGTTAAAGAAAACGAACCAGTTGATATCGCTATCCGTCGTTTCAAGCGCGCTTGTGAAAAAGCTGGTGTATTATCAGACGTACGTAAGCGTGAGTTTTATGAAAAACCAACGCAAGTACGTAAGCGCAAAAAAGCTGCTGCCGTAAAGCGTTATAAGAAGAAGTTACAACGCGAAACTATTCGTACTACTCGTATGTACTAATCAATAATCTGATTAGTTAAGTACAAGTGCTACACTAACGCCACTGTTATCCATCGATATCAGTGGCGTTTTTTATGCTACAATTTTCGTTGTTACTGCTGACGCAATTTTTTATCAAAGCCCGCTCTCAGCAGGTTTTACCCAAAAAAACTTATTAAACAGTACCCAACAAATAGCATTTAACAAACGAATAAGGATAATAGCAGTGAGCCAACTTAAACAGACGTTATCAGACAACATCAAAACTTCTATGAAAGCTCGTGAGCTTGAGCGTGTCAAAATACTGCGCAACGTACAATCAGTCGTCAAACAGATCGAGATCGATCGTCAGACAGAGCTTGATGACGCGCAAGTATTAGAAGTGCTACAAAAGCAGCTCAAACAACGTCAAGAGTCGCTCACTATTTTTACAGAAAATGGTCGTGATGATTTGGCGGCCAAAGAGCAGTTTGAGATTGATATTATCAATGAGTTTATGCCACAGCAAATGAATCAAGATGAAATCATGGCATTGGTCAACGCGGAAATCGCAGAGCAAGGTGCCACTTCTATGCGTGATATGGGCAGCGTGATGGGTGTACTGAAAAACAAGACCGCTGGTCGTGCTGATCCTGCGTTGATCTCTAAAATGGTTAAAGATGCGCTACAAGGCTAATTTTTCGTTTTGGGTAGCAAGCCGGCATATGAGCTGCTATTACTGAAAATGATGTTGTCGAGCGCACCTGTTGTTGTACAAAAAACTGACTATTTACAAACCGCCTAAGGCTCAAAGTCTTTGGCGGTTTTTATTGCTTTGATTTCTGCATTGATATTGGCTAGCAATGGGCGCGCACTATTGCTTTGTGCTGTGGCTTGCAGGTTTTCAGTCAATTGCTTGGCCTGCGTCAGTGATGTCAACGCACTCTCATAGCGCCCATTCCAAAGTTGATCATAACTGCGATAACGCAATGCGTTGATCGTTGCAATATTAGCCAGTTGTGGTGACGTTGCGGTTTTAGCGAGCTTTTCATTAGCAAGCTGCAGACTTTGCCATGCATAGTGATCGCTTGGTTGTTGCTCTGTGAGTGGTTTTAGCAGTACTTGTGCCCTTAATGGCTGATTGCTATTGGTCAGTGCTTCCGCCAAATACAGACGCAAGTCACGGCGCTCAGGATACAGACGCTGCTGACTCTCTAAAATATCTGCAGCTTGTTGCCATTTGCCTTGTTCGCTTAAAAGCTGACTATAAGTAATCGATAGTAAAGGTTCTAGGCTTTGACGCTGCGTATTTGGGAGTTTATTAATCTGTGCCAATACCTCATTAGCCTCTTCGATGCGCTGCTGTTCTCCGTACCAACTCACTAAGGCAAGTTTGGCACCCAGACTATTTTTAGCAGCGGTTGTGAGCGTCACTTCAGAAGCATGTTTGCCAGTAGCTTGTACACGCCAATAGAGCAAATCAAACAAGGCTTGATGGCGCTGCTGCTGGCTCAATGACAGTGTGGGATACTGCCCAGCACGGCTCTGCGACTCACTCAGTCGCTCATCACTGAGCGGGTGTGAGCGCACAAAGCTTGGTAAAAAGCGATTTTCAACCTGATTGAGCTGGCTTTGTTGATTCATCGTGGCAAAAAACCGTGGCATTGCCCGAGGGTCATAGCCTGCCTGAGTCATGATTTGCATCCCTACTCGGTCGGCCTCGCGCTCATTGTTACGGCTAAAAGCCATGCTGCTATTCATAGAAGCTGTCTGGCTACCCGCCATTACAGCCGCCGCCGCATCACCATCGACTGCTGATGCGGCAATCGCAGCCAACATACCGCCTACTTGCATCAGTAAGGCTTTTTTGCGCTCGTCTGCGCTGTGCTCATAGTGACGTTGACTGATGTGCGCGACTTCATGGGCGATGACACTTGCCAGCTCATCCATACTTTTGGCGGCCAATATCGTCCCTGTATTGATCCCGATGACTCCACCAGGTGCCGCAAAAGCATTGATGCTGGGATTATCAAGAATAACTAAGCCAAGTGGTGCTTGCTGACGGGCTTGCGCATTCAATCGCCATGTCATGTCTTTTACCGTTTCTTGCACCCAAGGGTCGTGCTCCATTTTGACCCGACCATTGATGTTCTGTAATGACCACTCACCCAGCATTTTATTTTGGTATTGCTCAGCAAAGCTCAGTCCTTGCCCGCGCAAATTGGGTAGCTCTAACGATTGTGACTCTACTGTTTGCCATGAATGATTGGCAAATGGCATAGCTTGGCTATCATCACCATCCTTGCTATGAGCACTTGTAGCAATTACCAGAAATGTCACTGACAGTCCGATTTTGATACTATTTGAAAAAGATAAAACCACAGAGTTGCGGCTATCTGTTTGCCCAAATAGTTTAGATAGCGAGCTTTCCGACAGCTTATTTAACGAATGGCTGGTGGCTTTAATAAGTCGTGGCGGTCTATTAGCGTGGTACAAATTCGTATCCTATCAGATTGTTGACGACGTCTTTTCGACTATACGAGCTTGTTTGTATAAGGTCAATTCTACTATGTGCTTAGCTACCAATCACTCAGCCACCCGTCACGATTGTGCAACATGACTGTGTGATTCTAATGAACCGAACATGGCGTTGATTATATTCAAATGCAATTATACATCGGCTATTTGGTATAATGGTTAAACACAATAATAGTAAGCTCATGGTTGCCGTAAATAGATTGACGATATTCAAAAATAATTGTTAGAGCCTTTTTTGATAAAGAAACCGAAATACTGATACTTGTAAGGTTTGTATTATGTCCGCTGATAGCCAATTACCCATCAAACGTGCATCACACTCTATTTACTTATCAGCGAGCTTATCCGATCCAGAACAGCAAGAGATCAATCATCTGTTAGACTTGTTGCCAGTAGAGAATGATGGCCCAGATGTTGGCACTGAGACGAAAATAGATGAAGAGCAACCTTTACTAAATATCAAGCGTTTCGTCGATGGTCGCGGGCTTGCATGTCCAATGCCACTGCTGAAAACCAAGGTTGCGTTACGCGATGTAGCCGCTGGTGAATCATTATATGTGGTCGCGACAGATCCCAACTCACAATCTGATATCACAGCGTTTTGTCGTCAGAGTCAGCAAACACAAACGGGCGACTACTTAGCGTTAATCGTCAACGAAGTTACTGATTTGTCAGGCAATAGCATATCATTGCAGCGTTTCGCTACAATATATCACTTCATCATTACCAAAACTGATAGCAACTAAACGCTGCTGTCCTTTACAATTACAACTATAGAGATTTTTATCTGACTGTTTGCTTAACTATTTAACCAAGGTCAAGAATATGGCTACTACTACTTCTGATGCTGCGAATGCGAATAAAAAAGACAGCACAGCTCCTATAAAAAACGATGCGCGCGATGCGGCACTAAAAGCCGCAGCTCAGCGCCCACCTTATGATGCCAGTACATTAGGCAATACCAGTACGCGCGATTTGGTGCCAGCAATGCCAACCCATTTGGCAGCGCCGGGGGTTAATCTGGGCGCCTACATCAATACTGTGCATCAAATTCCGATCTTAACGCCTGTACAAGAGCAAGAATTGGCCCATCGCTATTATGATGAGGGCGATGTTGAGGCAGCGCGTCTGCTGGTGATGTCGCATCTGCGCTTTGTCATTCATATTGCGCGCAGTTACTCAGGTTATGGTTTGCCTCAAGCCGACTTAATTCAAGAAGGCAATTTGGGATTAATGAAGGCGGTCAAACGGTTTGATCCGAATAAAGGCGTGCGCTTAGTGTCTTTTGCCGTACATTGGATCAAAGCTGAAATTCACGAATTTGTCATCCGTAACTGGCGTATCGTAAAAGTCGCGACCACCAAAGCACATCGCAAGTTATTCTTTAATTTACGTAGTTTAAAGAAAACCAATAATCAGCTCACGCTAGAAGAAGCAGACGCGATTGCCAAAGACTTGAATGTTACGCGCAAGCAAGTGCTCGAGATGGAGTCACGCCTGACTTCTTATGATGCCTCGTTTGAAGCGCAATCCAGCGACGATGATGACGGTCGCTATGCACCGCAGCTGTTTTTGGAAGATGGCATCGATCCTGCTGAGCAGTTGGAAGAAGAAGACTGGGAAGAAAATAACTCGTCCGCCCTCATCGCAGCTATGGGAACATTGGACGATCGCTCACGTGATATCGTCGAGCAGCGCTGGCTCTCTGAGCAAAAATCCACTTTGCACGAGCTGGCCGCGGTTTACTCTATATCTGCTGAACGTGTCCGTCAGATCGAAAAAAACGCGATGGATAAAATCCGCGATGCCATGACCATTGATAGCGTGATCTTACCAGATGACATTCAGTAGCTCTAAAAAGATACGAGTTTTGCCATGCTAAACTGGATCGGTATTGCCGCGATTAATATGGTTATTGCTGTCGCTTTGGGTGCATTTGGTGCTCATGGTTTGGAGAATATTGTCAGCGCACAACAGCTTGAATGGTGGCATACCGCGACGTTGTATTTGTTCATACATGCGCTGGGTCTATTAGTTGTGGGCTTACTGATACGCTTAAAATATACCACTCAAGCTACGGCTTGGTTATTGCAAATCGGTATTATTATATTTGCCGGTAGTCTATATGCCATGACGCTTGGAGCACCGCGCTGGTTTGGCGCGATTACCCCCATTGGCGGGGTTCTTATGATTGTAGGTTGGTTATGGCTTGCTATCTCTACATTTCGACTTGAGAACTCAATGGATTAATCCATTCTACTCATACCTGCCGAAGATTGATTGATATTATGAGTATAGATACAAATAGTCGCCTATAAGATTAAAAGCATCTATACTGCGGTTAATACAAGGAATCTCAAATTATTAAGGAGGATTTTATATGAGCACCATTAGCGTTAATGGTAAAAACTTACAAACCACTCATCAGACAGTGCAATTAGTCATCAATGAACTTGGACTCAGTCAAGGACGCTATGCCGTTGAAGTAGATGGTGAGCTAACTCCAAAGAGTGAGCTGGCTCAATTGCGTATTGTAGAAGGTATGAATATAGAAGTCGTACAGGCTGTGGGCGGAGGCTAATTTTTTATATTTCAGTCTGTCATTAGTTTTTATTAATTATGAACTCTTAACCGCATCATTAGAGACGTACTAAAAAAGACCTCAACGTGTCAAACGTTCGAGGTCTTTTTTCTTTTATAGATCACCAATGAATGAAATAGCTGTTTATCAAATTTCTTATTTTTTAGCTCGTTCAGACGCTCTTGATGATTTGATTGCCCACTTAATCAACGTTATTCAAACCTATGATTAAGCTGCTGGTACTGCTTCAGCAGGCGTGGTGTCTTGATAGCGATCTTCACGCCCAGCACCCTGAGTCTTTTTGCGCTCTTGACGGGTCTTGTACTTACGTACTTGTCTATCAAGTTTGTCTGCCATCTCATTAATGGCTTTATACATATCATCTTCTAAGGCTTGGACAAACATTTCTTGACCTGAGACGCGCATAATTGCTTCAGCTTTATGGCTTTTTTTACCGCCATCACTTGCGCCACTATTGTCTAACGATAATATCACTTTAATACTCTGTATCTGATCAAAGTGTCGCTCTACTTTTTCAAGCTTTTCACGAACTGCTGTGTCCATAGCTTCGGTAACACTGATATGGTGACCACTGATAGAAACATTCATATTATTGTCCTTGTATTTGTAACTTACATTCAACAGATGAAGTCGCATTCCTGCTCTTATCATCCTGCCTTACCAATAATCTATCTAATGCCTCTAGTAAGATTTCGACGTATCCTTTTATCGTCTCCTTTATTCATTACAAGTAAATACTATAGATTGGCACTTAGATTTCGTTGTTGGTATGACTCTAATTTGTCATGAAAGAGGGATAGTAGCAAGACGTTAAATTGTAATTAAGTGTAACAATAGCTGTTGTTTCCATCATGTTTCTATATAATCAAAAAATTTTATTTTTTATATCTTGCCACAGAAATGTCAATGATTACTCAAAATTGTTGCAGATGGCTGTATTTAAACGATTAATACTTCTGTTTGCGCTGAGTAGATGAGCCAATATTCATGGCTTCACGATATTTGGCAACAGTTCTTCTGGCAATATCGATACCGTCTGCCAATAATTCTTTTTGAATACGGCTATCCGATAGCGGTTTTTTGGGATCTTCATCAGCGATGAGCTTTTTAATCATGGCACTGATGGCCGTTGATGAGATATCGCCATCCGAACTGCTGACGTGAGAAGAAAAAAAGTGCTTTAGTGAAAATAGTCCTTGCGGTGTCAAAATCGTCTTACTGGTCGTGAGACGTGAAACGGTGGACTCGTGTAGATTTACTTCTTCTGCGATTGCCTTTAGAATAAGTGGTTGCATGGCCGTTGCACCGTGCTGCAAAAACTCCTGCTGATAACGCACAATGCTAGTGGCTACTTTTAATAGGTTTTGATTGCGCTCCTCAATACTGCGGATAAAGAGGCGCGCATCGGTGAGGTTTTCACGCAGATATTGGTTGTCCGGACTGTCATCACCGCGTTTGACTAAATTGGCATATTCTTGGTTTACTCGCAGCTTCGGCAAGGTGTCAGGATTGAGGCGTACATGCCAACCGTCTTCTAATGCCTCAGTATTGGCAGTGGCTTTACGACTCCTAATGGGTGTGACTAATACATCTGGAATGTCGTAACTGTCGGGCTGCTGGGTATAATCAGGCTGGTTGATCTGAAAGAGTAATCCGGGTGAAGGGTTTAAGGTGCGCAGTAAGTTAAGCGCAGGGGTGATGTTCTCAGGGGCAAGGCCTGTCCGTTCAGTCAGCGCTTTGATATTGTTGCTCACCAAAAGCTCGCCCGCCGTTAGCAGCGCTTTTGCTTCTTTGAGATATGCAGTATTGGCATCTAGCTTGGATAACTGAATCGCTAGGCACTCACTCAAATGACGTGCGCCAACGCCAATCGGATCGCAAGATTGGATCATACGCAATACGGCCATGACCTCGTCGTACTCAACGCGTTCATCCCACTGATAAAAGTTGGCCATGGTATCAAAGCTCTGTAGCAGCTCATCGATATCAATTCGTATGAATCCCATGTCGTCCATAGAGTCCATCAAATACTCTGCAATCAATGTGTCCGTCTCTGATAGGCGCTTAAAGTTGAGCTGCCAACGTACGTGATCTTTGATAGTCGACGAAGTACCGCCCTGATAACTATCAAAATCCTCATCGCCTCTATTATTGCCTGCGCCTGTTGATGTCGAAGCGTAATTCTCTTTATCAAAGCTGCTAGCATCGAAGCTATCAGTGTCAAAACTGCTATCACTATCCATCGCTCCATCATCAATACGAGATTGCTGCAGTTTCTCCCAGCTGTCAGTGCTATCGTCACCATAGTCTGTATGGTTATCAGATCCTGCGCTAGATGCGTCACTGCTGCTTTGGTTCCAGCTATCAAGTGTTAATGACTCGCTTAGCTCATCTGCTCTATCGTCACGGTTATTCTCGTACTCGTCATCATCCTCTTCGATACGTTCAAGCAGCGGATTACTATCCAGTTTGGCTTGAACCTCTTGTGCAAGCTCAAGACTAGAGAGCTGCAGCAATTTAATGGCTTGCTGCATTTGCGGTGTCAGTTTTTGTGAGGTGCTTAGCGTGCTCGCCAATCCGAATGACATACTCATGGGCGGCTTATTACACTCCAGTCTTGGTCATATTGTATTTATTTTGCCAATTAAGGCGATGATGTCACCTTAACAGGACATGACGATAGCATTTTTTATCACAATTTTGCTACGTTAATTTATATCCTATCCAGATACGATTGGTATGTTTGTGATACAAATTTAGCATGTTTGCCTTAATAACCAACCGATAACTATGAATGGTTTGTTCAGCGTCATCAACATTTTATAATAAAAAACGTCATAAAAAATTGTCATGAGCAGCCATCAAGACTTACCCGTCACGGAGAATATTGTCATGACTGACACAACAATGCCCTCTCAATTTAGCACAGCTGCCATTCAAATGAACAGCCAGCAAGACATCGATAGCAATTTAGCGAATATAAAAGCGGCGATCATTGATGCCAAATCGCAAGGTGCTAAACTCGTTGTCGTACCTGAAAACTGCTGTAGCATGGGCCAGCAGTTTGCGACTGCAGAGCGTTTTGACGCGCTATCAGCGACGATGGCAGAGTATGCCCGCACTCATAATATATATCTACTGGCAGGCTCACTGCCTTGCCCTTATCGGCCTGATGGCATGATCGTTCCTGATGGTCGGCTGCGTCAAGTCAGTCAGTTGTTTGCGCCAGACGGGTCGCGAGTGGCACGATACGATAAAATTCATCTGTTTACCGCGACTGTGGCTGATAAGCAAGGCAGCTACAATGAAGCGGCGACGTTTGAGCCGGGCACGCAGACCGTGGTTGCGCCTCTTGAGTCAGAAGGCTCTGTCTATCAGTTGGGTATGATGGTCTGTTTTGATTTGCGCTTTCCTGCTTTAGCGCAGCGCTTACGTCAAGCAGGTGCTGATATATTAAGTGCACCGTCTGCTTTTACTTATCTGACTGGACAAGCGCATTGGTCGCTATTGTTACAGGCACGTGCTTTGGACAGTCAGTGCATGGTGATCGGTGCAGCACAGGGCGGCGATCATGCATATAAAGATGGCAATACTCGCCAGACGTGGGGACATACTACCATTACTGCTTTTGATGGCAGCGTTATTGCGAGCCATGATAGCAGTGAGCTAAATCTGTCTACGACATCTGACATAGATAAAGGATACGCCATCGTCATGGCATCATTAGACAAGCAAGCTCAAGTGCAAGGTCGACAGAAATTACCTATCTTTGATTGTCATCGTTTGGCATAACTTAAGAAGTCCCGTAGATTGCTTAAACCATAGATTACTCAATTAGGTAGGATTTTCATCATTTTGAGTGTGGGTGGCTCGTGGATGGGCGCGATCATAGACTTGTGTTAATTTGGCAAAATCAACGTGGGTGTAAATTTGCGTGGTACTGATATCGCTATGTCCTAACATCTCCTGCACGGCACGCAAGTCACCACTACCTGACAGCATGTGTGAGGCAAAGCAATGACGCAGTAGATGTGGATACATGTTTTGCGCAATACCTGCGCGAGTCGCCGCAACTTTTAGACGCTGCTGTACTGCTCGCGTCGATAGTCTGGTGCCGAGTTTTTCGCTAATGAACAAGGCGCTGTCCATCTGTTCGACCCATAGATTGCGATGCTGTAGATAGCGTGTCATCGCCTCTGCTGCCTTTGCACCTAATGGTACTAAGCGGGTTTTATTACCCTTACCAGTGACTCGCACCCGTAAATCAGACAAGTCCACATCAGCCATATCGAGTGCGACCAACTCGCCAACACGTAGACCACTACTATAGAGCAGCTCAAACATGGCTTTATCACGCAACCACAAACGCGCCTGCTCTGGCGTATCAGGGATTTGTTGATCGAGTAACTGCGTCAATAAATCCACATCAGCGATAGAGGGTAATGGTCTAGGGCTACGCTTGAGCTGATAGCCGGTCGTTGGATTGATACGCGCCAAATCCTCCTCTATGAGCCAACCATAAAAATGCCGAATCGCTGACAGCTCTTGCTGAACGCTAGCAAGCGCAAGCTTGTCTTCATCGAGACGCTGACTAATATGCTGAGCCAGTTGGCGCTTATCACAACGCGTCCACGTCAGACGCTTACCGCGTAAGAACAGTGCCAGTTGGTTTAAGCCAGCAAAATAAGCGGTCAGCGTATGCGGCGAGTGATTACGCACAGACAGCGTATTGAGCCAACGATGGACAGGTGCTAATAACGCTCGTAGCGCAGCATCTGACTCTATATTCGCCGCCAGCTCAGCTGATAGCCAAGGTGCCGTTTGCGTTGTCTGACCGTCTTGATGAGTGGACATAACCATATCAGAAGCACCCATGTTATTGATATCATTTTTCTAAAGACAGATATCAGCCTTCAGAACTTGGCTTAATACCTGCTTGCGCCATCAAACCATCTGGACTAAAGACTCCTTCATAAACAAAAGCAGTCGGACCTGTCATCATAACTGAATAGCCAGGCTGCCACTTGATGATCAAGCTGCCACCATAGAGCTGCGCGCGCACTTCTTCGCCTTCATCGAGCCAGCCCTCTCTTATACCGACTGCAACTGCTGCACAGGCGCCCGTGCCGCAAGCTTGCGTCTCGCCCACGCCGCGCTCATACACACGCAGACGAATATGACGCTGGTTCATCACTTGCATAAAGCCCACGTTGACGCGATCTGGGAACGCTGGATGGGACTCAATGGCCTTGCCTAACGTCTCAACCTCAGCGTCAAGCACGTCATCAACTTTGATAACGGCATGTGGGTTGCCCATATTAGCGACATATAGCTGTACAGGTGTGCCATTGACATCGAGGTGATAAGTGTTTTGGATTTTGGTCGTGGCTCTTGGGCTAAAGGGAATCTCATTTGGCTCAAACTTGGGCTTACCCATATCGACTTCTACCCAACCAAACCGATCAGTGGTCAAAGAGATAATGCCGCTCGCCGTCTCAACCCGTAGCCGCTGCTTAAATGACAGTTTACGTGCTTGGACAAAACGGGCGAAACAGCGCGCACCATTGCCGCATTGCTCCACCTCGGTGCCATCCGTGTTAAAAATACGGTAACTAAAATCAACATCGGGGCGCATCGGTGGCTCGACCACAAGCAGTTGATCAAAGCCAATACCTAGGTGGCGATCTCCCAATAACGCTACCAACTCCTTGGTCAAATCTAAGCGCTGGGTCACCAAATCGATAACCATAAAATCATTGCCCAGCCCATGCATTTTAGTAAATTCTATTAGCATATCTTTGATGTCCTATCCTATTTTTATGTATGGCTTATATTAGCACGCTGTCAGATACAATCATAATTATCACCGCTATCAAATACTAACTTATCGTTATACCTCAAACTCGATATACCCCATTCGAGTTTGCCATAAAAAACCCACCGTTATTATCACAGTGGGTTTTATTTATTATGCAAAAACAGTGTCAGTGTTGGCGTGTTGGCGGCTTTATTTATCCTGCCACAGTATTTCGTCAGCATACAATACTTCAACCGTTTCACGTTTGCGGATGAGCTGATGGTTATTGCCTGATACCATCACTTCGCTGGCACGCGGACGCGAGTTGTAATTACTACTCATAGTAAAGCCATAAGCCCCTGCGCCCGTCACTGCCAAGACAGCTCCTGCCTCTAATGACAGTAAGCGATCTTTTGCTAAAAAATCCCCTGTCTCACAAATCGCGCCAACGATGTCCCACGGCTTTGTACCATTTGTATCAATACCATCGCTCGGTAATGTACTTGGAATCACGGCCATTTCAGCTTGATATAAAGCAGGACGAATCAGGTCATTCATCGCAGCATCGACAATCGCAAAGTTCTTATGCTCAGTCGGCTTAAGTACATCGACTTGCGTCAATAGCACACCAGCATTGGCAACGATACTACGACCTGGCTCAAAGAATACGGTCAAACCAAGCTCGCTAAGCTTTGGTAATAAAGCCTCGGCAAACTCATCGATAGACACGGGCGTCTCATCAATATAACGCACGCCTAGACCGCCACCCAAATCAATATGACGCAGCTCAATACCATGATCGCACAGGCTATGTATCAGCTCAATGACTTTATCTAGTGCGGCGACAAACGGCGCGACTTCCGTCAACTGCGAGCCAATGTGACAATCAATACCAACGATATCAATATGTGATAAATCCGCCGCTTGCTGATAGACCGCTAAGGCGTCTTCGTGGGTAATACCAAACTTGTTGTCTTTAAGACCTGTTGAGATATACGGATGCGTCTTGGCATCGACATTTGGATTGACGCGTAATGAGATTGGCGCGCGTTTATTCAGTGCTGCCGCTACCTCGTTGATCAAGGTCAGCTCACTGATCGACTCGACGTTAAAGCAGCCAATACCTTGGGTCAGTGCGTATTCGATATCGCCGTAAGTTTTGCCAACACCTGAGAAGACAACGCGCGACGCGGCGCCGCCTGCAGCCAGTACGCGCATCAGCTCACCATGAGAGACGATGTCAAACCCAGCACCTGCCTGCGCAAGCACCCCAAGCACTGCAAGATTCGAGTTTGCTTTTACCGCGTAGCATACCTGATGATCGAGACTGGCAAAGCTATCGGTATAGGCTTGATAAACATCCAGTATCGCCTGCTTTGAGTAGACATAGCATGGCGTACCATATTGTTTTGCCAACTCATCAACACTAACCTGCTCCATATATAGCGCGTCGTCGCGATAGCTTAGCGCGGGCAGATGAGCGCTCAACGCTTTAGGATCAACATATAGACCGTGCTCAGTTTGGATAGTGACAGATTCGCCAGTAGCAACATCGGTTACGTCAGCAGGTAGTTCAGAATAACTCATATAAACATCTCTAATATAATCAGGGTATCAAGGGTAAGAATAAACATTAATAATCGTTAGGATCTGTACTCGGCTCGGGCAGTATTTGCTGTTCATCTAGATAGTCATTTTTTTGATAGGTATCATCATCAATACCAGCAAAAGCGGCATCTTGTGGATGGCTCGTACTATTTAGTACAGATGGGCTACCCTTTACCGTTTGGCTACTGGACTTTGGTAAGTACAAAGCGCCTTTTTGCCCGCAGCCTGACAACCCTACCATCATCGCACTGCCAATGACTAAAGTAATAATGGCGCGGCGACTGGCAAGTCTCCATAAGGCGATATACCCAGTTTCTGATGAGCGAAGTATAGTAGACATGGAGTGGATCACCTGTGAGCGTGTAGCGGTGTAAGTGCGATTAAAAATCGTAATAAATAAAGATCGAAAAAGGCAGCCCAAAAATGGCCAATATCAAAGTTTTAATCATAGCATTATGACACAAAGCTGTACGCATACTGAACAGCATTGGCCAATAAATTTGGCTCATAGTGGGGATTGATTTGATGCTTTCATCATAATTTACTGACGGTGTCGCTTGATAATTTGCGCATAAAAACATGTCTGATAGGAATTTGGACAATATTTCTTACAATTTTTGATATTCATAAGGCAGCTCTACAACAGCCAATAATCAATGGCTAAAGTACCTAAGAGCCACTAGCTATAACAGATGTACCAATATTTTGAACGCTTGATAGACACCAATTTTAAACCTTACCATTATCGCGGTATAGCTACAAAAATATGTTACATTATACCGCGGCCTTACGGCTATGCTGAGGCTCAGGCCTACGATTCAGCGGTACTGCTATATAGTAATAAGATACAACCATCAGCCTCAGTATGACTAAGATCGATCATATACTTGTTTGATAGATCAGCATGGATATGGCTAATCTTGTGTTAAATACGATCAATCTATCATCACCTTAATATGAACACGATGCGATGTCAGTGTCGTTTTTATCATAGTAATCTGACGATATGATGATTTTCAACCTACAAAAACCCACCTATAAAAACCAATCTAAGGATAGAGTATGAGCGACAGCCTAACCACCACTTTTGATGATAAGAACTCTGAAACATCAACCCTGACCAGCCCAACCTTGGTTTTAAACTGCGGCTCGTCTTCCATCAAATACGCGTTGATTAGTGATGACAACTCTACTCGTATCACCGGTCTTGCCGAAAACCTAGGTCTCGATACCGCCCGTATTAAGCACACGACCTTAAACGGTGAAAAACTTGAAATCTCTATTCCTGGTGGTCGCCATAAGCTGGCGCTACAAAAAATCCTTGAGCTACTAGAGCAGTACCACTTCATCGCCGTTGGGCACCGCGTGGTACATGGTGGCCGCGAATATTCCAAAGCCGTTCGCGTTGATGAGCATGCGTTAGAAGAAGTGAAGCGTCTCAAAATATTAGCTCCGCTACACAACCCTGCAAACGCACTGGGTATCGAAGCGGTTCAGGCGATCTATCCTGATATGCCGCAAGTGGTGGTGTTTGACACCGCTTTTCACCAAACCATGCCGCCCGTTGCTTTTCGCTATGCGCTACCCAAATATCTATACGAAGAGCATAAAATCCGTCGCTATGGCTTCCATGGCACATCACATGCTTACGTCTCAGAACGCACCAGCCAAATCACTGACGCAAAAGGCCCGCATGGCTGGCTAACAGCACATCTAGGCAATGGTTGCTCAACCGCCGCAGTATACGATGGCAAAAGTCTCGATACCAGCATGGGTCTGACCCCACTTGAGGGCCTTATGATGGGTACGCGTAGTGGCGATGTGGATCCTAGCTTGCACATGCACCTGAAGCGTCAGCTCGGTATGAGCTTAGAAGAAACCGACAAAATGCTTAATAATGACAGCGGTCTACTTGGTATCTCAGGACTGTCTAACGACTTGCGTACCATCGAGCAAGCAGCCAGTGAAGGTCACGAAGATGCCAAGCTCGCTATCGAGATGTTCTGCTATCGTGCTGGTAAATATCTGGCCAGCCTTAGCTGTGCGCTACCAGAGTTTACCGGTATTGTCTTTACTGGCGGTATCGGTGAGAACTCCAACATTACACGTACCAAAATCCTGGCAGTGATGCGTCATTTCGGTATCAAAATAGATGCTGACAAAAATGCCAGTTTGGTTCGTGGTAAAGAAGGCAGCTTCCACGCAGATGACAGCAGTATCGAGTTATGGGTCGTCCCAACTGATGAAGAGTGCCGTATTGCTCAAGAGACTCGTCAGGCATTGAATTTAATATAAGCGTGAGCGTGTTTGATACGCCATATCTATATAATTAACATTTGCTATAAGGCTATGGCGTACATACTCAGCACATTGCTCATTCTGCCAAGGATGAATTGAACTTAATAATAAAATAAACCGTAGGATACACTATGCAGACCATTTTACTTGTTCCCATTAGCCGCGGTATCGGTGTGACATCAGCCGCGCTTGGACTGATTCGCGCCTTTGATTATAACGGTATCAAAGCGGGCTTTATGAAGCCGTTTTTGCAAGACGATACCCTAGATAAGCAGCACAGCTTAGACAGCTCAAGCGCATTGACCATGCATGCCTTTGGTCTAAAGCCGCCCAAATCGATCAGTCGTCAGCACGTCGAGCGGATGTTGGGCGATGGCAACCTTGATGATTTGATGGAAGAAGTGATTGCCAATTATCACACAATAGATGATGGCCCTGACGTCATCATCTGTGAAGGTCTGGTGCCGACCACTGAGACCTCTTACGCTTCACAAATCAACCGCGCCCTCGCCCATGCTTTAGATGCCAAGATCATATTTGTTGGTGCCGCTGATATCAGTCAACCAGCGGCGTTGGCGGACAAGCTTGATGTGCATGCGCGCGAGTTCGGCGGTGTCATGGATGCGCGTACATTAGGCGTAATATTGATGCGGGTACAAGACGTGCCTAATACCTTTGAAAATCAACCAGTCGCTCCGGGTGAGGCGGTCGTCAGCTTAGATCCAACCTTTTTGCAAGAAGTGCAGCGTCTATCGCCTTCGTTCAATACCGACGCGTTTCGCCTCATCGGTGTCGTTCCCTTTAGCGATTCGTTGTCTGTACCGCGCACTTGGGACATTGCCACCGAGCTTGATGCCACTTGGCTTAACGTTGGTGAAGCAAAAACACGTCGTATCAATCGCATCAGTCTAACGGCGCGCTCAGTCGCTCGTGTCAATCAAGTGTTCAAACGTGGTACGTTGATGGTGGTCCCTGGTGACCGCGATGACTTGCTATTGGCCGCAGGATTGGCCTGTATCAATGGTATTCCGCTGGCAGGATTGGTCTTGACAGGTGGTATCCTACCAAGCGAGACCGTAACGGAGCTGTGGCAGTCGGCGCTCAAAACGGGCATCCCTATCATGAGCGTCGAGAGTGACAGCTATCAAACGGTACAGAGCCTTGTCCATATGAGTTCAGAGATTCCAAGTGATGACACCGATCGCGCTGAAGAAGTGGCGCGTTATGTCGCTGCCCATTTGGATTTGAGCTGGATTAAAGAATACTTTAGCCGTAATCATGAACCGCGCTTGTCCCCATCGGCGTTTCGCCATCAGTTGGTCAAAAAATCACAGCACGCTAAAAAACGTATCGTATTGCCAGAAGGTTCTGAACCACGTACCGTCGAAGCAGCCTGTATCTGTCAGAGCCGCGGTATCGCTGATTGCGTACTGCTCGCAAAACGCAGCGATGTCGAACAAGTCGCCAAAAATCGCGATTTGACGTTGCCAGAAGGTCTAGAAATCATCGACCCTGACACCCTTGATATGAGCAAATATATCGCTGCTGTTGTTGAGCGCCGTAAAGGCAAGACTGGCGCAGACGTCGCCGCTGAATATCTAAAAGATACGGTGTATCTTGGCACCATCATGCTACAGCTAGATGAGGTCGACGGTCTGGTTTCAGGTGCGATTCATACCACTGCCAATACCGTACGCCCAGCATTTCAATTAATCAAAACCGCGCCGCAGTACTCGCTCGTATCGTCCGTGTTCTTTATGCTGTTGCCTGAGCAAGTGGTTGTCTATGGTGACTGTGCGATCAATCCTGATCCGAATGCTGAAGAGTTGGCAGAAATTGCCATTCAATCGGCACAGTCTGCTGCTGCCTTTGGTATCGATCCAAAAGTCGCGATGATCAGCTATTCTACGGGCTCATCAGGCGCAGGCGCGGATGTCGAAAAAGTCGCTCGTGCCACCCAAATCGTCCGTGAGCGTGCGCCGAACCTCAAAGTCGATGGCCCACTACAATATGATGCCGCCTCGGTCATGAGTGTGGGCAAACAAAAAGCGCCTGACTCTCCTGTCGCAGGTCAAGCCAACGTCTTTATTTTCCCTGATCTCAATACTGGTAACACCACGTATAAAGCGGTGCAGCGTAGCGCCAATGTCATCAGCGTTGGACCGATGCTGCAAGGTTTGAATAAGCCAGTCAATGACTTATCGCGTGGCGCACTCGTTGATGATATCGTCTATACCATCGCGCTGACCGCTATCCAAGCGTATAGCGACCTGATTTAATCGCTATACGATTTGCCAATCAAAGTCCGTTATACCACCGACTATCATCATGATGGTCGGTTTTTTATTGGTGCTGTGGTGGTATAGTCAAAGTATCTCAAAAACGATAAGGTACTGCTAATATCAATTTTTGCAGCCTCTGTCTGCGCAAGCACAGCAAGCAAAAAAATTGATTTAACAGTGCCTAATGTAGTGGTATTAATTTTCACTGACTATAGGTGGTGATAGATAGTGGTGACAGATACTCGCCCGCCCTCTACAATAGCGCTATGATTCAGTTAATATAAAAAGGTTAGCTAATAAAAGAATGAGAGGTACCAAAAACAGCGTGCACCTCATTCTTTTATTTGCATTTATTTATGTCAAATACGAGCAATAACTCTCACGAAAAGATCTCTGCCCCTGCCATCCGTGCCTATCTTGGCGGCTCGTTTGATCCGGTACATAATGGTCACCTAGAAGTGGCTCTACACGTCTATCAGGACTTGTTGCCAATCGCAAAGCAGCAAAACCGCCCCTTGCACGTTTCATTATTATCCAATGCGCGCTCGCCATTTAAAACGCAGAGCACTGACCCTAAACACCGCTTAGCCATGTTGCAGCTCGCAACGCAAGACACACCGATACAAATCAATGAGCTTGAGCTATGGCAAGCGCCGCCTGTCTATACAATCGACACTGTACGCGCACTCAGACAGCAGTACCCTCATGATAGTTTGATATTTATCATGGGTATGGACAGCGCGCGCAGTTTGGATAAATGGAAAGACGGGTTAGGACTCACTGATTATGTCAATCTGTGGGTGTTTAATCGTGAGGATAGCGATCATATTAATGGTGGAGTTTCTGACAGGGCGACATCATTTGAAAACCCTATATCGACCTCGCAATATCTTGCTACCTTGCAATCGCAACTGCCGCCACCTTTACAATCACATGTAATCGACTCACCGATTGAGCTATTCACTCCAATTGCTCGATGCTTGGTAGATAGCTTAGAAACAGATGGCACTGACTTGAAAAGCGCTATGAAAGGACGCATTTATATAGATACGCGACCGATCACTGCCGTATCAAGCACGCAAATACGCGAACAACTACACATATTGGCGACTGAAACAAATAAAATGCCCGGCACTGACAGGCAAATCGCATCTATCGCAGCAATAAATGATATTATGAGCAATACTCACCCCAATTCATTAGCTAAATGGCTCAATCCTGCCGTTTATCACTATATTATCGCCCATCAGCTATATTCTGCTGCTCAATTCCGTTAAAATCGCCTTATCTATGTCATTTTGCCTATCCTGTCTCTATACGTGACTGACGACATATGATCAGTCGAATCAGACAAATTGACGTTTTACCCCTTTATTTTTAATAGTTACGATTGAAGAGATTAAAATTTATGATCAACACCATGACCGAAGAACGCTTAACCGTGTGCTTGAACATTGTACAAAGCGCGCTAGATGATATGAAAGCAAAGAACATCACTGTAATGAATGTAGAAGACTTAACTGACGTCACCGAGCGTATCGTCATCGCTGATGGTACCTCAAAACGTCATGTACGCGCGATGGCGGATAGCGTCGGCGCTGAAGTCAAACAAGCGGGCTTTATGCCGCTTGGCCGCGAAGGCGGTATCGACTCTGACTGGACACTGATTGACTTGGGCGCGGTTGTCGTTCATATCATGACCCCACAAGCGCGTGAGTTCTATGACTTAGAAGGCCTATGGTCATCACCGGATCAGTTGGCTGAGCTGGTCGCCACACCGCGTGAAAAGAAAACCGCTGGTCGTCGCAACAAAAACAAATAAGATTATTGAGTACAATAATCGCGTCATACTAAAAGCATAAGACCAAAAGACCAGAATCGTTATTTTGGTCTTTTTTTGTGCCGATATTTGGGGATACGCGTCATGATAATGCCTGATTAAATAGATAATTGCTGCAGAGGTTGCTATCATCTTTATCAATCACCATTGCCCAATTTTTGTTTTGATCTCAATGCTCATTAAGGATTGTCCATGTCTTCTACTCACCGCTCAAACCCTGAGATTAACCTACCCTTGCATGTGGCAAACGTAGTATGTGTCCGCGCAGGCAAAGCCATGCCCTTTACCCGTGATGAGATGAGCGCCATTGATAAAGCGCCCATTACAGCACCCGTCGCCGTCAATTTTATGGGATTGACCACTGACGAGCAAGCCGATCGCAAACATCATGGCGGCCCGCTCAAAGCCGTGCATCAACTGCCAATGGCCACTTATGAAAAAATCAATACAGAGTTTGACCTAAAAGTACGTATCGGTACGCTCGGAGAAAACCTCACCACTGAAACTGTTAATGGCTTGCCTGAGATGGATGAGTCTAACGTCTGTATTGGCGACGTTTATCAGTATGGCGACGACAAAATAAACGGTGAAGGTAGCGTGCAGCTGCGCATCGTCCAACCACGCCGCCCGTGCTACAAAATCAACGACCAAATCGGCCAATTTACCAAAGTGCCCAATATTGCAGCATGGGTCAGCAAGCAAGGTATCTCAGGCTGGTATTTTGAAGTAGTGCGTGATGGCATCATTAACGCGGATTTACCGGTCTATTTGGTAGAGCGTCCCTATCCGTTTGCCACGCTAGAGGCGCTATGGCAACTGGCTAATTCAAAAGAAAAACATGACGCTGAAGTGATTGAGCCTTGGCTAGCTATTGAGTGTTTGGAGGAGAGTTGGAAGTCTGTGCTTCGGAAAAAGATTTGAACAACTAAGAAAAAATATATCACTAAGCCATTTTAATGCACATTATATTTCGAAAATCAATATAGTATTTTAAGATCGAATTTTGTAAACTATTATCAATAATCCATATATTGTGCTTATAAGGTTCTTAAATACAATATATTGTAAACGCTCTCTTTATCTTAAAACGCAACTATAAAGTAGTTGCAAAACTCGTGTGCAGTTAGGTACTATATGTCTAAGTCAGAAAAACTTATAAAACGCTTTAGAACTGTTCCTACAGATTTCACATGGGATGAATTTGTTAAGCTGTTGTCTTTGCATGATTATCAGTTAGCGAAAGGTAGCGGTTCTAGAAGAAAGTTCATTAATAAAAGAACTGGCTTATCTATGAGTTTCCATGAACCTCATCCACAATCGATCATGAAGAGGTGCTATATACGTCAAGTTATTCAGCACTTTGATGATAATAAGGTATGGTCAAATAATGGCTAATAAACAATACTTCTCTTATAAAGGTTATACTGGTTCAATAGAGGTCAGTACAGAAGATTTATGCCTTTTTGGCAAAATTCAAATGATTCAAGACCTTGTTATGTACGATGGTGAAAATTTAGAAGAGTTAAAATTATCTTTTGAGTCTGCTGTCGATGAATATTTAGAGATGTGCGCAGAAGAAAATAAATGTCCTGATAAACCTTGTAGCGGTACCTTCAATGTTCGTATGTCAGAAAGTATGCATCGAAAAAGTATTCATGAATCTAATATTTTAGGTATTACTTTAAATAGTTTCATTTCCAAATGTGTGACAAACTATTTTGAAGAGAATACTCTAAAAGATAGTTATATATTTGTCGATAAAGATACGTTTATAGAACAATTCACTCATCCTAAAAGTTACTCTACAGTAGGTTCAGAAATTGATTTCGATTACGAATATTCAATTGAGCCTAAAACATTTACTGTTTCACAAGCCATACAGTAATAGAGGTAAAAGTTATGACTAAAGATAGCAATGCTAAAGCTTTATATACAATGACTGAGTTAACAGAACTTATTTTAAGAAATGAAGAAATTACTGAAGGACATTATTTAGCAGTTATAGTTCCAGATATAACGGGTGGACAGATAAAATCAAATACTGAAGACAAATCTACCCAAGGATTAATAATTGAATTTAATGCTATAAATCTAATAAAAGTAAACGAGAATACTGAAAATGCTGTTGATGCTAGTTGTTTAACATAATAGAAAGCTTGAAAAATTTTTAGTAAATAGAAGGTGAACTTTTTAGTTCACCTTTTTTGTATTTAATACATTATATGTTTCAGAAAAGAGCATGTCATGGCAAAAAACTTTACCGCTTTAGCATTAGCGACCTTCTTATCGCTACCTTTGATAGGCTGTATCACCACTCCCAAAGCGCAGATGGCGACGACCGAATCCTTCGTTATCGATAGCGACACTTATCAATCGACTGGCAAAAGCCAGCGCATCAAAACCATCGTCCTACACTACACCGTCTCAGACAATGAGCGCTCGATAAAGACTTTGACCACAGGCAATGTCAGCGCGCACTATCTGGTCTTAGACAATGACGATGACAAAATCTATAACCTCGTACCTGAGAGCGAGCGCGCTTGGCATGCCGGCGACGGCGGTTTTGCCGGTCGAACGATCCTGAATGACACGTCTATCGGTATTGAGATCGTCAATAAAGGTATCAAACCTCAATATCGAAACGTCCTCAAAAATAGCGAGCTTGACTATCATCCCTACTCGCATTTCGTCGAATTTGATGAGCTACAAATCAAAAAAGTCGCGCAATTGGTGCAAGATATTGCGCAGCGGTATGACATCTCTCCCAAAAACATCATCGGTCACGCGGACCTTGCCCCCTCGCGCAAGATCGACCCCGGTGCGAAGTTCCCTTGGCAGCGATTGCATGATGATTACGGTATTGGCGCTTGGTATGATGAAGCCGATAAGCAAGAAATTATGAATCGGCGTACCTTGGTCGCGCCAAGCGTGCAGGAGATCAAGCAAGCTTTTCGCAAATACGGCTATCAAATCAATAATAGCGACGAGTGGGACAAGCCCAGCCGCGATGTCATCTATGCGTTTCAATTGCATTTCCGGCCGCTAAAGCCAACAGGCATCATGGATATCGAGACCTATGCGATATTGCAGGCGCTCAATATGAAGTATGCTAGTCGGGATGATTTTTATTGAAGCGATACAAATATAGGCAGTTTAAAAAGATAACTGGCGCGACTGGCATGAATTTTTCGCAGCCTCTGTCAGCGTAGACACAGCACACCAGAAAACTCATACCAGTCAAGCGTGATAACATAAGGTCTATGTTTTATTATCGGACATAACAACAATGAAAAAGGACATATTATGAGCACCCTATTTAGTGTCAATTTAAACAAACTCGCCTTAATCAGAAACTCTCGTGGCACAGATTATCCCAATCTGCTGTACTTTGTAAAAAAGCTGATTGATCTAGGAGTTAAAGGCTTTACCGTGCATCCGCGACCTGATGAACGTCATATCAGATACCAAGATGTCTATGATATCAGTGAGTATCTCAAAGATTATCAAGATATCGAATTTAATATCGAAGGCAATCCGAATGAACAATTTTTAAAACTCATTCGCGAGGTCAAACCGCATCAATGCACCCTCGTACCCGATAGTGAAGACCAGCTGACCTCTGACCACGGCTTTGATATTATCAAATATAGCGACATGCTGTCCAAACTCAGCCATGAGCTTGAAGGCTTTGGCACACGCTGCGCCGTATTTATCGACCCTGATATCGAGCAGATTAAAGCCGTCATCGCTAGCGATGTGCAAACGATAGAGATGTATACCGAAGAATGGGCGCGCGCCTACAATAATGGTAAGAACGATTGCAATATTGATTTCGACGAGGTCAAGCAACGCTTTAGCGATTGTATTACCCTCGCCAGTGATAACGGCATTCGCGTCAATGCTGGTCATGATTTGAATTTAGACAATTTAGCCGATTTGCTAAGCCTTGGTGATATCGCGGAGGTGTCGATTGGTCATGCCTTTACTATTGAATCGCTAGAGCAAGGCATGGATAACGTCGTGCGTCAGTATTTGCAGATTTGTAGATAGAACGTTTTGATAAAACAGGTACGTTATGAGCTTACGTATTCACGCGCTATTTCATACCGATTATGCGGATCTAAGCTTTATCAAACAGTGGGCGCGCGCGCATAACCATCCGATCACCGTTAGTCGCTCCTACGATAACGACAACCTGCCAACGCTGGATAGCTTTGATTGGCTCATCGTGATGGGTGGGCCAATGAGCGTTCATGATGAGGATAAATATTCTTGGCTCATTAAAGAAAAGCGGCTGATAAAACAAGCTGTTGATGCCGGTAAAACAGTCATTGGCATTTGCTTAGGCGCGCAAATCATCGCGCATTGTTTGGGCGCTGAGGTGAAACCGTCTGCAGTCAAAGAGATTGGCTGGTTACCGATGCAATTGACCGAAGCAGGTCAAGCGCATCCATTATTACAAGATCTACCCAAAGACTTTACGGTGTTTCACTGGCACGGCGAAGGTTTTGACTGTCCCAAAGGCGCAAGCATTATTGCTGAGACGGACGCTTGGCCGAATCAGGGCTTTATCTATCAAACGCCAAAACACAAAGCGCGTGGCACTTGGGTATTCGCTTGGCAATGTCACTTTGAAGTCACCAGAGAGAGCTTACCGAAGATGGTATCCAATGGTAATGCGGCTATTCAAAGTGGACTGAAAGACTATCCCGAAACGGTACAAGCACCGGATGAGATATTAGCACTAGGCGATAAATATATCGAAGAAAATAACGCCAGACTTGCCACTATGTTTAATCGAATAGCATCGTCAGCAAATAAATAGTATAAGGAGTCAGTCATGAGTCATTCACAGCAAGATGAACAACAAAAACTTGAAGAGTATCTAGAAGCCAAAGCTAAAGAAGAGCAGGAAAATCAGCAACAACAAGAAGGTGAATCGCTGTCTGAATATGAGGCTTGTGTGCTTAGGGAGAGTGCTCGGGTAAAGGAGTTGATTGCTGAGGCTCAGAGAAAGGGTAGAGAGCTGTCAGAAGATAGATAATCATATAACATAATGCTTTGAATCAAAACTCTGATTGAAGCATATTTATTCAACATAAATCAACTTTTCTTCATACCCATAATAACCCATTGTAGTTAATAAATTATACGACTAACTATCTGTTCGAGCTACTTTAGTATCACTTATTTCTCAAAAATCTTCATGTAATCTATAATAGCTCTGGTCAAACTCTTCTATAGATTAGCCTAATCCTGCTGATGTATCAAAAGAATAAGGTGTTATTTCGTCTTTTATAATGATTGCTGGTTTGTCGAAAGCTAGACGTAATCCTAGCTCAAACATGACATTTGGATTTCTACCGCTTATATCGCAAACTATCATCGGATTATCATATAAGTTCTGAACAATACGTTTGTGAATAACGCCTATATCATCCGCATCACTCACCAATCTAGCTTCAAAATTAGCTTCTTTAATAGCAGATTCTATTATCCTTTTGACATCTTTCCAATGAGATTCAGGATAGCCTTCCATACTTGCAATAGGCATTACAATGCCACATTTTTTCGGTAAATTATCATCTGATTTTTCGTGTGGCTTGTTTTCGACTTTATTCGGTTCAGATTGGTTGTCCATTCTAATCTCCAAAGAAAACAATGAGTTCGTGGGGTGCGTCCAGCGCACCAATAATACTAAAATTAAAGTTTAGACTAATTTATCATAAAACGGTCATTCAGGAGCGCGTTTTAGCCCCGACTGTAGCGGTAACCTGCTGGTTTGGGCGAGTTGTGATGGCTAGGTTTTGGGGTGTCGACGCGAAGCAAGCGACGACCCAAACCGTAGCCAACGCCACGCCCAGACTGGCAGATACAAGCGGAAGGCGGGAAATAGCTCCCAATAGAACCAAAACCCAAACACAAAAAAGGTGAGCATTACGCCCACCTTTTCATTCTAAAAAACAGTTATCTACAATAATATTCTAAACCAACTTAGCCTATCTAAACCAAGCACAAGCGTTACGGAACATACGCATCCATGCGTCATCGCTTTCACACACATCCATAATCCCACCGAGTGCGTGACCAAGATAAGATTGACTGTTTTTGATCAATTAAGCTTCGGTAATTAACTCAGGCTTTTTATTCAATAAGCGCATTAATGTGACGGCAGCCCCTGTTGGGTTTCTAGTACCTTGCTCCCAATTTTGTAAGGTACGCGAACTGATATTAAGTTTATCGGCAAACTGCTGTTGCGATAGCCCTGTCTTAGTTCTTATTTCCTTAATACTAGGCACGTCATGGGTAAACTGGCGGCTAGGCTGAGCCTGTCCTTTAGCAATCGCCAATGCTTGATTTAGTGATGTAGATAAATCATCGTAAAATTCATTGCTCATGGCTATACACCTCTTTAATTTGTTGAGTCAGTTTGTATAAACCAGACTTCTCTTCGCTTGATAGAGAGGCTTGTTTATTCTTAGGATAAGCGAGCAGCATAAAAAATATGCCTTGACTATTCACAAAATAATAGATAATCCGAATACCGCCACTCTTACCTTGGTTAAGTGCCCATCTGGTTTTTCGAACGCCCCCTGTACCTTGAATCAAATCACCTTGTTCTGGATTATTGATTAGATTTTCCTGTAGCTCTTTATAAGCTTCATCATCTAATAGTTTCAGTACTTGCTTAGTAAATATTGGCGTTTCGATGAAATGTAACATTCAATATCCTTTATCTTTATCTCTTATTATATACGTCATTGAAGTACTTATCTATATGTTTTTTTCTGGATCTAATTAAGCTAAATATCATAAACACAAAAAAGGTGAGCTTTACGCCCACCTTTTTTTATTACCTCAAACAATATTCTAAACTAACTCAAACTATCCTAACGCAACCAAGCCCGTGCATTACGGAACATCCGCATCCATGCACCATCTTCATCCCACTGCTCAGGTTTCCAGCTATGATTGTAGGCTTTTAGGTTACGCTCAGGATGCGGCATCATGATAGTGACGCGGCCGTCAGTGCTACACAGACCCGTGACGCCGCCGACTGAGCCATTAGGATTTAATGGATAAGTCTCGGTCGGATGACCTTGACTATCGACATAACGCATGGCGAGCTGACCATGTTTCGCCATACCATCGATCTCAGTAGCGTTTAGGGTGGCAAGACCCTCACCATGCGCCACAGCGATTGGCAAGATGCTGTCTTGCATGCCTTTGAATAAGATGGACTTGGTGCGCTCAACTTTGACGTTGACCGTACGCGCTTCGAATCGTGCCGACTCATTTGCGATAAAGCGTGGAAAGTTTTCTGCACCTGGAATGAGGTCTTTAAGCTGCGCCATCATCTGACAGCCATTACAGACGCCAAGTGAGAACGTATTCGGACGGGCGAAGAAGCGGACGAACTGCATGCGTAGCTCATCATGGAACAAGATAGAGTTCGCCCAGCCAGAGCCTGCGCCCAGTACGTCACCGTAACTAAAGCCGCCACAAGCGACCAGACCATCGAAGTCACGTAGATTGATACGGCCTTCTAGTAAGTCGCTCATGTGCACATCGACCGCTTCAAAGCCCGCTTGGGTAAAGCCTGCTGCCATTTCCGTCTGACCATTGACACCTTGCTCGCGGAGGATTGCGACTCTTGGCTTATCTTCACGACTGTTCAGATATGGCGTCTCGATCTTTTGATTGAGATCGAAGTTTGGCGCAGCGATAAGACCTTTATGATTAGTATCGGCAATCAAGTCATACTCTTGTTGCACGCAGGCTGGGTTGTCACGCAGGCGGGCGATTTGATAGCTGACCTGTGTCCATGCTTGCTGCAATTTCGTACGGCTAAAGCGTAGCGTGTCATCACCCATGTACAAAGGCGTTTGGATTAATAGGTTGTCTTCTTCTGAGCTTTGACCAACAAGGCTGAGCATATCGCTGACGTTAAATTCTTCTGCCAACTGCATGAGCGCTGCGACGTTTTCTGGCAATACTTGGATGACTGCGCCCAGCTCCTCACTGAACAGTTGACCGAGTAAGTTGTCATCATCTAATGACAGCTTGATACCTTGACGGCTGGTGAACTGCATCTCTGCGATGGTCGCTAATAGACCGCCATCACCGATATCGTGATAAGCACTGATGACGCCTTGCGCGTTGCCCGCTTGCACAAAGTTAAAGAAGTCGATCAAATCACTTGGCTGCGCTAGATCTGGGCAGTCGTTACCGAGTTGGCTAAGCGTTTGCGCAAGGATCGAACCGCCTAGACGCAATTTACCTTTAGATAGGTCAATACGGTAGAACGCGCTGTCACCATTGATTAGCTCAGGGGTTAGCGTTTTTGCGACGTCAACGACAGGAGCAAACGCAGTCACAACCAAACTCATTGGCGAGACGACTGATTTGTCAGCGCCCTCTTCATCAGTCCAGTTAGCACGCATCGATAGCGAGTCTTTACCAACAGGGATAGCGATACCGAGTGCTGGGCACAGCTCTTCACCGATTGCATGTACTGCATCGAATAGTGCCGCATCTTCTGCATCATCACCGCATGCTGCCATCCAGTTCGCTGACATGGTGATGTCAGACAACTGAGCGATACGCGCGCCCGCGATGTTAGTAATCGCTTCGCCGACCGCTAGACGCGCAGAGGCTTTTGGATTGATAAGGGCAACAGGCGTACGCTCGCCGACACTCATGGCTTCACCAGTCATCGGCTGACCATCTAGCGCCACTAAGCCTGACGCCGTCACCGCACAATCTGATACAGGCACTTGATAGCGACCCACATACTGATCACGCACGACCATACCGGTGATAGAACGGTCACCAATGCTAATCAAGAATGATTTGCTCGCCACGGTTGGGTGACGCAATACATCGGTAATTGACTCGGCTAGATTAACATCACCCAGTTCTAATGCTGGTAACGTGCTATCAGTACGCTCAAAGCTGCGCTGCATTTTTGGTGTACCGCCGAGCAGTACTTGCATCGGCATATCGACTGGTTGCTCAGCTAATAGCTCGTCATCAACGATGAGCTGACGGATATCCGTCGCCGCGC
Organism: Psychrobacter sp. PSP; assembly: GCF_024085615.1. NCBI lineage: Bacteria > Pseudomonadati > Pseudomonadota > Gammaproteobacteria > Moraxellales > Moraxellaceae > Psychrobacter > Psychrobacter sp. PSP. The sequence goes on from NZ_JABLTF010000016.1 coordinate 283,290, forward strand.
CTAAGATGGCATATGGACAGCGCTCACGGGCACAGATTGCATCGAACTGATCTTTGCTCTCTGGGCGAATCGCCAGCACATAACGCTCTTGCGCCTCATTAGACCAGATGGCCATTGGCGACATGCCCGCTTCTAACGATGGGATCTTACGCAAGTTCAGATGCGCGCCCATCTCATGGTCGTTGACCAGCTCAGGCATGGCGTTTGACAGGCCGCCTGCACCAACATCATGGATCGAGACGATTGGGTTGCCGTCTTTACTGGCATTACTAGCGTCAATATCGTTACCAGCTAAGGCCCAGCAGCGATCGATGACTTCTTGACAGCGACGCTCCATCTCGGCGTTATCGCGCTGGACTGAAGCAAAGTCCAAGCCTTCATCAAGCTCGCCACTATCGACCGATGAGGCCGCGCCGCCGCCCAGACCGATTTGCATTGCAGGGCCACCCAAGACGATGAGCAAATCACCTTTTTTAATCGCATTTTTTTCAATCAGATTGCGTTTGATGTTGCCATAACCACCTGCCAGCATGATGGGCTTATGATAGCCGCGCATCTCGCTACCGTCTTTTGCCGCAGAGGTATCTAGCTGAAAGCTGCGGAAGTAACCGCATAGGTTTGGACGACCAAACTCGTTTGAGAAGTTGGCGCTACCTAATGGGGCATCAAGCATAATCTCAAGGCTAGTTGCCATACGATCTGGCGTACCGTAGGCTTGCGTGCTCAGTTGGCCTGACTGCTCCCATTTCTCGGACAGCTCTGGGATATGCAAGTGTGACACATGGAGTCCTGCTAGACCCGCTTTTGGCTTACCGCCACGACCTGTCGCACCTTCATCACGAATCTCACCGCCAGAACCCGTTGCCGCACCTGAATACGGAGCAATTGCCGTTGGGTGATTGTGCGTCTCAACTTTCATCAAGATATCGATGTCTTCTTGATGGAATCCATAAGGATGGATTGAATTGGCATCCATCGCGTCCGTTGGGATAGGATAAAAACGCATGCCATCAGACCCAGCCATCACAGCGGCGTTATCTTTATAGGCTGATAAGATGCCTTGTGGGTTCGACTGATAGGTGTTTTTGATCATTTGGAATAGTGATTTTGGCTGCACCTCACCATCAACGGTCCACTGGGCATTAAAGATCTTATGACGGCAATGCTCTGAGTTCGCCTGTGCAAACATCATCAGCTCAACGTCCGTTGGATTGCGACCTAATTCATTGACATACGCATTCATCAGATAGTCGATATCTTCGCTGGATAACGCAAAACCGAACTCGGTATTGGCCGACTCTAGCGCTGACTGACCTTGTCCGATGACATCGATATGATTCAGTGATGCTGGCGGTTCATCGTCAAACAGTTTATTCACGTCGTTTAAATCATAAACCAAGCTTTGGGTCATACGGTCATAGAGTAAACGCTCAGCCGCCGTTGGCAGCTTGTCTTCGGTAGCACCTTCTAGCGTCAGCGTATAAACAATCACCCGCTCAATACGATTGATCTTCAGCTCGCAGTTATTAAAAATATCGGTGGCTTTACTCGCCCATGGCGATATCGTGCCAAAACGCGGACTGACGATGACTTGGATTTGACGCTCTGTCGCAGCTTCTAGCGAGGTTTGCTCTTTTACCCCTAAAAGATCCAAAGCCTTTTTTTGCTCTTCACCTAAGAGCTCTCTTGAGAGTACAAAAACCTGCTGAGTACTGATTTGGGTCACGTTTAGATCGGTTTTTTGGGCAAACTGATTGATCAATTGCTGGGTCTGAAAATCGGTCAAAAACGGCTGTCCGGCGATGGTCATCATAAAGGCATAATCCGTAAGATCAAGGCATCTCTGCCATGCTAAGTAAATGGTCTGGGTATTATAACAAGAAGACCTATAATAAGCAGGTCTAAACCAAGATAAATTGCTGATAACTGATACGGTGTCGCCGCTAACTACATGCTCAATAACACAATCAATTCAATAATCCGCCCATGAGTGTTTAGCCCATGAATGTTTAGATAGCATTCAAATACAGTGACGACACTCGGCGTCGCAATTTTTACCTAACCCTCATACTCCTTACAAACACTCACATCGCATTACTGGGCACCTATATAAATGTAGGGCTGCTACTCGGTATTCTAGTTCCAGTTGTTAAGGGGGTGTTTTTAAAAGATGAATTACATCTACCTTGAATAAAAATGATTACTACAAACAATGAATCATCTAATCACTATAAAGAAAAGGGAATCCTCTATGAACAAACAAGAACAAATCGACAAAATCCAAGACGTTATTAAAGATGTAAAATTTGCAATGTTAAGCACCGTCAATAGTAAAGGTGACGTACATGCGTGGCCAATGACAACCAGCGAAGCGAGTATCGGTGGTAAAGAGATCTGGTTCATCGGTGATAAAACCTCAGATGTGGTCAAAGACATTCAGAACAACCAAAAAATTGGCTTGTCTTATGCTTCTAAAGATGAAAAAGACTATGTCTCTGTCAGCGCCAATGCTGAGTTACCAACGGATAAAAACAAATTAGAAGAACTGTGGTCACCAGTCTACAATGCGTTTTTTGAACATGGTAAAGAAGATCCAAACGTACAGTTAATCAAGGTCGTCCCACATGGCGTCGAGTGCTGGTTAGGTGGCAGCTCTACTATTAATATGTTCAAAATGGCAGCAGCAGCCCTACAAGATGGCAAAACCGCCGAAGATATCGGCGAGCAATTTGAAGTCACGTTGTAATCTTTAAGCCATACATTACAAACCAAAACGTCAATATGCCTCGGTTTATTGGCGTTTTTTATTGCTTTATTTTTGGTAAGGTTATTTTTAGACAGTATTTTTTGATTGATAAATCATCTACTGAATAAAATCACGCAGATAATTACAAACTTTCACAGGGTATTACAGACCAGCTGTATCGTTCTATTAGGTGATATCGCTATATTGATAACTGTTAATAGGCGTCATTGACCACCCTATCAGTACTCTAGATTACTCTTACCGAATAATAATTTTTACTCCAAATTTTAAATAGTAAAGGATAACTACGATGAGCAAGCAACAACAAATGGACACCATCCAAGAAATGGTAAAAGACATCAAATATACGATGATGACCACGCGCACCAGTGAGAACCATCTTTACTCATGCCCCATGAATACCACCGAGACCAGTATTGGTGCCAAAGAAATTTGGTTTATCGGTCACAGCCCTTGTGAGACCATCGATAACATCAAAAACGATCCACAAGTCAATTTGGCCTATGTCAGCCAAGACAACAAACAATATCTGTCTATCACTGGTAAAGCGGAGCTGGTAGATGATAAAGACAAGTTAGATGAGCTTTGGTCAATGACTTATAACGCTTACTTTGAAAAAGGTAAAGAAGACCCAAAAGTACAGCTGATCAAAGTCGTCCCTCATGGTGCTGAGTACTGGGCAAATGGTAATGCCATCACTAGTGCTGTCAGAATGGCGGCGGCGGCAGTCACTGACACTGCCATTGAAAAAAGCTTAGGTGAGAATTTTTCGATAGAGCTGTAATGCTTCAGTCGTTAAAACAGTAAGAATAGACAAATAAAAAACGCCAGTTGCATTAAGCGACTGGCGTTTTTTATGCAGGTTACGATTGTTTGTCTTACTATTAGCCGCTTTGCTTCAAATAAGGCCACGCAGCTTTGAGATAAATCATCATTGACCAAAGCGTCAATATAACAGCGGCGACCATCAGCGCATAACCGACCGTCTCAAGCGACTCCCAGTTTAATAACAGTACTGTAATCGCTATCATCTGAAAGGTCGTTTTTAATTTGCCCACATAGGACACAGCGACACTGGTTCGGTTGCCAAGCTCTGCCATCCACTCGCGCAATGCGGATACAGCGATCTCACGTGAGATGATGACGATCGCAGCGATTGCCATAATAATATTGGGATGCCATTGCACCAAAACGATCAAGGCCGCTGCCACCATCAGCTTGTCAGCAACTGGGTCCAAAAAGCGCCCAAACGCTGACATGACATTCAGCTTACGAGCAAAGTAACCATCTAGCCAATCGGTAATTGCTGCAATAATAAAGACGCTGGTTAATAATAAATGGCGCAATAGGCTATCGCTAAACTCACTCATCCCCACTCGCGCAATGACGTTGTCTGAGATTGCAGGCATACCGATGCCCATAGCAGGTGGCCAGTACGCAATCGCAACAAACAACGGAATCATCAAGATACGAGCAATCGTAAGATTGTTGGGCAAGTTAAAAATACTTTTAGTATTTTGCGAACTTGACGGCTCCTGCGTATGCAAATGCGTGCTCTCAGTCATGGCAAACCCAGTGTAATATCGACATAATAATGGCAGATAGCTTAGCATTTTTCCGTCATGCCGTCATGCCATCTCTTTAATGATTAAATGATTCAAACTATCAACATCGAGTCATTCGTTTCATAATGATATAACCCATTGAAATCATTTGTATCTTTTATTAAAAGCATCATAAAATTCTTAAAAACAATCTGCTACTTAATGTAACGTCCTATTATGTATAGGGCTCGATAGTTGGTCACAGGCTATTTACTTATCTGCGTCTTTCTTCTTACTTCCCAATGACAGAGTCTATGCTGTGATCGTGCAGCCGAGTATTTTTACAAAGTAATATACTGTAACCAAAACAGCCAAATAGGAGTCAGTCGGGTTATGATAGCAACTGTCACAAAACACTTGTACACTTAAATATGTAAGCAAATATATGTACCTATTGTATTGGTTATTATTGCCCTAATAAATGAGTGTATAGAAAGCCGATAACTATAATAAATCACGACCACGGAACTTGTGATCAATCTGCACAGCCCGTTTTCCTCAGCCCACAGCACCTCCTCTGTGGGCTTTTTTTTGGCTGGTAAACCATTGATTTATATATATTTATTATTTTTAATTAGTAAATTGACCACCAATTTGACCACCATTTGCTCAAAATTTTAATGTTTTGACCACCAATATTAATATAGTCATGACTGCCATTTACTTGACTGTGTTTTGAGTTTCAACATTTCTCAACACGGTAGGACGGTGTAATTGTTCAGGACTTGGCAAGCGGTGACCGCTGACATCTGCATATTTTTACGACCGCAAAATTAAAAGTTTAGGGGGTTGCTTTTTGTTTGCATGGGGTTGAATTGCTAATCCCTGCACACGCTCGGTAATGATACTTAAATGTGTGCGTATTTCGTGCGTTTCTGTGCATCTGCTAATTCACACCATTGGCGGTTATTCCAGTTCCTGCTTCCTTAAAAACGTTTGCTTCTATCGCTATCCATTTGCTGTATTGACTTGGCAGTAAATAGGAATAATAGAAAATGCGCTGTTTTGCTTCCTATTCTCCTTGCTTCCTTGCTTTTTGCTTCCATTCCCCAGTTTTGGCGGTATCTGCTCAATAGGTTTTTGAAAGATATAAAAAGGCGTTTACCTGTCCGAAAAGTCCCTTATTCTGCCTCGCGATACTTGTCGCAAAACTATCCAGCATGGGCAAAATATGCCCCGTGCGCGTACTGTTCCATAAACTACCCCTTAACGTGTCCAACAATTCATTTTTAGCCGCTGCTTAAGATGTCCGAAAATTCCCTTTTATGGACTCAAAGAATTACCCCAGTCCTTTTAAAGTAGTCCGAAAAACCACCCCTTTTATGGACTCCAAGTATTATTTTAACGGCTCTTTTTATGGACTCCAAAAACTACCCTCTAAGATGTCCAAAAACCCCCTTTTATGGTGTATGAAAGCCCTAAAACGTGCTGTTATTCTCTTTTAAAGCAGTCCGAAAAACTACCCCTTTTATGGACTCCGAAAACTCCTTTTTTATAGTGTATGAAAACCCTGTAATTGGTGTCTGCATCGCGTGCGCGCGCGTACTGTTCCATTAATTAGCTAAGCCCTTATACTGCATAGCTTTGTGACATTGGCAATGATGAGGGAATGCCATGCAAAATGTTAGCATTTGTCAACATTAGGTGGCGTGTGATTTGGTTTTCAATGTAAGGTTTTATCAGGTTTTGAATAACAAGTTTTAACAAGTCGGTGCCTGCATTAATCGGTTTTGAATGTACGGTTTTATACGGTTCTAACCTTGTAGTAATCATGGGGTGGTAGGTTCTGCCAGTAATGAAATGAATGTTAAGTTTTATTAGGTCTTAGATTAACACATGAAGTGCAATACCAAATGCAAGGTGAAAAAAAGACCTAGATGCGCTAGCATCAAAGTTTTTATCCACCGACCAAAGTGAGATTGCAACCATGAGCTATACACATCTAAGCCTAATCAGACGAGGATTCAAAAGGGTTTGGGCTATCAATCGCCAAGACAGGTGTGGTTTGATTATTATCGTCAGGCTGCGTAATTAAAATCTCCCAAGTTTATGTGTACGGATTTGACGGCAGGGGTCATACCAATAATTCTTTTAACTGCTGCCTTAGATACGGCTGCCATCGTTCTACCTCTCTTAATGTTGTTAGCTCAAGTTTTCAGATTGAAACTAACGTTGATTGAGGTTATCAGTATGGCTCAAGCCTGTATTATGGGCATCCTAACTAGGGTGAAGCTATGCCCTAATTGGGATGCAAGTTTATGCCTAGTTATTTACTTAGCATTAAAAAAGCCACACTTATTAAAGTATGGCCGCTTTATTATTGGCAGTGTAGTGTCAGTGGTTTAACCGTGTTTGGCCAACTATCAAACCTGCGATAAATCCTTCAGCACGTGCTATATGCTGTACAGCGGTATGCGAGCTTACTTTGTTAACGCTATCCTTACCATACTTGAGCGGCGTTAGGTAATACTCTGCTATGCCATTGGTGCTCATACGGTCAATATATTTTAGCTTTAAAATCTTGCCTTCTAAGGGTTTACATTCGCATAGAATGGTTACTAGTCTTTCTACTTTTAGTGCTTCGTCATCAGTGAGAAACATAGCGGAACGTATTTTGCTTTTCTCTACAACATGTCCACGCATTAGACTAGCCATCGGACTTGAATACCCTAAACCGTTGCCTTCTGCCAACACCCAGTTACCCCATGCTGTCAGCAATTCCTGCACTTCTATGCTTAGATCAATCATACAAAATCCAAAAAAAATACGGATGTAAAATTAGTTTGCTCATTGCTTCACATCTTAATAACTGATGAGTCGCTCCAGTATGCACAGCAACTAGAATCATGACACACTAACGTGAATTCGAACTTCTCTTGAGGTTATGCGGTTTTTTTCTTTCATTGGCCAGCGCCTCTTTTGCTACCCTAAAGCGATTTTCTAAAGATGTTTTACCTTGACGGAATATTGCTTCTTCAGTAGCTAACCCAATGATGGCAGCTTCGCTAGGAAATGCTGGTTTGTCTTCTGTTCCTTTTGGCGCTTTCATTATTTCCAACAATATACCTATAGTTGTCTGATAACTTGCGGCAGTATTGTCATCCAGCTCAACCGTAGCATTTGTAAGTTGCTTCTGGATTTCATCAAACTCCTTTTCTAAGCTTTCATACTTCTTCTTAAGCACTTCATATTTTTCTGTACACTCATCATGGTTCACTTTTGGTGTTTTTGACAAGCTAGAATCTATAACAGGTAATTGAACATCTACCAAAGGTTTTGCTGGCTCAATTCTCAACCAGTCATTGAAACCCTTGAGAACATAACCAATCCTGAAGAGATATTTCTGTAAATCTTCAGATTTAATAAGATCATCATCGAAAATGACCTCGTTGTTATCTATAGCCAGCTCAAACATCAGTTTATAGCTAATATAATCAGCGAATACTTCCGCGAATAAACTTTCGCCTTCATTTTCATCTATCAGACGTACTTCTATACCAGCAAGTAAGCAAGCCGCGGTTTTAATATCAAACCTTTCTAACTTGAAGTAATTTAACTGGCATGCATTAGGCTCTTCAGGTTTATCTATAGGCTTTCGATAAATAAAATGTATCTCATTCTCATCATATTGTCTTACCTTGTCCCTAACTACTCTAGCTGCTTCAGCAGTCAGTTCTAGCTTTAGTTTTTTGATACACCCTATGGACTCTAACTCTTCATAGGAGTAATAGAAGTCCCCTTTTAAATCATTTATTAAGCGGAGTGAAATACTCTTACTAAGAATTACCTTTGAGTGGCAATTCTCTAAAAAATTTCTAGTATTAACATCATAATCATGAGATTGGCTATGTTCAACTCGAGTGACACGCGAATATTTATCCATTAAATAAGACGATACTTCTTTATCAAAATTATTTAAGACAAGGTAGGAAGCTATATCATCTATATAATCTTTTGTAGTGCTGGCAACTAGATTTATAAAATCAACTGCGAGAATATATTTTTTCCCTTGAAACACTTCATCATCTAATACGCTCATATCACACCCCTACACCCTTAAATTAAATAGGTGCAAGGCAGTGACAGCATAAGGGTGTGTAAATAGCTGTCGTTCGGGGGATCAGCCCTAGCCTTGCATAGTTGGTGCTAAGCCTTAGCCTAGCTTTTGTGATTGTTGTTTGAAGCTGGCGTGTATGACGTTATCAAACTTGCCAGCCTTAATATCATCTAAGTAGTTTGCCCATTCATTCATCATACGTGTTCGTTCAGGTACGGCTTGCATACGGTTATAAGCCTTGCCGTACTTGTTAAGCATTTGGTGTCCTAGCTGTATCTCTGTTAGCAGCTCGTCATAGCCTAGTCGCTCCATCAGCATGGTTTTTGCGCTGGCACGGAAGCCGTGGGGCGTATGTACTTCTTTATAGCCTCTGCCCTCGTAATTGCTACCAATGCCAGTGCTATTCATAGATGGATCATTCAATACTTTATTAATGGCTTGCGGATCATGATGCGGTGCTTTCTTACGGTTGGCATTGTGGAATACATAATCATGACCACCCGTTAGCGTCTGCATTTGCTCTATGACGGCTATTGCTTGCGGTGCTAGTGGTATGACTAGGCTTTCTACCATGTCATCGCGCCTCTGCCCCTTTTGAGGGGTAAAAACCCATTGCTTAGCGTTTAGGTCAATGTCTGCCCATCGCATCGCGCATATATCACCTACACGGGCAAAGGTAAGCGTTAATAGTTTTAATATCGGTTTGTTATAGACCTGCTGGTCACTCAACCCGTCAATATCTCTTAATAAGACGGCAAAGTCTTTGGGGTCTGTCAGTGACGCATGGTGCTTGGTGCGTGTCGCTTTCAATGCCTTAGCACCTGATAGCTGGGTTACTGGGTTGTACTCAATGAAGCCTTTTAGCACAGCATGGGCAAAGATACGCTGCGCCATATGCTTCACACGGTTGCCTTTATGGACGTATTCCTTTTGTATGTCACGGCATAGGCCAAGCACTTGCTGACTTGTGATCTCACCAACTGGTAATTGACCGAAAGCAGTTACTAATGGCTTAAGGTAATTATTGATATTCCTTAGGGTGCTGGTCGCTGGCTGGTGGTCAGGGTTGCTTGTCAGCTCATAAAGCCAATCATCAGCCACCGCTTGAAAGGTGTTGGTTATAGCAGTAGCTTGTCTTGCACGTTCATTATCACGCTGGGTGATAGGGTCAATCATTTGGGCAAGCATTCGCATATTATCGGCGTGTGTCTGTCTTGCCTGCTCAAGCGTCAAAGCTGGGTATTGTCCTAGCGTCATCTCTTTACGCTTACCAGTGATAGGGTGCGTGTAGCGGTGCTGAAACTCTATACAGCCACCACGTAAGCGCAAACGTAAGCCAGCATAGCCACCAATGGTGTGATAAACGCGCTTTTGTCCCTGTGCGTCTTTGATCGCTCGCTTGATTTGGGTATCAGTTGTTAATGCTGCCATGACCACGCCCTTGTTACCTATTTACAGTGATAAATCTGACCACCAATTTGACCACCATTTATGTAACTAATTGGTGGTCAGTTGTGATAACACTAGATAATAGATATTAGCACGTAATGCACGTAATATATAGGCTAATACTAACTTTAGATAACGTGTGATAACACCAAAAACACCCCCTCTGTGGGCTTTTTTTTGCCTCGCTATTTATAACAGGCTCAAATCTCGATACCTATCGCTATAAATACGTAAAAACCTTTCTAGGGACTGGCAGCCGATAGATTCAGCCAGCCAGCAATCAACTCATATAGATCGTGCCCTACAGACTGCCTCTACTGTCTGCCGAGCTACCTGATAGCAGCTTTCGATATTGCCGCGTGCGCACCAGTCACCACTGACAATCCACTGTCTGGTTTCATCGACTAAGATACCTAGCTCTTTAGTATCTGTATCTATTATAGTAGCCGCATAGCGCCAGCGATGACAATCTGTTTGGCTTGGAGCACTATCTTTGTCCCAGTTTAAGGCTTGCTGCGCTGCCATTAATAACGTGGCTTTGACTGTCTCCAAATCATCATCGACGTGGACTTGTGACCAGTCATTACGCGCATGAATGGTGATGCTTGGTAATAGCTCATCACGAACGGGTTTATGATGCTCAATAAATATTCTATCGAGTACCTCACTATTTAAATAAGCAACATCCCATTGCGGTGCTGTTTGAGAGTTCAATGTTTCAGGTAATTCTTGGGCATTGTCCCAACCGAGCATCAACGTATAGCAGGCCTGCATCTGCGGCTGGGTGATGTTAACTTGCTGACTAAATCCACTGTCTGCCATCAGCTCTACTGCCTGACCGTTTGGTGCAGTACAAATGACCCAGTCAAACCAACCGAGGCTCTCCCCTGTCTCATCAAATAGCTCAGTTTTTTTATCATCTGAGTGAGTGGTATGCCTACCAAGCGGAGCCACACGCGTCTTAAACACTATGTTTGTGTGCTTGAGCCCAGCGGCCAATTCACGTCCCCAACTGGTCATTTTTGGCGTGCTGATATAGCGCGCGTGCACGGTATCCCACTGCTCTTTACTTTGGATATCAGGCGATTGACCATTATCATTTGCGGGTGTCAGCTCAACCACTCGGGCACACCATGGCTGTAGCAGCCCTGTCTTTAGCCAAGGGGCAATAAATTGCTGGAACTCAGCGGTTTTTGCCGTAAAGAACTGTGCCCCAAACGCCCATTGCCAGTTGCGGCCCGTCTCACTGTCAGTGCGATAGCGCGTTGCTAGACGGCCCACACTGCGTGACTTTTCAAATATCGTGATGTGCGGTGCATTTGAGCACACATTGTCAGTGTCCAAGATACGCTCTAGCAATGTGGCAGTCAGTAGCCCTGTCAGACCACCACCGATGATCGCGATTTTTGGTGAAGATTTATCCGTTGAAAGCAAAGTATGATCAGTCATAATGACAGGAAACCTTATCGAGTATTATGGCAAAACGATCTCTTATATGGCGGGCAACTAGTAGGTAGCAATGTTCGTTGACCATTGATATTGAATCGTCAAAACGCCGCAATATCAATATCGTCTGCGTAAAAAAGCCATGCTATTCACGATAACATGGCTTTTATTTGACGTTGCTGAACGGATATCAAAGTTGAAATAGCACCGTTCGCGTGCCCGATAGACGGGCTAACGCAACTACTCTCCGCGGCTCGCTTTGACTTCTTCTACCAAATCATTGATCACTGAGCTGTCCGCCAGTGTAGATAAGTCGCCCAATCCGACATACTGACCTTCTGCCAGCTTACGCAGGATGCGACGCATAATCTTTCCTGAGCGAGTCTTTGGCAGCGCATCCACCATATAAATAGCATCTAAGGTCGCAATCGGCCCAATCTCGGCACGCACATGACGTTTTAGCTCCGCTTTTAGATCGTCTGTTTTTTCTTCGCCAGACTTTAGAATGATAAAGGCACAGATACCTGTCCCGCGAATCTCATGCGGCATACCAACAATCGCGGCCTCGGCAGTAGCCGGATGAGCAACCAATGCACTCTCAATCTCTGCCGTACCCAAGCGATGCCCTGAGACGTTTAGCACGTCATCCACGCGGCCTGTGATCCAATAATGTCCGTCTTCATCACGCTGCGCACCATCACCTGTGAAGTAATAGCCGGGATAATCGCTAAAATAGGTTTTCAAAAAGCGCGGATGGTCATTGTAGATCGTACGCATTTGCCCAGGCCAACCAGTACTGATGACCAAATTACCTTCGGCAGCGCCTTCCATGATTGCGCCTTCAGCATTGACGACTTCAGGTTTAATACCATACAGCGGCGTCATCGCGGCACCTGGCTTAAGATCGACCGCTCCCGGAATCGGTGCCATCAAAATACCGCCTGTCTCGGTCTGCCACCACGTATCGACAATGGGACACTTGCTGTCACCAACGACATGATAGTACCAATCCCACGCTTCTGGGTTGATTGGCTCACCGACTGAACCCAGCAAACGCAGGCTTGAGCGATCCGACTCACGTACAAAGGCATCACCCTCTTTCATCATCGCTCGAATCGCCGTTGGGGCGGTGTATAAAATGGTCACGTCGTGCTTGTCGATGATGTGTCCGATACGTGCCCATGTTGGATACTCTGGCACCCCTTCAAAAATGACTGTCGTGGTGCCATTGGCGAGCGGTGCATATGTTGAGTAGGTATGACCTGTGATCCAGCCCACATCTGCGGTACACCAATAAACGTCATCTTCTTTGACATCAAAGACATCACGGAAGGTAGACAAGGCATAAGTGATATAACCCCCTGTGGTATGCACAACGCCTTTTGGCTTACCCGTTGAGCCAGAGGTATACAGTAAGAATAATGGATCTTCGGCATTCATCACTTCAGGCTCACAGATCTCTGATTGTCCATCAACGAGATTGTGATACCAAACATCGCGGCGACCGCTCATCGGTATAGAGTTGCCTGTGCGGTGGACGACGATGACTTTTTCGACACTGTCTGTGCCATCCATCTCAAGAGCATGATCGACATTGGCCTTGAGCGGTGTGTGCTTGCCGCCACGTAAACCTTCATCAGCCGTAATCACAACTTTTGAGCGGCTGTCTATCAAACGATTGCCCAGACTCTCAGCAGAAAACCCACCAAATACCACAGAATGCACCGCACCAATACGCGCACATGCCAGCATCGAGACCATGGCTTCTGGTATCATCGGCATATACAACGTGACCCGATCCCCTTTGCCAACGCCAAGCTTGCGTAGCGAGTTGCCTAGACGACAGACTGCTTCATGTAATTCTTTAAAAGAAATAATCTTGTGTAGTGAAGGGTGATCCCCTTCCCAAATAATAGCTGGCTTGTATGGATCTTTTTCGAGGTGACGATCAAGACAGTTGACGGAGATATTCAGCTCACCATCTTCAAACCATTTAATACTGAAATCGTCTAAGTCATAATTGACATTGCTGACTTTGGTCGGTTTTTTTATCCAGTCGATCAGCTCAGCACGCTTCGCCCAAAACGCATCATTTGCTTCGGTTGATTCGATAGATTGATTGTAGTCTTCGAGATACTTTTCAGGGGTGGTATTGGCAGCAGCCATAAACTCGGCTGAGATTGGAAATGATTTCTGGGTCATAGTATTGGTCCTTTTAATTATCATGACTTACATAGAAAGTCGTCTATAACGACTACCCATGCAGGCAATAAGAGTCATCTTCCATAATGCGTGACACTCAGCGATAGTTTGACAAATAAGCGTGTCGGTTGCAAGACATCATCAGTCAATCATAACAATTTCGCTGTACATCTGTATACTTGGTGATTGATAGCAGCGGTTATTGAAGAATTATTAGTAAGGATTATTGCAACATCACAATCAAGAGTGCGCTTGATATGCAGATGCCATGTCACAGCTCATCGGATATCACATTTAATCCTTGTAACCTCAAATGAAATATGGACAATAGCTGCCCTACCGATACTGCTTTAGACAACACCGCCGATCTGTATTATTAACACATACAATTGGTTTTGTTATCACCTTTTTTTAAATGATTGTTTTACGAGACCGCAATGACTAATCACCACAATGCACAACCCTCTACTCACTATGACGTCATCATCGTCGGCGCTGGCGCTTCAGGATTATATTGTGCGCTCACCGCAGGTCGCCGTGGTCGTCGCGTTTTGGTCATAGATCACGCCAATAAAGCAGGCAAAAAGATTTTGATGTCAGGTGGTGGCCGCTGCAACTTTACCAATTACTTTGTGGAGCCTGAGCATTTTATCGGTGCCAATCCTCACTTTTGTAAGTCGGCACTGAGTCGCTATCCAAGCTGGGAGTTTATCGGCATGGTAGAGGCGCATCAGATTCCCTACCATGAGCGTGAACACGGACAGCTATTTTGTGATGATTCTGCCCAAGATATCCTCACTATGCTCCTTGATGAATGTACGGCTGTCAGTGTGCAAATCAAGCTCAATACCCAAATCAATCATGTACAGACGACTGACCATGATAAAGCAAAACGGTTTGAGCTAATAACCAGCAAAAAGCTTGGCAAAAAAGACGTCGCAAGCGAGAGTCAATCGTCACAGACGCGCTATCGTTGTGAGTCGTTAGTGGTAGCCACTGGTGGTTTGTCTATTCCAACGATGGGCGCAAGCGGCATTGGCTACGAGCTAGCGCAGCAGTTTGGGCATACACTGATAGCAACCGATGCCAGTCTCGTACCATTTACCTTCACGGACAAAACAGGCAAGCTGATTCGTAGCTTAGCAGGCATCAGCCTACCAGTCATTGCCAGCAATGAGCGTATCTCTTTTAAACTGCCTGTACTGTTTACCCATCGCGGGCTTTCTGGCCCTGCCATGCTCCAGCTATCGAACTATTGGCACAGTGGTGAGACGATCAGCATTAACCTACTGCCCGATGTAGATGTCACCGATATTTTACTCACCCGCAAAAAGTCACACCCACGCCAACTGATCCGTACTGTATTGGCAGAAAACACAGACAACGCACTACCCAAAAAACTATTGGCAGCACTACAAACCCAGCTTTGGGACGATATCAAAGATACTGAGCTTGCCAATATCAAAGATGAGCGACTGAGTGAGCTTGGCGCTACTCTCAATGGCTGGCAGCTCAAGCCCTCTGGTACTGAAGGCTACCGTACGGCTGAGGTCACACGCGGCGGCATAAAAACTGACGAAGTATCCTCAAAGACCATGCAAAGCAATTTGCAAGAGGGCTTGTACTTCATCGGCGAAGTGCTCGATGTAACAGGCTGGCTTGGTGGTTATAACTTCCAATGGGCTTGGGCCAGTGGCTTTGTGAGTGGCGAGGTGGTTTAAGAAGCAGTCGCATTTGATAGCATAAAATAAACACGACATAAGTTCATTACACTATAGAATTATAGTATAATATTCACTTACTGTTATTTATGCTAGATAGAATTGCGAGGTACTCGATGCGCCCAATCAAACAGATTCATGGTGATAAAGCACCGCATTGGGTCGGTGACGGATTTTTTGTGAAAACATTGATCAAGGGGCTGTAGTAGATAAGGATTAAATATCACACCATTTTCTCAGGAATTTTAGCTGATTAGATGGTGAACCATAGTTAAATCTAAACTCACATTCTTTTAAAAATAAATGGAAGTTCTTCTTATCGATCCCATTATACTTTCTTAGAGTTCGTTTAGACTGGTTCCAAAAGTTCTCAATGCCATTGATGTGATTGTTTTTACCGCAAGTAAACTCTTTAGAATGATTGACTCTGAAATGTTTAAACTCACTCACATCTAATGCATTGTAACTTCGATAGCTATCCGTATAAACAAAGCTGTCAGGCTTGATTTTACGCTTAATAACAGGCATTAGAGTAGTCTGTTTGGTGTCTGCTACGACAATGGTATAAACCTTACCGTTTCGTTTTAGAATACCAAATACAGCGGTTTTACCAGCAGCCCCGCGACCTCTTTTACCTTTGCGTACACCGCCAAAGTAACTTTCATCTAATTCGACTTCACCATCAAAAAGCTCATCAGCTTCTAATGAGAGATGGTAATCTATCACAAGTCTTATTTTATGATAAAAAAGTGCAGCACTGTTAGGCTGGATATTAAGCAAATCTGCGGCTGTTCTAGCAGTCACTTCAGCCGTAAAAAACTCTAACAGCCTTCGCTGTATTTTTTTACTTAGTTTACAATGGGTTATCTTCATAAAAGTAGTCTAGCATAGTGCTTATCTACTACAGCCCCTTGATCAATTATGTCGATGACCAACCAGACTTCAATTACAGTCATACCGATCCATTTTTACTATTTGATTATGGCGAGCCGACGACGTTTGCACCAAATCCTGATTATCAGACGCAGCCACATGGCATTGGCAAACACCCTCATAAAGGTTTTGAGACCGTCACCCTCGCGTACTCAGGTGAGATCAGTCATGCTGACTCAATCGGTGGGCGTGGGGAGATTTTGGAAGGCGATGTGCAATGGATGACCGCTGGTCGCGGCATTCTACACGAAGAGTTCCATTCTGAGGCGTTTGGGCAGCGCGGTGGTGTGTTTAGTATGGTGCAAATGTGGGTCAATCTGCCAAGCGCGCACAAGCTGACTGATCCTAAATATCAATTTATCAAACGTGCTGAGATGCCTATCATAGAATTGGTGGACAGTCGCGATGCCGACTCTCAAGATAATCTTACTAAAGATGCTGTTGCTCAAAGCGCTGACAAACAAACGGTCATCGGTCAAGTTGCCATCATTGCAGGTGACTGGCATGGCGTCACAGGTAATGCGGTAACCTTTACGCCCATTAACCTATGGGATATCGCGCTGCATACCGCAGGCACAACGATACTCGAAGTACCTAGCACGCACAATACCCTGCTTCTCGTACAAGAAGGCCGAGTACTGGTCAATGGCACATCTATCAGTGCAGGCAATCTGATTCAGTTTGCAGCGCCGATTGAACCATCTGTAGATTCTCAACCTGTACCTTTATCTGATGCTGCTACCGATACTATTGAGCTCACCTATTCTACCGATAACGATGAACACACTCCTGCCAAACTACTGTTGTTAAGTGGTGAACCTATCGGTGAGCCTATCGCAGGTCACGGCCCCTTTGTAATGAATACCCAAGATGAGCTACGACAAACGTTCCGTGATTATCAAACAGGCAATTTTGGTACATAATGAAAATAGAAGCACAAAAAAGCCCTCTGACTACCGATAGTCAGAGGGCTTTTATGAAGCATAATTTAGCTATTTAGTCAGCAGAACCGACAAATAAACTATTGCGCCTGATCCATAAACGGATAATCAGTGTAGCCAACCGTGCTGCCACCATAGAAGCTCTCTGGATGCTGCTCGTTGAGCGGTGCACCCTCTTGAATACGTTCAGCGAGATCAGGATTGGCAAGATAATCACGACCGAATGCTACTGCGTCGATATAACCTGCCTTGATATTTTTTTCTGCTTTGTCCGCATCATAGCCTCCCGCCGCGATGATGGTCTGATCGAACGCATCACGGACACGCTGACGGAACTCATCGCTATACGGCGTACCCCCTGCCCAGTCTGGCTCTGACAGATGCAAATACATTAGACCACGCTTGTTGATTTGCTCAATCAGCCAAATGTTATCGTCTTCTTCGTAGCCTCCCTCAACATTGTTGAACGTGCCAAGTGGTGAAATACGAATACCCACGTGATCAGCATCCCATGCCTCTGCGCAAGCATCAATCACGTCCAAGGTTAGACGCGCGCGGTTTTCGCGGCTGCCACCGTACTCATCGTCACGCTGATTGGTATGCTTGGCCCAAAACTGATGCAGCAAATAACCATGCGCGCCATGAATCTCAATACCATCAAACCCCGCTTCCTGCGCGCACTTGGTTGCATGTGCAAAGTCAGTAACCACTTGCTGAATCTCATCAAGACTGGCTGGGCGCGGCGGCGTGGCATCCGCGCGAATGGCTTGGTTGTCACTATCACGCAATGAGGTACGGATACCTACATCGACATCTGAGGCTGAAATTGGCGCACGGCGCTCAGGTTGTACGCTTTCATGTGAGACAAGTCCTGTGTGCCATAGCTGGACGACAATCTTGCCACCTTTGGCATGGACATTGTCAACGATGGCTTTCCATGCAGTGACTTGATCTTGAGTATGTAGCCCTGGTGCGCCTGCATAGCCTTTTGCTTGAAACGATACTTGCGTCGCTTCAGTGATGACAAGGCCCGCCCCTGCACGCTGCGAGTAGTACTCTGCTGCCCATGTGATAGGGACATCGCCTGGCTCAACGGCACGCAGACGTGTCAGTGGAGCCATCATAATGCGGTTTTTTAGCGTTTGTGTGCCCATTTTTACAGGCTCAAATAAAATATCGTGTGCCATAATCTGTCCTATTGGTTATTGTCGCTATTTATGATCTTTAGTTATAGCAACCATCATTCATACTGATTATTATCGAATGCTGTTTAGAAAAACTTATAATATCATTAGTAAATCTACGTTTAGCGCCTACATTTATAGGGGATAGATTTCATTATTCCAAGCAATATTTACAAACAGATACAACAATATTCACCTATACAAATCTTCGTATTTGTTTACTACGAAGACTGTTTACTAAGCCTTAAATACTGTTCATCTGGGCCTTGTCTTTTGGCTTTAGCATTTTCTTAATTGATAGCTCTAATGACAGATATGTGCCGATTAATATCACAATCGAACCAATGATGGCTTGTATATTTAGCGCCTCGCCAAGCAATAGATAGCCCAAAATAATCGCAAAAATTGGAATGACTAACGTGATACTCGTGGCACGCGTTGGCCCAATATTTTTGATCAACTGATTCATAAAAATAAGGGCAATGGCGGTTGAAAACACACCGATACATATTACAGATACCCATGCCTTTATGCTGATCGCTTTGCCATAAGGGAACTCTGTAAAAGTCACCGGCAGCATGATAAGGCTACCGATGATGAGTGAACCTGCCGTGATCGCAACTGGCGAGACATCGTATAAGTAGTTTTTGGTGATGTTTGCGCCAAGCGCATAACCCACACAAGCGAATAGCGCGTAGCCCATCGGTAATAATCCCTCGACCAAGCCTTTACCCTGATCGCCACCACCAAATAAGCTTTCGCTCATCAATATAATCACCCCAACTACCCCAATCACCAATCCAAGCGCTTGTTTTTTGGACAGTCTGTCTTTAAAGAAGACGCGAGCGATAAAGCCGCTCATCATCGGTACGGAAGCGTTTAGTACGGCGAGTACGCCTGCATTCACTGACTGCGCAGAAAAAGAAAACAACACAAATGGCAATGCGGCAGAGAATAAGCCAACCAGCGACAGCATTTTCCAGTGCTGTTTGATACCAACTCTGTTTTTCTTTTTTAGCAGTACAAATACGAGCATGACCAATCCTGCAAAAATCACCCGCAAACTGGCAAATGCCAACGAACCAAATTCAGGCACGCCAACCCGATAAAACACAAAAGAGAGTGACCACATAAAAGAGAGGGTCACAAAGATGATGAGATCACGGTTGGTCATCGGATAATCCTATTAAGCACGTAGACTGCATTTGCCAACTCGTGTCGGTCATAACCGTCTGATATGTGGTGGAGGTTAATGTGCTAATAAGGCACTATGATGGTAAATCTATAACCACCTTGTATATTGCTTTTTATAGGTGTCATCGCACATTCTTATGGATTAACCTGTCTTATTTAAAGCCATTTCACGATGTCTAGCTTTTCTATATCTTAGATAACTGGGTAAAATACTTTATCGAGCGAAAAGCCAGTAGACGCTGCTACCCTACAATTTTTCTACTTTAGCCTATTTCAGCGCTTTATTATTTATATACTGGCAAACTCCAAAGTCACTCTTGAGTCATTACCCTCATCAGTATGTATAAGAATAGAACCTATCTTGATATCGAAGCTTTCTAACAATAAGACTCATCGATAGACAATCTTAATAATATCAAAGTATAAGCAATGCCATCTAATCAGTAGGAGGTTTCCTTAAAAATATAATAATTGATATTTGTTTGCTAATTTTTTACTATCTATTTACTATCTAAGAGGTATTGGCTCGTATCTGGCGATACAAAAATAGATGACAAATTACACAAAAAGCTAAACTGTCAGTATGAGGGCGCTGAAGGTGCAGCGATGAGTTATAGCTTTAGGCAGGTCTCTTATAACCTGCCAGGACTTGGCAAAATGGCCACATCTAATCAAGCAAACTACAATGACCGTAATGAGATCACTGGATGGACGACCACCGTCAATGATGAGCCAGCCATTATCAGATATCGTTTGCCAAGCAATCAGCGTATCGTCAGTGATGCCTATGCGCAGTCTGGCAAAGCGGTGATGCAGTGTTATCTTAGTACCAAGTCGCAGTGGGAGATTTGTGCTGAATAAAGTTGAATGCTCTTTAGGCTTGGGTTATATCTCTGTAAACTCACTTATAGCTACGATGCTCGAGATTGCCATTTAATATTAATAGATAGTAAGTGGCAATCAAACACAGAAGCCATTCGTATTTTTTTGGATAATATGAGAAGAGAAGAATATAATAGTTTGAATTGAGACATTTTGACGTAGGTTCAATTGTACTATTGATCATTCACTGTAACTGCCTAGTTAATTGCTAATTCTCTTCTTCAAATCCCAAGAATTTAAGTCACATTCACAGTGGTAAACTTCAATACCTTGTTTTTTCCAGCTCTGAATTAATAATGCGTACTCATCTTGTGAGACTGTTGCTGCTCTCGATATATTTTTATAAACATTTTTGCCTAAATATACTTCTTTTATTGAGCTTTTAGGGATAGAAAAACAGTATAGCGGTCGACCTGCTATTGTGATTTTATTGAAGTCTCCAAAAACTCCTTTCCCGCTGTGATAACTAGCTTTAAGGCTTTTAACTTCTTTTACTACTCTCACCTCTTCTTCGTAAGCCCAGTCTAATGATTTATATAAAAAAGCTCTTTTTGCAAGATTAAATATATTTCCTTCAAATAGAATATTTTGACCAATATCCATTAACTCATCTTCACTTATTAGATCTAAGTCATTGTGCAGTTTAGTTTTTGTATATATTACCTCACCAAGCTGATACGGAATAAAATTATCAGAAAGTGAATGCAAGTTAGCTTCTTCAACATCAATTCCAATAACAACTCCCTGATGAGAATCTCCATAATGAGCCCACATCAAAGGATTTAGTGGTTGTCTAGTTAAAGATAGAACAACGTATCCTCGAGAAAATCTATTTCTACAAGCATTTTGAGCAATTTTGGATGTTGTGAAAGAATTTGATTGTGCTTTAAAACCCAAAGCAGTACATTCGAAAGGATCATTGAAATCCTCTAGATGAGTAAAACCAATGGATGAAGTTTCAATAGCTTTCATCGCGCCTGATAATGACATGTATTTGTATAAAATCATAAAACCCCTTCTATGCTAAAAGTAGATTACTTCTGTAAGCTTAACCTTTTATATTAATTAGGTCTTGGCTACAGATCACTTTAGATCACTTTCTTAAAAAATTTTATAAACATATTAGGCTTTTCTAAATTATTCTTCTTATTACAACGACATTGAATTCTAACGCCGCATCGGTAAGAATGTCAGTGCCTATTTATAACGCTCACTCTATAAAAACTATCTGAAAGAAGGATCTATCATGAAACTACGCATCTTAAAGTCTGCGGTGACCAATCCGTGGTTCAATCTTGCCACCGAGGATTGGATATTTAATACGCTCAATCCCGACTCACACACGCTTTTCTTATGGCGCAACTCTGAGACCGTGGTCATTGGTCGCTCACAAAACCCATGGGTAGAATGCAAGACGGATAAGATGGCAGCAGACGATGTCTTTTTGGCGCGGCGTCAAAGTGGTGGCGGTGCGGTATTTCATGACTTGGGCAATACCAATTTTACTTTTTTATCCCCAAAACACGCGTACGACCAAACGGCCAACTTTACCATTATCATCAATGCGCTAAAAAAACTGGGTATAGATGCCACCTTATCTGGTCGTAATGACATGCAAGTCGGCGATAGAAAAATATCAGGCAGCGCCTTCAAACACGCCGCCGATCGCAGCTTTCATCACGGGACACTGCTAGTCAATGCCAATATGCAAAAGCTTGGCGACTATCTCAATCCGCATCCCTTAAAGCTCAAAGCAAAAGGCATCAAATCGGTACGTGCGCGCGTGGCAAACTTGGTAGAGTTCAATGATGCCATCAATCATGAGACCTTGTCTGATGCGATTATCGAGGCGTTTTGTGAGTATTACGGAGAGACTGCGCCAGTTGAGCAGTTGGATGAAGCCAGCCTTTCCCAGCAGCCGGCTCTAAACGCTTACTACCAGCAGATGGCTGACTGGGATTGGCGCTTTGGCAAGACGCCTGAGTTTAGCCATCATATCGAGACGCGCTTTGATTGGGGCATGATGGATGTGCATATGGATGTCAAGCAGGCTGTGATTACGGAGGTTGTTATCTTCTCTGATGCGTTAAATATTGAGCTGATTGATTTGCTCAAAGAGACATTGACTGGTGTGAAATATAATAAGCATGAGATTCAAGATGCGCTTGCCGAGCTAGCAAAAGCGCAACCTGAACTAGCGACGCAAGTTAGTGATTTTGAAGGGTGGTTGGTTGGTGAGATGAATGCTTGAGCTTGTAGTCTGCTGATATCTTGATCTTATATGTCTTTGCATCTCACTTAGCATTTTAGAGGTAGCTATTTAAAGTTAATCCGTTAAAAAAGGTGGAGTGACTCATGGAACAAATCGCCATTATTTTCTTTGCACTGAATTCTTTTTTGGGGATGGAAGACAATACTATTTCAGCCGATAAAACGACTGTGACGGTATACCCTCGACGCCAAATAATAGAAATCACTCAACAAGACTTATTTGCTATTGTCCACTCGGATACAGATGCAACCTACGTCAAACGACAGTGGGCTAGCGTATCGGCTCACTCACAGCAAGGTACTGGCTGGGCAAAAGCATTAGCGCCTTTCCCGAGTAAAACGATAACGCTAGTAACGGTTAATAACCAAGTTCAGCCACAGCTAACGCTAAGTTATAACGATGAGAAAGATTTGCGTGCGATGGGTATCTGGTATAACGCTGATAAAAATCATTTCTCTATCAACCATGTACCCCAAGATAATCTGCAAACGACAGAGGGTGAATTAATAGGAAAATATTGGGTGTTTAACGCAGATCAGCCTTTTAGCTTTACCCTTGAGCCGTTCAAAGCGCTACCTCAGGTATACCAGAATCTTAAACAACCGTTAACACAAATACTGGCTGAAGACGATGATCTAGTACAATAGCCTCTCACTAACATCGCTCTACACTTAAAGCCTTTTTCATTAAAATAATTACGATATAGTTAGATTACTATAAAATCGATACAATAAGATTCAACGTTATTTTTCGCAGCCTCTGGAGACGCAGTCACAGCAAGCAAGAAAAATAGCGTTGAATCAAATGAATTTATTGTCCTGTATTGTTTTTATTTAGACTTGACTATACTAGACTGAAAAATAAAACTAAATAAATAACGCACTAACAACCACATTTTCCAAAGCAAAAAAAGCAGCCAGATAATCTATCTTGCTGCTTTTACATTTAACTCAAGCTATCTAACTTTTAGATTTCTGCCGCGACTTCAGCACCATCACGAATCGCACGTTTGGCATCTAGCTCAGCGGCGAGCTTAGCACCGCCGATGAGATGGTATTGCGCGTCTGGCGCATCGCCAACGTTTGGCATCAGACTGGCGACTGACTCTTGACCTGCACAGACGACGACGCTATCGACACGGAGTAGCTGGCTTTGACCTTGAGAGTTGGTGACCCAAATACCTTCGTTGGTGATTTTGTCGTACTGCACGCCAGCGACTTGGATGACGCCGTGCGATTTGATATGCGCGCGATGTACCCAGCCCGAGGTTTTGTTGAGGCTACTACCCAGACGGCCTTTGCTACGCTGCATTAAATACACTTGGCGAATGGGCTTAATCGCTTTGGGTCTGACCAGTCCGCCATCACTTTGATAGTCAGTATCATTGGTTACACCCCATTCCTCGCGCCACTCGCTGATGGACTGCGGTTCAGGGCGATAATCTGGATCTTTTAGACCTTCAGGGCCGATCTCATCCAGCGATTGTCCGTGATTGGCAGTCAGATATTCACTAACATCAAAGCCAATACCGCCCGCACCGATGACCGCCACGGTGTTGCCCACGGCTTTTTCGCCAGAGAGCAATTCAGCGTAGCTGATCACTTGTGGCAGATCAGCCCCTTCAAGCTTACCTGCGAGACTTCTAGGTACAACGCCAGTGGCGACGATAACATGATGGAACTTGGCTTTTTCCAGCATGTCTTTATCTACAAAAGTATTGAGTTTAATCTCGACGCCTAAGTGCTCAAGTTCATTGATATAGTAGCGAATGGTTTCAAAGAACTCTTCTTTGCCCGGGATGACTTTGGCGTAGTTGAACTGTCCACCCAACACATCTTTGGCTTCAAACAAGGTCACTTCATGACCACGTAAGGCGGCGACATGAGCGGCTGACATACCAGCGACCCCGCCACCGATAACGGCGACTTTTTTCGGTTTCTTGGTTTTTTTGTAGACCAGCTCAGTCTCATAACAGGCTTGTGGATTGACCAAACAAGTCGAGCGTTTGTTTTCAAACGTATGATCGAGACACGCTTGGTTACAGGCGATACAGGTATTGATACGATCTGTCTGACCGTTTTTGGCTTTGTTGACCCAGTTTGCATCCGCCAAGAATGGACGCGCCATTTGAATCACATCTGCCTGACCATCAGCGATGATTTTTTCTGCGGTATCTGGCATGTTGATGCGGTTGGCCGCCATCATCGGGATGCTGATGTGTTTTTTGATCTCAGCGGTGAAATCAACGAAAGCGGCGCGTGGTACGCTGGTGACGATCGTCGGGACACGCGCTTCATGCCAGCCGATGCCCGTATTCATGATCGTCACGCCCGCTTCTTCTAGCGCTTTTGCCACGGTGATGACTTCATCCATGACGTTGCCATCTTTGACCAAATCAATCACTGACAAGCGGAATAGGATAATAAAATCTTCACCCACGGCTTCGCGAACAGCTTTGACCACATCGACGGCAAACTTCATCCGGCCATTGATATCGCCGCCGTATTGATCACTACGCTGATTGACGTGGCGCGATAAAAACTGATTGAGTAAGTAGCCCTCAGAGCCCATGATTTCGACGCCGTCATAGCCTGCTTGTTTGGCAAGACGCGCTGAACGAGCATAGTCTTTGACTGTCTGCTCGATATTTTTTATGCTCATCTTGCGCGGTTTAAACGGCGAGATTGGGGATTTGATTGGGCTAGATGACACCGCAAAAGGGTGATAGCCATAGCGACCACTGTGCAATATCTGCATGATGATTTTACTGTCATGCTTATGCACAGCACGAGTGAGGCGTTGGTGATTGATGACGTCAGCTTTGGTATTCATCGTACCGCCAGCAGGCAACAACCAACCTTCGCGATTGGGTGAGATGCCGCCTGTGATCATCATTGCCACGCCGCCTTTGGCACGTTCTGCAAAATACGCCGCCAGCTTACCATAATTATAAAAACGGTCTTCAAGCCCTGTATGCATAGAGCCCATGACCAAGCGGTTTTTTAGCGTGGTAAAACCCAAATCTAATGGCTCAAATAAATGTGGATAATATTCATTAGTGCTGGCGGAATCGATCGTATTGGCAGAACGGCTGGCGGTCATATCATTTTCCTTATGAATGGTTTTTTTGGACTATTTTTGCAGAACAGACATACTATAAGATGTAGCGTTATCAGTATCGTAACACACCGCTATTATCACTAGCTATGCAGACAAACGACTGATGAGTGAGCACTATTTAGCGACGATCAGAATACGATCGTGAAGTGTGCCAATTATCACACGAACTTGTGGCGTATCGTTAGGTTATTACGATAAAACCCGCTCCAGTGTTGACAATGTTTTTTTATAATCAGACAACTATTTTATCACTTCCTCCTCACCGCCCATTAGACTAATCGATAAACATCGACTATTCTAATTTAACACCTTTCTATGTTAAATTACGGTGCTGCGTTACCCTATTGACGCGTTATAAAAATACGATAAAGGATTATCATCATGACAGATTTTCATACTGGCCTCGGCAAAAACGCTGCCAATTATCAACCACTCACCCCTATTGATTTTATTATCCGTAGCGCTCAGGTTTATCCCGATAAGACTGCGATCATTTATGATGACCTTGCACACAACAATCTCACTCAGACATGGCAACAGACTTATACGCGCTGCCGTCAATTGGCGGATGGCTTACGCAAACTGGGTATTGATAAAAACGATACGGTCGCCGTCATGCTACCAAACACGCCAGCGATGGTCGAATGCGCCTTTGGCGTACCCATGTCAGGCGGCGTACTCTGCACGTTGAACACGCGCCTTGATATCAACGCCCTGACCTTTTGTTTGCAGCATTCAGAGGCCAAGGTGCTGATCTTGGATAGCGAGTTTGCGGAGCACGCTGAGATCATCAATGAGACCTTCCCAAACCTCATTGTCATTCACGCGACCGATCATGCTATCGATGTCGAGCCGTTTGGACAGATGAGCTATGAAGCATTGGTTGCCAGTTCAGACAGCTTGGATAATTGGGAGATGCCAGCGGATGAATGGGATGCCATTGCCCTGAACTACACCTCTGGCACAACAGGCAAACCAAAAGGCGTCGTTTATCATCATCGCGGTACTACGCTCAATGCGGTGTCGAATATTTTGGATTGGGATATGCCAAAGCATCCGACCTACTTGTGGACGTTGCCGCTGTTCCATTGTAACGGTTGGTGCTTCCCGTGGAGCATCGCTGAGCGCGCTGGGGTCAATGTCTGCTTGCGTAAGATTGATGCGGATTTGATATTGCAGCTAATTGCCAAGCATCAAGTGACCCATTACTGCTCTGCGCCCGTCGTCCATAACATGATTGCTGGCGGCAAACCTGAGTATAAGGAAGCCATTACGCATACCGTCAAAGGCTGGGTCGCTGGGGCACCGCCATCTGAAACCATGCTGGCAGCAATGGAAGCGATGGGCTTTGATATCTCTCACGTCTACGGTCTCACTGAGGTCTATGGGCCAGTGACCGTTTGCGCTGAGCAAGAAGAATGGAGTGATCTTGATGTCGCCACCCGCGCCCAAAAGAAATCACGTCAAGGCGTGACCTCACACTTAATGACAGGGTTTGAGGTATTTAAACAAGGCACGACTGAGCCAGTCGCCGCCGATGGCGAAGAGATGGGTGAGCTGGCACTACGTGGCAATATGGTGATGAAAGGCTATCTAAAAAGCCGCAAAGCCACTGAAGATGCCTTCACTGATGGCTGGTTCCGCACGGGGGATTTGGGTGTCAAATACCCTGATGGCTATATCAAAATCATGGACAGACTCAAGGATATCATCATCTCAGGCGGTGAGAACATCTCTAGTATCGAGGTCGAAAATGTCTTATACAAGCTCCCTGCCATTGAGAGCTGTGCGGTCGTCGCCGCGCCACATGATAAATGGGGCGAAGTGCCCGTCGCCTTTATCGAGATTCATGAGGGCAGCACCTTGCAACGCGATACGGTAATAGCGCATTGTAGTCAGCACTTGGCAGGCTTTAAAGTGCCCAAATATATCGTCTTTGCCGAAATCCCAAAAACCAGTACGGGTAAAGTACAAAAGTTTGAGCTACGCCAAGCAGCCAAATCGTTGGCGCACGAAACGTCAAAAGTCACTGCGAGTGCTAAGTGATCTGACAATACATTAAATCCTGTCATCAACTAACATTCATAAAAAAGGTCAATCACATATACGTGGCTGACCTTTTTTAATGTTCACATTATTTAATTAGCCAATTTTTGGCTCAAACCACTGATAGACCAGCATTCCTACGACCATCGCAGGGATAAACACATACGCTTGCCACTGACCCGTCCCGAGCAAGACAATGCCTGGCCCCGGGCAAATACCCACCAGCCCCCAGCCGATACCAAACAACATGGCACCGATAATCAGTTGTTTGGTGATGACGGTTTTGCTTGGCATGTCAATGGGCGTGCCAATCCAGCTATTCTCTTGACGCTTGGCCAACAGCACACCAAAAAATGCAACGAACAACCCACCACCCATCACCAGGGCAAGGGAGATATCCCATGCGCCAAACACATCCAAGAACCCTTGTACTTTTACAGGGTCCGTCATACCTGACACCAGCAGCCCAAACCCAAACAGTAACCCTGCCAGCAATCCGATTATATTTTTTAGCATCGTCGTATCTCGCTATTATTATCTTCTATTAACTATCATATGTCGTGCGTGCTTTAGTCCTACTAGCAATCTCATGGCAATCTGCCATTGAGCATTTATAGTAGCCCTAGGACATGACGACCGATATACACGGTCACAATACCCAACAGCATAAAGGTGACGGTCGCGGCCAGTGAGCGTGGAGATAGACGTGCATTACCACAAATACCATGCCCACTGGTACAGCCTGAGCCAAGACGCGTGCCAAATCCGACCAGTAACCCTGCGGCAATTAACAGTGGCAAAGAAGTGCTAATCTCTACGTTAGGTAGCGGTCTTGCCAGCCTGTACAGCACGGGCGATATGACCAAACCCAGTATAAACAGTATCTGCCACATCTCTACACGCTTGGGTTTTAGCAAGCTTGAAAAAATGCCACTGATACCCGCTATACGGCCGATACCGAGCAGCAAAATAACTGTCGCTACCCCTAGCATCAGACCACCTACTAGAGATATCGGTGTAAATGCTTGCCAGTCTATTTGTATACTCATAACGGACTACCCATTTAGGTTTATTAAGTATTTGCTTAACGTTCGATTTATATAAATACATTATATTATAAAATATAATAAAAGGGTAAAAAAATACTGAGCACGTATGATGATAATAACGGCTCAGTATTTTATGATGATAAAAGCGTCTTCAGAAGTACTTATAAAGTTAGCGGTATCATTTTAAAAGGTTTCTCAATCATAACTACTGGCTTAGTACTTCATCCAGTGCGGACTCAAAACGCGTGACCGTACCATCGATATCGGTTAATTTATCCAAGCCAAACAGACCCAAACGGAACGTCTTGAAGCTGTCAGGCTCACCTACTTTTAAGGGTACGCCAGCGGCGATTTGCACACCCGCTGCCGCAAAAGCGCTGCCTTTATGCATATCATCACGATCGGTATAAGATACGACAACGCCAGGCGCTTGAAAGCCTTCAGCCGCAACGCTCTCGATGCCTTTGGCTTCTAGTACTTCACGAATACGTTTGCCAAGCGACCACTGCGCCTCACATAGCTTATCAAAACCAACCGCTTTGGCTTCATTCACCGCATCACGGAACTGGCGTAAGCTGTCTGTCGGCATCGTCGCGTGGTAGGCATGACCGCCGTTTTCGTAAGCGCGCATGATATTTAGCCATTGCTTTAGATCAATACTGAAGCTATCAGACTCTGTGCTGTCTACTTTTTTGACCGCCGCCTCGCTTAGCATGACAAGACCAGCGCCTGGTGTACTGCTCCAGCCTTTTTGCGGCGCGCTGATAAGCACATCGATACCCAAGTTTTTCATGTCTAACCAGACACAGCCTGACGCGATACAGTCGATAACCAACAATCCACCGACGCTATGCACAGCCGCGCTCAACGCTTTGATATAGTCATCTGACAAAATCATGCCAGACGAAGTCTCGACGTGCGGCGCAAATACCACTGCTGGCTGCTCTTCTTTGATTTTAGCTACCGCCGTGTCGATATCCACAGGTGCAAACGGCTTTGGTAACTCGCTATCATCTGCACGATTGGCAGTGAGTACGGTAGACGATTTGGCAATTTTGCCTTTTTCTAAAATCTGCGTCCAACGATAACTAAACCAACCATTACGAATGATGAGGCAATCTTCGTCATTTGCCAGTTGACGCGCGACCGCTTCCATACCATAAGTACCAGAACCCGGTACGATCGTCACGGCATCCGCGTTGTAGACAGATTTTAGATCACTAGATAAGTCATTCATCACTTGCTGAAAGGCTTTTGACATATGGTTTAGCGCACGATCAGTGTAGACCACTGAATACTCTAATAAGCCGTTTGGATCGATATCTTGACGTAATGCAGGCATGGAACACTCCTAGTATATGATTAGATGATGACTGTTTCTTAATTTTTTGGACCTTATTTTTATACCATAATATGGGGATAGGAAATAATATAGATACTAATATCGTTAAGTACCATAGATGATTGGTATCAACCGAATACTCATATCGAACAAAAATGAAGAAGATATAGGATAGACAAGATAACCCTTTAACCCAGCGCTACTGTCTTTAATGATGAGGTCATGTGTTGTTTTGATACTTAGATTAACACACCAAGTGCAACGCTAATTAATATTATAGAACGCCTGCATAGGCGTTTTAAACCCTAATCGTTTTCTTGGTCTGTTGTTTAGTTTGTTCTCAATGTCCTGTATTTCATTATCTTAGATGTGTATAGCTCATGGTTGCAATCTCACTTTGGTCGGTGGATAAAAACTTTGATGCTAGCGCATCTAGGTCTTTTTTTCACCTTGCATTTGGTATTGCACTTCATGTGTTAATCTAAGATATCAATGCTTCAGATTCATGATATGCAAACGCACTGACTCTAATACACATTAATGAGGGCTATAAACATGGGGCGAAACTATTTCTAGTCACATTATAGTCACGACATGAGCGAGTCTCATCACCCTATGTTAAGCCAAACTGTCTTGACCCAAATCATCCATAAGATTTGATAGTAGCACTGATGCTAGAGGTTGACAACGATACGCTCAGGCACTGATATGGCTTGCGCGATTAGAGTTTTATTGGTAAGTGTTCGTTGATCGACACTGTGAGAACATCAGCGCCCGCGATGGGCATCCTGTAGCCCAGACACCACAAAATCTAGCAAATCGCTATCACCTTCGCGGGCCGCTTTACGCATGAGCTTGGATGGTGCGTGCGTCAGTGTTTGAGTCAGGCGCCGTGACAGCTCAATGAGAATATCTTCTGGACTGATATCTTTTTGTTGCAGCTTGGCAATGGACTCATGCAGTAGCTTATCTACTTGATTTTGAGTACAGGTACGATACTGCTGGATGTCTTTACCCACTTGGCGAACTTGGAAGCGACGATCTATTTCAACGACCAATTGACTGACTAAAAGTTCTGCATCGACCGCCGCTTGCCGACGCTGCTCGATGTTGCCAGCAATCACATGCTGCAAATCATCGACAGAATACAGATAGACATCATCCATACGACTGATGGTTGAGTCAATATCACGTGGTACGGCCAAATCTATCATTAGCATCGGCTGATAACGGCGACGCTTAAGCGCTTGCATGGTCATGGTTTTATCAATCAATAAATCCATGCTGCCACTACAGCTGCTGACAATATCGGCGTCTGCCAATACTTGCGGCAAATCTTGCAAGGGTCTGACGTCTATACGGCGATTGGGACTACGTAACTCAGCCGCCAATGCCTCAGCACGCTCAGGATTACGATTACAAATAATCACTCGCCCAACGCCAAGTCCTGCGATATGGGTGGCAACCAAGCGATTCATCTCACCTGCCGCGACGACCAATAGCGTACGACTCGGCAAGTCATCAAATATCTGCGTGACCAATTTGGCCGCCGCAAAACTCAGCGATACCGCTTGCGCCCCAACTTGCGTCTCGTTACGTACTCGTTTGGCAGCGGCAAATACTTGATCAACGATCCAACCGAGCTGATTGCTCAATACTTTTTGCTCTTGTGCCAAATGCACAGAGCGCTTGATTTGACCAAGTATTTGCGGCTCACCCAGTATCATAGAATCCAGCCCCGCTGCGACTCTTAGCCAGTGGGTCAATGCGTGCGTGTCGCGGTGCACATAGAGATAAGGATCGATATCTACGAGTGGCAGCTGTTTGAATTCAGCAAGCCACGTCTTAATCTTGAGGATATGAGCGCTGATCATGCTTGATGTGACATGAGCACTGCTACTAAAATCATTATGAGAGATGGCGTGATCTGTCTGCTCATTGACTGCCGAGCTTGATGAGTGTGAGTGGTGCGGGGTCAACGTATGGGGCACAAGCGCGTAGATCTCAGTTCGATTGCAAGTGGAGACAATCACACTGCCATCCGTGAAGGATTCTATTTGCTCAAGCGCGACATTCACATCGTCACCCACCAGCGCCAAGCGCTCTCGCAGAGCGACTGGTGCAGTTTTGTGATTGACCCCAATGACCACTAATCTCATTATCGATAGACCATAAACATGACGCCTAGCTGCTCACTCACGCTATCTTATTATTTTTAAAAGACAGTTTTTGACGACAGCGCTGAAAGGAAGACCCTAAAAACCGCTTATTATATCATTATTGCTGGCGTTAATTAACACTCACCCATCTATGATAGCGATATCTCTGTATCTGGTCGCAAATGTAACAAATCAACTACCGATATGATTGATAAAATCAATGGATGTATTTTGGCAAATAGTCGCTAAGATCATCATAAATCATTCGCTTAGTGTCGCCTAACTTGTTATATTTCCACAGTATTCTGATCAATATACCTATTTGTATAAAAGTCTTAGCAAGATAACTCATGCTTAAAACAAGTATTAGTCATAGCCTATCAATAGAATGATGATTGCTCAGATATGAGTAACACGGATGCTATTGTTTATACTGTTCATCCGCTCTTATAATATTTGTCATGGGTACTCTTTACCACTATTTGATTTGAAATGATTAAAATAAAATTGCCTCAGCTATGTAGGTAAACCATGGGCGAACACGACTATCTATGATGTTTTTTGGATCATTATCTAGATCACAACCTCTTTATAACGAGCAATCTAGCCTCCGCGCTTTATTGCAAGTCGTTATTGATCGTTTGTGCCAGCGTTATAAGCTAGCGTTGTCATTGGCCGTCTGTTTATGCCTTGCCGTACCTGCACATGCCAGCCATGCTGATACAGAATTGGCCGCAAAAACGCCACCAGTAGCAGTCATTACTAGCGATAACAGGGCAAATAATAATGCTACTTCTAGCACCTCTATCAGCACGACTGTTCATAAAAACAGCCAAATGACAGATAGCGTAACCAACATTGATGGTCTAGCGCCAGCCAGCCTATGGCAGCCTGAACTCAACGAACCCAGTTTATATGCTCTATTAGATGCAGAGTTTGCTGCGGATCGTGATGACAAACAACGTGCGATGACGATCTATAAGCAACAATCTTTTAAAGAAGATGCCACAGCGGTATTTGAGAGGGCGCTAACTCTATCATTGCGTAATGAAAGGGTTGAGGATTCATTAGCCTTTGCGAAATCATGGCAAGACCAGAATCCTGATCATGTACCTGCTTGGTTTTATGTGGCGCATTTGGCACTACGGGCACACGACTATATCTTAGCTGGCGAGACCTTAAACCGCATCTTGCGTTACGATCCGCGTGCAGATTTGAGCGAAATCCTTATCGGTATTTATCCCAATAATGACGATGACAAACGCGAGCTGCTTGCCGCTTTGCAGCCACTAGATAGTGAGCAAAATGCTTCACTGTCCGTATTAAAAGCTGGTTTACTTTACCAATTTAATGAGCCCGAAATCGCTATCGTGCATATCAACCGTGCGCTAGAGCGCCAGCCTGATTATGTGCCTTTTATCACCCTAAAGGCTGACATCTTGCGCAAAATCGTCACCTCTGAAACTGTGGTCAACTATATAAGCCAAGCACGCTTGCGCAATCCTGATAGCAAAAGTTTGTACCTGTACGAGATTCGCTACTTATTAGACTTAAAACAAAGCGAGCAAGCTTGGAAACTATTGCTCGAAGCCCACAGCCGCTTTAACGACGATGCTGAGATTACCTTGTTAGCAGCACTAGTGAGCTTGGATATCGAAGAATATGCGAGTGCGGATGATCTACTCAATATGCTTGCCAAAAACCCCGCTTACCTTGACCAAGCTTATTACTATCTCGGTATCAGTGCTGAGCGCCAGCAGCAGTTTGATAAAGCCAAATACTATCTCAATGCCGTGATGCAAGAAGACTTAGTATTAGAAGCACGTCGAAAAGTGGTCGCATATGAATTGCTCAATGACGACGTCGACGCCGCCATTGCTACTTTAGAAAAGCTACGCAAAGACTTTACGGTGTTCGCCCCTGACACCTTTGTGATGCAAGCCGATATTTTGTGGCAGCAAAATGAATCAGAAGAAGCCTTACGTCTATTGACGCGGGCCGCTCGTAAATATCCTGATAATGAGATGTTACTCTTTGCCCGTGTCCAACTGTTAGATGACAAAAGCGACTATGTCGTCAAACGTACACTCCTTAATCATTTGCAGGCGCTCGATCCTACCAATTTATCCTATCAGCTCAGTTATGCACAGTTGCTATTGGCCAACGAGCGTAGCTCTGAGCAAGGTCTGGCACTCGCCACAGCAATTATCCAGATTCGCTATGATGATCCGCGCTACGATAATGACCTTCATCTACAGGCCCTAAACGTACTGGCGGGTAATGCACTGGCCAAAGAAAACTATAAGCAAGTCATCGATTATCTGCAAACGCCTTACGATGTGCTCCCAACCCTGCGCTCAGGCACTCTATTACTGCGTGCTTATCAAGGTCTTGGCAATAACGAAAAAGTCGAAGCACTACTCGCAGATTTGCAACAGCGCTTCTCCTTTGGACAACACAATATCAATGACAGCATACAGCTATATTGATAGTGGTTTTTCAAAATAACTGTTGCGGCATGATGCCATTAGGCTTGACACGTCACAAAGCACTTATCAATTACAAGGGACGTATAAGAAGCTAACAGCCGTGCATAACTGAGCAACAAATAGCCCTTAAGCTAATATCTTTGTTAACCTGTCCATTTTCCCATTTTGAGAGCACATTATGTCAGCATCAACGATGTCTTATAAACCAAATAAACTGGCTTTGCTTACTGCGATAGCGACTACAATGGTTATTACCTCTGGCTGTCAGTCACTAAAAACAGCCAACGCGACCAATCAACCAACCACGATGCAAGCTCAAAACGCAGATCAGCCCAAAAAGCTAGAGAGCTTTAATATCACGGGTAAAATTGGGGTGACCATACCTGCTAATGACACCTCAGGTACCCAAGGTGGTAGTGCGTTTTATGCATGGGGACAAGAAAACGATCGTTTTGCTATTGAACTCATCGGCGCGCTTGGTATTGGTAAAACCAACATCGAGTACAATGGTCAAACCGCGACGCTAGTCAGTGAAAAGACAGGTACATTGACCGCTGATGACCCTGAGGAACTATTACAAAAAGCCACTGGCTGGCAAGCGCCTATCTCGCAAATGCCTTACTGGATTTTTGGTCGCCCCGCGCCCTCAGATAGCGCTCCGCAGCTAGATGCTCAAAACCGATTGATCAGCTCAGTCAATGGCGACTGGAGTGCCAGCTTTACTTATAAAGGGAATGACAAGCTCCCTAGTAAAATCAGCGCTGTACAACCACAGGGCAATAAAGTGGTGATGACGATTAATCACTAGTCCGTCATTACTAGTGTATCACCACTGAAAAATCAGCCCCTATTGCTCATTACCATAGTCGTTTATGTCCGTACTTTATGATGAAAAAACATGATTGAAAACATAGCCGAAGCATCTGACTCTACTGTTACGCGTTTATCCCCTGCAAAAATCAATCTATTTTTGCATATTACAGGCAAGCGTGCTGATGGTTATCATAATTTGCAAACGGTGTTTCGCCTGCTCGATTGGGGCGATTATTTGCATTTTTCACTCATGGATGATGTTGTGATACAAACGGCTGATAATAAAGCAGATGCCAACACGCTCTGTCATCAGCTATTAGTATTAGCTGGTGCAGAGGCGATAACTGCCAATATAGAAGACAACTTAATCTTCAAAGCGGCGCGCGCATTGCTCGCGTTTGCCATACAGTCAAACACGCTGCCCGAGCAGTTAGCACCAATTACTATCAGGTTAGACAAGCATTTGCCTATGGGCGCAGGATTGGGTGGTGGCTCATCCAATGCCGCAACGACTATGCTGGCACTTAATGAGCTTTGGCAGCTTAACGTTACTTGTGATGCGCTGATAAAAATCGGTGCAAAGGTAGGTGCAGACGTGCCAATCTTTATCTTTGGTCAAGATGCCATTGCCATGGGTATTGGCGAGCAATTAACTGCCATCAATTTACCTGACCAGCAGTATTTAGTCTTAACGCCTGAGGCGCATATCAATACCGCTACCCTATTTGCTCATCCTAAGCTACATCGAGATATCACCCCTCTATCGATTAAAACCATCAAAAACCAGTCCAATGATTATGTTCAAAATTTGAATACGCCCTATCATAATGTCTTTACACCAGTAGTGACAAGCTTCGCTCCTGCTGTTGCAGAGGCTTTAGATTACTTAAAAGGGTTAGAATCGCAAGCACTGGGTACAGCACGCATGACTGGCTCTGGTAGCGCGGTATTCTTGCCGTTAGATGCGAGTATTGCCTCTGATAAAGCGCTGTTGGTAACATGGATTGAAAGTGCGCCTTGTTCGGGGTATGTGGTGGGGAGTTTGTAACGTGAATGCTTTATATCTAAAAAAATGCTCAATAACAAGTATGGTTTTTGTTTGCTTATCATTAAGTCTAACTGGGTGTACATCGCTACCTAAGTCTTATGATGAACCTAATTCCAAGCGTTTGTCTGATAATGTAATTTTACCACCGCAGCTAGGAATTGAATTACAAGCTAACTCTCAGAATATATCTACTTCTGAGCAGCACCGTAAAACCAGTTCACCTGCTGAACTATTTACTTACGCACCGGCTCTTTCAATGCGCGAAATCAATTTTGTTTTGAAAGGCAAATACGTTATAAAAGATAACTGCTTATACTTTGTTCAGAACGATGATAAGTATCTTAGTCCTATTTTTTATCCCGATAGAGCCATTCTTTTTGAGAATGAACAAGCCATTTCTGTAAATGGAACCAAAGTTAAGCTCGGTGAGGAGGTTGTCACTAGCGGTATAATTAAAGAGCGTATAGGTAGTTACTATTTACGAAAAGGTGATATTGTCATTGAAGACCCAGAGAATACAGCTTGTTTGACGGAACCTGCAATATTTATGAGTGGTAGAGTGGTCAATCCTCTCGTACAAAAGTAACTCGCACAGCATTAGCTTACGATTGACAGGCTTAATAAAAAGACCCCTATTCACTACAATAGTAGCGATGCAACTCAGGCTAATTCACTTAGTTTCGAATAAATCCCAGAAAAAGGCGCAAATGACTTGCAAAATCTGAAAATTTACTTATAATAGGTCGCCACAATAGGGGTATAGCCAAGTTGGTAAGGCATCAGGTTTTGATCCTGACATCCGTTGGTTCGAGTCCAGCTACCCCTGCCATTTTTTAGTACGAAGCGTTAGACATACATTGAGTATAAGCGGTTTATACATAACCTCTTATGCTATTGTCATTGACAACGTTATCCCAGTTTCGGTATAGTTCGCAATGAACACCGCTAGGGAAAGGTTATGTTTTAGGCGGCTCAATCGTTTATAACATAACTGACAGGTCATGACACCATTCTAAGAATGACGAATTAGTCGCTATTAGCTTTCGGTTGTTCGTAGCCTAGACATTACAGGGGTATAGCCAAGTTGGTAAGGCATCAGGTTTTGATCCTGACATCCGTTGGTTCGAGTCCAGCTACCCCTGCCATTTTTTACTGTAATAGTAGTCTTCAATCTTTTTCACCACTCTTTTCTTAATTTGAGCAGTTTGTCACTGCTTAGCGGTCGCTGCTTGAGTCAATCAATAGGACTTCTGTCATGCCTTATTTGGCGATTTTTACGGGCAATGCCCACCCAGAATTAGCAAAAACCGTAGCCGATCATCTTCACATACCTCTTGGTAAAGCTGACATCACGCGTTTTTCTGATGGCGAAATTGCCGTGGAAATCAAAGAACACGTACGCGGTAAAGATGTGTTTATCATGCAGCCGACTTGTGCACCGACCAACGACAACTTGATGGAAATCATGATGATGGCTGACGCTTTGCGTCGCTCTAGTGCTGGTCGTATCACAGCTGTCATGCCATATTTTGGTTATGCGCGTCAGGATCGTCGCCCGCGCTCAGCGCGTGTACCTATCTCAGCAAAAGTCGTCGCTGACATGCTGAACATCGTTAGTATCGATCGCGTGATGACAGTTGATTTGCACTCAGATCAGATTCAGGGTTTCTTTGACATTCCTGTAGACAATATCTATGGTACGCCAGTACTCCTAAACGACCTACAAAAACAAGATTATGACAACATCATGGTGGTTTCACCTGATGTTGGCGGTGTGGTTCGTGCCCGTGCAATGGCCAAGCAGTTAGGCGATACCGACATGGCGATTAT
Source organism: Psychrobacter sp. PSP (assembly GCF_024085615.1). Lineage (NCBI taxonomy): Bacteria > Pseudomonadati > Pseudomonadota > Gammaproteobacteria > Moraxellales > Moraxellaceae > Psychrobacter > Psychrobacter sp. PSP. Next base: position 321,838 of record NZ_JABLTF010000016.1, read on the forward strand.
CGACAAGCGCCGTGCTCGTGCCAATGAGTCACAAGTGATGCACATCATCGGTGATGTTCGTGACCGTGATTGCGTCATCGTTGATGATATGGTCGATACGGCTGGTACATTATGTAAAGCCGCTGAAGCACTAAAAGAGAATGGTGCACGCCGCGTCTTAGCTTATATCACTCACCCTGTCCTATCAGGTAATGCACTCAAAAACATCAGCGAATCTGCGCTAGACGAAGTCGTCGTGACTGATACGATTCCATTATCTGCCGAAGCAAAAGCCTGTAGCAAAATCCGTCAGGTCAGTATCGCGCCAATGCTTGCTGAGAGCTTACGCCGCATTAATAATGAAGAATCTATTAGTGCGATGTTTGATGCTTAATATGAGACAGTCATTGCTATAAATTTTAATAACATTGTAGTGACAATAAAAATTTAGTCATAAAAATAATAGCGTCAAGTATCAGTACTTGACGCTATTTTTATGTACGTACTTTGCGTAGGTCTTTATTATTACTACAAAATCCCGTATAATGCGCGCCTGTGCTGACCGTTTGTTTTATTTAATCAGGCTAGCATTATCAAAAGTGCTGATCATGCTGAATAATAATGGCTATTTTGGTAATTTTTACTATAAAAATCATTGTTATAAGCAAATGGCTAACATCGATAGTTGTGTCATTTATACGCAACGATAGATATTAGCTCTCATCACGTATTAGTGGATTGGTCGCAAATCCACTTTTTTATGACCAGACACTTCATCATTCTTTTTATAGGATTATATCCATGAGCAATAATCATTTTGAACTAAACGCTACTGATCGTTCTGCTGACCTACAAGGTAAAGGTGCGAGCCGCCGCCTACGTAAGCAGAACCTAGTTCCTGCTATCATCTATGGTGGTGGTGAGCAGCCAACAGCGATCTCTATCAAAATCAACGAGCTAGTAAAAGCACTTGAGTTTGAAGCATTCTTTTCACACATCTTGACCATCAATGTTGACGGTACCGAGCATCAAGCTGTTATCAAAGACTTGCAGCGTCATCCTGCTAAAGGCTTCCCAATGCATGCTGACTTCCAGCGCGTTGTAAAAGGTCAAAAAATCCACATGAACGTTCCTGTGCATTTTGTTGGTCGTGAAGAAGCGCCAGGTACTGCTGCTGGTGGCGTATTGTCTACTTTAGTATCTGATATCGAAGTGATCTGCCTACCATCACAACTTCCTGAATATCTAGAAGTAGATGTATCTGGTATGGAAATCGGTGATTTGTTCCGTCTATCAGACATCAAACTTCCTGAAGGCGTTGTGATTCATGAGCTTGAGCTAGAAGACGGCCATGACCGTACTATCGTTAACATGCAGCCACCAACGGTTGAAGAAGTTGACGAAGATGCTGACGACGTTGATGCTGATGAAGTACCAGCAACTGAGCAAAACGACGGCGCTGATGCTGAAGAAAGCAACGACGACGAGTAATATACTATGTCTAGGTAGCATTTTATTTTGTGCTACTTAGTAACAGACTCGTTTAGTTAAGAAGACAGCAGGCGATTTGAAATCTCCTGCTGTTTTTGTAAGTAGGGCGTGTTGAACATTCGACCATGGCACTGACAGCGACTATTTTTTAGGCGATTCGATGTTAAAAATAATAAGCTTAGTCACTCTAAGCGCTTATTTTTAACGATGAAGCGGCAAAAAAGAGTCCTGTCCCCTGCTTTTATCGTTGGGGCTGATGCTAAAATTGCCCCATACTGCGTTACAAATCTCGCTAAGGCATCTGCATTATCGTCGCTTTGTGCCTTGTCTGGAACAATTTTAGCGATCAGCAGTGCCTATTTGCGAATGTTCAACACGCCCTAAGGTTTGAGAATATACTGTCTATCAACATTTCAAACCTTATCCTTATTTATCAAATTTAAGCAGGGTGTTTTTATGGCCATAAAGCTTATTGTCGGTCTTGGTAATCCTGGTCAGCAGTATATGTTTACGCGTCATAATGCCGGATTTTGGTTTGTCCATCATTTGGCGCAACAATTCAACATCACGCTCTCCCCTGACAAAAAATTCCACGGGGTGACAGGACGTGGGCACATTCATGGCTCTGATGTGCGCTTACTTATGCCGCTCACGTTTATGAATAAATCTGGTCAGTCAGTCGTGCCTATGGTAAATTTTTATGGCATCAAAAACGACGAGTTATTGATTGTTCATGATGAGCTCGATATTCCAGCTGGCAGCATCAAACTCAAAACCGACGGTGGTCACGGTGGTCACAATGGCTTGCGTGATATTACGCCGCATATCGGTAATGACTTTCATCGTCTGCGTGTGGGTATCGGCCATCCTGGTCACAAATCTAAAGTCAGTGGACATGTGCTCTCAAAAGCGTCTCCCGATGAGCAAATCGCCATTGACAGCGCATTGACGGCGGCTTTTGACGCGCTACCACTATTGCTAGATGGTGATATCGAAAAAGCACGTTCACAAATTAATGGCTTTAAATTGCCTGAATAAAATATTACCTCTATAGTAATAGCCTTTTATTTTGGTAGGTTTGTCCCCATTAACCTTTTGATTTAGTTATTTAATATCAGTTACGCTAAGGAAGCAACCTATGCTACTTAATATGCTTAAATGCAAATTACACCGTGCTCGCGTTACCCATGCTGAGCTTCACTATGAAGGCTCATGCGGTATCGATGGTGATCTACTAGACCTAGCTGGTCTACGTGAAAACGAATCTATCGATATCTATAATGTGACCAATGGCAAGCGCTTTCGTACCTATGCTATCCGTGCTGAGGCAGGCTCTGGTATTATCTCGCTAAACGGTGCAGCAGCACACATGGCAGACCTAGGCGACATCGTGATCATCTGTGCTTACGCGCATTTCGATGAAGTTGAAGCATCGACGTATCAGCCAAAACTGGTCTATTGCAACGAAGACAACACAGTTAAAGACACAGCAAATATCATTCCTGTACAAGTTGCTTAATATGACAGGATGGTGAGGTTTTGGTAAATTTAAGATAAACACAAAGTTACATCTTTGAGTTAACTGCTATTATTACTAAAAATCTCGATGCTATGAGGAAAGCTGAATCTAAATCAAGATTCGGCTTTTTTTGTGCGATTTTTATTTATTAAACTCATATTTTTCATCATATATAAGGAAACATACCGATGTGGTTGGCGGTGATTGCAATACTGATTGGGTTAGCAATTTTGGTTTGGAGTGCCGATGTCTTTATTGACGGAGCAACAGCATTGGCAAAGAAGTTTAGCGTACCAAGCTTCTTAATTGGGGTATTAATATTGGGCATCGGCACATCAGCACCTGAGATGGTCGTGTCAGTATTAGCAGCGTTAGAAGGCAGTCCTGAGCTGGCTTTAGGCAATGCTTACGGCTCAAATATTATTAATATTGCTTTAGTACTCGGTGCAACCGTACTGATTAGCCCTATCATCATCCGTAAAGGTATCGTAAAGCGTGACCTGCCGCTGCTACTGCTAATCACCGCCATCGCTGCATGGCAGCTACGTGACGGCATATTGAGCCAAGTGGATGGTCTAATATTGCTTGTATTGTTGATTGCGGTATTGGGATTACAGATCGTATTGAGCATTCGTGAGGGCTATCATGAGCATGAAGAGGACATTGATAATGCAGATTCAGATGCGACAGAGCCAAGCGTAGCGCGTGGACTTGGTAGCTTACTGCTCGGTATGCTGATGCTGGTAATCAGCTCGCGGGCGATCGTTTGGGGAGCGGTCGAATTGGCAACGCTCTGGGGTCTCAGCGAGCTCATCATTGGCTTGACGATTGTTGCGGTTGGTACATCACTGCCTGAGCTGGTATCAAGCATGTCAGCAGCGCGTAAAGGCGAACACGACATGGCACTTGGCAATATCATTGGTTCGAATGTTTTTAATACGTTAGCGGTCGTAGGCCTAGCTACGGTGATTGCCCCGATTGCTGCTGATCCAGTGATTTTGTCACGTGATGTGATGGCAATGGGGCTACTGACGGTATTACTCGTTGCTCTGTGTGTGTTTGCCTTTACAACAAAGCGCCAGTTCGGTCGTACGTCAGGCGCTACTTTGGTGCTTTTCTTTGTCGGTTATACTGCATGGCTGATTCAAAGCGTTAGTATATAACTTTCACTTTTGTATGTTTTGAGCCTTGCTGGCTATTTTATAATCCTAAGACTTTTTCTTACGATTTTTAAAACCGCGCCATAACCCTTCATGTGCCACTTTTGGCATTTTTAGGGTAATGGTGTTGGATAGCATATCCTGTACTGCGAGACCACGAGGGTTGAACAGACAAAAAACATAGTTGAATACCAGTCCAAGAAACGCGCTGGCTAATAAGGCGGCGCGTGACCCATCAATAAGACTACCGATAATGCCAAAGAGTAATGGCATCAGACAAGCAGCCAAGATACGCTTAAATGACTGTCCCCACGTGAGCCACTGACCAGCATCATTGATGGTTTTCAATCGCCACGTTTGCATCCCCAATGTCTGACCACCACGGCGCCAAAATATCCCATAGAATGCCACCAGTGTCAGAACAAACGACGGCGTCATAATGGCGTTTTGATACCAAAGCGGTAGTGACTGGGCCTGTGAAGACTCGGTACCCGTCTCCATCGTTAGCAGCGTGCCAACTACGGTCAATATCGTACCCACCAAAAATAACAATGCCAGAATCAACATACCATCATAAAGAATGGCTACGACACGAACCATGGGCTTGGCAATGGTGGGCGCTGCATTAGGATCTTGCTGCACAAAAGCGCTCGGTTGCGGCTTTGATTTATTGACAGATTTTGACGGGCGTTTAGAGGAACTTTTTGGCATGGTACGAGCTCATAGCAAGCAGTGAATAATAACGCTATTGTACCGTAAATGACTGGTCTATCGTACATTATCCTAGATGACCATCTAATCATATTGACTATAGTTGCAAAGCGATTGACAGCAAGTCACCAGTACGAAGCCATCAAGCCCCGTGATAGATTACAAAAATGATAGACATAAAAAAATCGCCAATTGTCATAAGACAGGCGATTAATTTAGTTGATTATGCAAATGGTGCGCTTGGAGAGATTCGAACTCCCGACCCCTTAGTTCGTAGCCAAGTGCTCTATCCAACTGAGCTACAAGCGCGTACTTTGCAAATCATTTACCGAGTTGTTAAAAACAATTTCAGTAAATTAGGTTGGCTATTATATAGATAATATCGCTTGTGTCAACATCTTTTTTAATTAAAAACAAAATATTTTTTGATTTAATTATTAAGAATGTTTAACGCAATATACTGCGTTACTACTCTAATAATAACTGAATAAATGGCGGTGAAGGAGGGATTCGAACCCTCGATACGCTTACACGTATGGTTCCTTAGCAGGGAACTGGTTTCAGCCACTCACCCACTTCACCTAACGATTTAAGACATTTATAAAAATAAACATAGTATTGATGCTAACAATACGTCTTATGTTGTGGGCGAGTATTATAACAAAGCCAAAACGAATTGCAAGCCTTGTCTGCCGATTTAATGAGGCTTTTCTCATAATTATAGTTAGATTACTATAAAATCGATACAATAAGATTCAACGTTATTTTTCGCAGCCTCTGGAGACGCAGTCACAGCAAGCAAGAAAAATAGCGTTGAATCAAATGAATTTATTATTCTGTATTGTTTTTATTTAGACTTGACTATATCGATATAAATGCTTTTCTCGCCTTTTAATACTTAGATTAACACACCAAGTGCAACGCTAATTAATATTATAGAACGCCTGCATAGGCGTTTTAAACCCTAATCGTTTTCTTGGTCTGTTGTTTAGTTTGTTCTCAATGTCCTGTATTTCATTATCAGAGACTTGTCTAAAGTCACAACCCTTAGGCAAGTACTCTCTGATAAGGCCATTGGTATTCTCGTTGGTTCCTCGCTGCCATGACGCATAAGCATCGGCAAAGAAGAAAGGGCTAAAGAGCTTTTGTTTCACCTTCTTATGCTGAGCAAACTCTTTACCATTGTCAGAGGTAATGGTCTTAACCTGCAACCTCACTGGCGCTAAGAGTTCTATCATTGCCTCTGATACTTGCTGTGCTGTTTTATGACCCACACGCTTCATCTTCAGCAGCCCCGTTTTACGTTCAACGAGCGTGACAATCGCTTGCTTGTGATGCTGACCGATAACGGTATCCGCTTCCCAATCTCCAATACGTGAGCGTTCTTCAACAATACAAGGGCGCTCATGAATCGAGACTCTGTCATTGATACGGCCTCGAGTCTCAGCGGTTAGACGCTGCCGGTATGGTTTTCCTTTACGTCTGAGACACTGCCACAATGTACCGCCCTGCCTCTTATCACGCCAAATATAGCGATAAATGCTCATATGACTGATACCAGCATGAACGCCAGATATTTGCTCAGGACTCCAGTTCTCTTTAAGCTTGTCTGTCACCCATGCCCAGAGGTCAGTCACAATAGTTGTGGCGTTGTTAGCCCGTCTGTCACAAGCCTTGTTATTAGCATGCTTTGCTCGGTAACCTCGTAGGCTTTTATTACGCCTAAGCTCTCTTGATATGGTACTGGGACTTCTGTTTAACACCCTCGCTATAAAATTAATACTATGTTTTGCCCCTTTAAGGGCATAAATCTGGTATCGTTCACCTAGGCTTAGATGTGTATAGCTCATGGTTGCAATCTCACTTTGGTCGGTGGATAAAAACTTTGATGCTAGCGCATCTAGGTCTTTTTTTCACCTTGCATTTGGTATTGCACTTCATGTGTTAATCTAAGATACTTAAAATTACGCCATATTGCAAAAAAAATACCACTGCTAAATTGATGATTCAGAACAGTCTCATTTGTTTTGATACTTTATACTTAATCTATAGGTACTAGACTGAGATAGATTTTTTGGCAGTAGGTGGCTATAGTATTTATCACTGATTATAAAATACCTAAAAGGAGCGGTTATGCGACCTGTCGTACTGTGTTTTTCTGGACTGGATCCCTCAGGCGGTGCTGGATTACAAGCGGACATTGAAGCCATCGGTCAATCTGGTGCGCATGCGGCTATTGCTTGTACGGCAGTCACGATTCAAAGCTCACAGCAGGTATTTGGTTTTGAAGCTTGTGCGGCAGCGCTAGTGAAGTCTCAAGCCACTGCGGTGCTTGACGATTTACCTGTCAAAGCCATCAAGTCTGGTATGCTGGGTACCACTGACAATATCGCCATGCTAACCCAGTTATTTGCTGAGCAAATAATAAGCACAAATATTCCGTTTGTATTGGACCCTGTATTAGTCGCCAATAGCGGTGGCAGTTTGGGCGATGAGAAAACGCTGGTGCGCGCGTTTAGGCAGCTGCTACCCTATGCCACCTTGATTACACCCAATACGCATGAACTGCGCGCGCTGAGCGGCGAGCAGGATTTGCACAGTGGTGCGAAAAAACTATGCGCGCAAGGCGCTCATGCGGTGTTGGTAAAAACCTCTCATGATTTTGACAGCGGTGATATCGAGCAGTATTTATATATAGAGGGCGAGATGGTACATAAGAGCATCTTACCGCGCTTAGAGGGTGAATTTCATGGCTCAGGATGTTCGCTTGCCAGCTTTATTGCTGGGCGTTTGGCGATGGAAGATGATTTGATTGATGCGGTAAAATCCGCAGATAACTGGAATACCCAGACATTGCGCGCGGCTGACATACCGCACCCTGATGATGCTCAGGCGCAATTAATACCCAATCGCTTTATCCACTCTTAATTTCTTTATAAAGTAACAACATAAAGTATTAACGTTCATCAATAGCAGACATAAAAAAGGCGCTCTATATTTTATAGTGCGCCTTTTGGCATGGGATGCGTTATTTATTCTCTGTGATTTAGAGAAACCAATTATCCTAGCATTGGCATAAAGTTTGCCGACAAGCCGCCGATGAAGATCTCAAGCAGATAGAATACAAAAAAAGCAATCATCGGTGATAAATCAAGCATGCCTAAGTTCGGCGTAATACGACGGAACGGTGCCAAAATCGGTTCTGCTAGCTGAATGATGATACCAATAATAGGATGCTGGGATTGGGTAAACACCACGATCCAGCTGACGATAATAGACCCAATCACCAAGTAGCGACACATGCGTAAAAAATCTAACACTAGGCTGATCGTCCCTGTGAAAAATAGCGGCACAGGGGCAATCCCTTGATGCGTCAATGCTGCTTTTCCAGAAATATCAATCAGACGAATCAAAAACATTAAAACGATAGCCGCAATGCTAATACGTCCCTGTCCGACCGTTGGGAAGATACGCCCAAACACATCGACGATATGGGTCGCTTTATAGGCAGGTGCAATCATCGGGTTGCGCGCATCCATCCCTGCAAATTGCAGCATAAAACGAATAAACACCAGCATCATAGCGAATGTGGTGACCAGATCAAAAACTTGAAATAACATGTTGTTCATGAAGGGCTACTCAATGGGACATTGTTGACAGATTTTAGGATGACAACTGTCATTATCAGATGCGAATCATCATACAATACAGGTCAGCTGTTGAGCCTGACCTACTTTTTGGGTCGTTGCTTACTCAATTGCTAATCAATAACTATTTACTCATCTCTTCACTAAGCGCTTGGCTACGATCATAGCACGCTTGCATGGCTTCACCGATTTGGCGGCCAATCTCATTGGCTTGCATAGACTCAACAGCGGCTTGAGTGGTACCGTTTGGAGACGTCACTTTGCGGCGCAGCTCAGCAGGCGCATCCTCACTATTCATGGCCATTTTTGCCGCACCAAGCATGGTTTGCATGGCAAGTGCTGAGGCTTGTTCTTTATCAAGCCCTAATGCCACTGCGCCATCGACCATCGATTCGATAAAGTAAAACATGTACGCTGGCGCTGAGCCTGACACGGCAGTCACAGCATGCATGTGTTCTTCATCATCAACCCACATGACCAGTCCTGAGGCTTCCATCACCGCCGTTGCCAGCTCTTTTTGTTCGGCTGAGATATTATCTGTACCGTAGAGACCGGTTGCACCCATCTGAATCATCGAAGGCGTGTTTGGCATGGCGCGCACGATATTACTATAGCCGCCCAGCATGCTAAACAATAGGTCAGTTGACAGACCTGCGGCAACCGAGATGACCAACTGATTGTCCAATGCATCAGCAAAAGCACCAACCACCACTTTCATGATTTGTGGTTTTACTGCCAGTACCACGATATCAGCACCGATCACAGCAGATTTGGCATCCGCCATTGGGTCAACGGTGTTTAGACCTTTAGCCGCTAGTTGCTCACGGATATCGCCGCTAGGATCGGCGACCGTGATTAGACTTGGTTTGATGCCGCAGCTCACAAGCCCACTAATAAGCGCTTGTGCCATATTTCCGCCACCAATAAAACTGATTTTCTTATTATCTAATACCGACATACTTGTCTCCTAGTCACAACATTTAAAAGTATTCAACGTAACATACTGATATATAAAACGACACTCAGTTTATCATACTGCTCCTAGTATCGTTTGATAAATTCCTGCCGTCTACAACGGCAGTAAACCTAGTTAAAACACGCAACTGACATCGACTATGACATGGTTTAGCTGTTAGATTGAGAAATAATTTTTATAAAATATTTTGAGGTGTCAAATATGTTTTTTATTCGTAAGGCCATTCAAAAAGACTTCAAGGTATGGGCAGCACACTTATGAAAGCCTCATTGCAAGATATAACAGCCGCTATAGTTTTGTTTCATCTACTCAACTACGCTTATAACATTCTTAAAAACATCGTCGATATCACTACCTAGATTTTTGGTATTGATCGAAAAGTCATTTTTCAATATCCACCTATCAAAAGGCGATAATAATAAGATAGGAATCTCATTTTTAGCGTGTTCTTTATCTAAGAGTACGACACTGACCACAACCAAGCTTTCTCGCAGCCATAATGGAATACCAAGCGTTTGATACAGTTTTTTGCCTGATTGTGAACGTGTCGCCAATGCCGTCTGCACACGCTGTTTGCGATCTAATGGTTTTATCTTTAATACTGCATTGAGTGCGCCTATATGACATTCTATCAATCTTGCCAGCGCATCTGGATACACTTGCAACTGCCAGATATAGTCTTCACTGCGACGAACAGTCAGTAGTGCAAAATCACTCTCTGCTGATTCATTTGTTGTCAAATCCAAACTCGATAATGGCTGCGCTTGTACCATTAGTGGTCTATCTAACCAAGACAACCATTCATTGCTTAGCCGGTAGAGCTGCTGGCGATAGCGGCGAACAACATAGGATTGCGTACGAGCTTGCCAAAACAGCTCAGTTTGGTGATCATGGTCGCTGCGCTGAGTAAGATTCCATACGTCATCGACGAGCTGCTTAGCAGGCGGTAATGGCTCATCTTGACCCAGCCAATGATGCAGTAGTTGCCGCTGGCGATAAATGGGCAATACTTGCAATGTATCGATATTGAGCACGCGCTGTGCTGCTGGTAGCTGTAGGCTTTCATCAGCTGTCTGCTGCATATCTTGCTCAGCCTGAACATTGACAGTGGCTTGCGCATCGCCTAATAGCTGCGCACTGCGAGCAATATTATCAATGACATTGGGGTTATAAGTTGCTAGTACTGGCATGATATCGCGGCGCAGTCCGCTACGGACATTATCACCCGTCTCGTTGGTCGGGTCATCGATATAAGGCAACGCTAAGCGCTTGGCATAATTACTAATCGTGGCGCGCCTCACCGTAAGCCAAGGTCGCCATAATGCATGGCGTCGTCCATGCTGCGTTTGTACTCGCCATGGCTGCATACCTGATAGACCATTGACCCCAGCGCCTTGGATCAAGCGCATCAGTACCGTTTCGGCTTGGTCGTCGGCGTGATGTCCTAGTAGCAGTACATCATCTTGGTTGATATGCGCACGCATGGCGTTATAGCGGGCTTGCCGCGCGGCTTGCTCATCACGACCTGTCACTTGTGCTCTTAGGATATGACAAGGTATCTGCTGCATCTTAGCCCAATTCGCGACATGCGTTGCCCAATGCTGACTATCGGCTTGCAAACCATGATCAACATGTAACAGCTGCGGCAAACATGGCAATCTGCCTTGCCGATAGAGCTGCACACATAACGCTGCAAGCGCCAATGAATCACGCCCACCACTACAGGCTAGCCATAGGCGACGACCATGCAGCTGCTCCCTATAGTCATTTATACTGCCCAATAATGCATCTGCCAATGTCTCATCAATTGGCAAATCATTGATTGGTCTAATAGGATGCGTGAGGATGGCACTGCTGGTCATAATCAGCCTTAGTTTTAGATAGATAAATTCATGAGCAAATTAATAGACATAAAAAAACGCGCCATTGAATGACACGTTTTATTTTAGCATTAAGACTCAGTCTCTAATATGAAAAGCTTAGCACATGCTTTGCATTAAGCAGGCAGCATCACTTCTGAGTTAAACGTCTTTAATTTTTCGTAGCGGAGCTCACAACGCGCTTGAGGATCCAAATCTCTGATTTCATCAAGCTGCTCAGTGATCAGTGATTTTAGAGCTTCCATAACGGGTTGTGGCTGCACATGTGCGCCCTCACCTTCATCGATGACGGCATCAACCAAACCTAGCTGGTAAAGGTTGATGGCATTTAATTTCAGAGCTTCACTGGCATCTGGTGCTTTTTCAGCGGTTTTCCATAAGATAGATGCACAGCCTTCAGGAGAAATGACCGAATAGATGCTGTTTTGCAGCATGTTGACTTTGTCGCCAACGCCAATTGCCAATGCACCACCTGAACCACCTTCACCGATAATGGTCACGATGATAGGCACTTTTAGGCTAGAGAATACCGCGATACTCTCTGCAATCGCTTGCGCTTGACCGCGCTCTTCTGCGCCAACACCAGGATAGGCACCTTGAGTATCGACAAAGGTCATCACAGGAATATTGAAGCGCTCTGCCATTTTGACCAAGCGAATCACTTTGCGATAGCCTTCAGGGTTGGCCATACCAAAATTATGCTCGATACGCTCACGAGTACTGCGACCACGATGCTGACCGATGACCATTACAGGTTGATCATTGAACCGTGCCAGACCGCCCAAAATGGCTTTGTCATCGGCAAAAGCACGATCGCCGTGCAACTCATCAAATTCAGTAAAAAGCTGATTAACATAGTCCATAAATAATGGACGCTTGGCATGTCGTGCAAGCTGCACACTATCCCAGACAGTGCTCATAGACGCTTCCCTTTAATCATTATACTTAATGTATTTATGTTTAAGAATAATATCGTTATCGGTGTTCAGATAATGAAAGTACAGTTGTAAACTGAGTAGAAGCTATAGTAGCACATCTTATATAGCATGACATTATCGACAGCACTGCTTTTGTTACGTTAGTCTTTAACTCGATACGGACAATGGTAACGGTTCAGTTGCTTGCGCCTCTACCACACTAAGCTGTACGCCCCATTTGGCAAACTGCTCAATCTCTGTGCGCAAATCAGCAACCAAAAACGCATAATGCTCGCTGCTATCAGCCACCGTGATTTGCCAGTCGCTATCACTGATGACCTTTAATTCTAATTCTGGCAGTTTATAATCACTACGGCTATGATGCGCGAGTACCGCAAGACGCAATAGCAAGCACAGATAAACGAGCTGGTTTCCCCCGATCTGACAGGTCTGCTCGAACATATCGGCTTTGAGCTTACGGCGATGGTTGAGCATCAACTGCGCCATACGCTTTTGATCCACTTGTGAGAACCCTGGAATATCAGAATACTCAAGCAAATAGGCGCTGTGCTTATGATAACTGCTATGACTGATTGCAAGGCCAATCTCATGCAAAAACGCGGCACGTCTGAGTAAGTCACAGTCATCGCTTGTTAGGGCAAGCTTATCTTTTACTTGCTCGAACAGGTTACGACTGGTTTTTACCACTTGCTTGGCTTGCTTTTTGTCGCCTGAATAACGCTTGATAAGCGCGAGCACACTGCGGTCACGCACATCTTCGCTCGCAAAACGCCCCAGCATGTCATACATCACGCCTTCACGTAATGCCCCATCTGAGTAGGTAATGGTCTCAACGCCTAGTACCTTCATCACCGCACGCAACACTGCCACACCTGCCGGAAATACCGCTTTACGGTGGTCTTTGACGCCTTCTAGCTCGATATCATCAATATTGCCAATCTTAAGCAGCAATCGCTCTAGTTTTTTAACGCCTTTATAAGTAATGCGTTCTTGCTCATCGGCCCAGCCTTTGGACACAAGGACATTACGCACCGCTTTGATCGTCCCACTTGAGCCGACCACGCTGCTCCAACCAGTCTTTTGGTAACGACCATTGATTGCCAGTACTTCCTTGCGCGCGCCTGAAATCGCATTGTTAAAAGCCTCTTTGGTAATGAGGCCATCAGAAAAGTACTTCTGTGTGAATGCGACGCAGCCCATTTGTAAGCTTTCAGTCAATAAAGGATCAAACTCTTGACCGATAATAAATTCCGTCGAGCCACCACCAATATCAATAACCAAGCGCTTGTCGCTACTCTCATTGGTATGCGAGACGCCCAAATAAATCAAGCGTGCCTCTTCGCGACCAGCGATAATCTCAATGGGCTTGGGCAAAATCTTATTGGCTTTTGCAATAAAATCATTGGCATTTTTGGCTTGGCGCAAGGCGTTGGTCGCAACCACACGAATACGCTCTGGCGGTACAGAATCCAGACGCGCCACAAACCGACTCAAACAATCCAGACCACGCTGTGCAGCTGTCTCGCTCAAGATTTTATGCTCATCCAGTCCAGCAGCGAGCTGTACCTTTTCAGACATAGAGACTACTTTGCGCACTTCCCCATGATCAAGACGGGCAATGGCTAAGTGGAAACTGTTGGAACCAATATCAATGGCTGCCATCATTTCATCATCGCCGAGTGGCGGGTTTGTAAGATAGTCAGTAGGCATAAGGCAAGTTGTCACCGTATTAGAGAGAGTGTGTAGTTTAACAAAATCAGGTACGACATAGATATAAAATCATAGGTATAGAAAAAGCAGCCGCCACACAAATCTGGGCCATTTTGCCATTAAAGCATTTATCCTAAATACGCGCAAGCGCCGCAAAATCATAGCAAAAGTGTAAAACCACTCTATCAAAGGCTAATGACCAAGCCTACATCTAACGCTTGTGTTAGCAATATCGGTTTGCTACATTGAAAGCTCATAATATTGTGATAAAAAACCGTTATTTACTGCTTTTACATCGGTATAAATCACATCGAAATCCATCAATTATTTACCTAAAAACTGCCGACAATGGATAGTCGATAAACCCGCCAGCAAGGACGCTAACCGCATGAATCAAACAACCGAAAAAAATGCGACCGAAACCGCTAATACCCATAACAGTACCAGAACGGATATGATAAAAACTGAAGCGTCACCCAAACAGGCGTTTTATGATTTTTATTTAGACGAGCATCAAAACATGGCTTGTCGCCGTCTCCATTTTGCAGGTAGCAGTTTTGGTTTGTTAGGATTGGCAAAGTCAATCAAAACTGGCTCGGTAAAGCCTCTCGCAAGAGGTGTCGCAGCAGGATATGCCTGCGCTTGGGTCGGGCATTTTTTCTTTGAAAAAAACAAACCCGCCTCGCTTAAATTTCCGCTAAAAAGTTTTGCTAGTGATTTTCGTATGTATGGCGATGTCCTGCGTGGCAATTTAAGCCTAAAAGATCACAAATATGACAAACGTACAAAAAAACCAGCATCATAATTTATTATGAATGCTGGTTTATCTTTCAAATGTCTAAAATTTGAGAGATTTAGAGTGGGTTAACCCTTTGTTATCTCTGCAAATATCTCATCAGCAGCAGTAATCGATGCCTCGATATCTTCATTGCTGTGCTTGATTGACATAAAGCCTGCTTCATACGCAGACGGCGCTAGGTAGATACCGCGATCTAACATACCGTGGAAGAAGGTATTGAACACCTCCATATCGCACTCTGTCACATCATCAAAATTACTTGGGGTTTTGGTATCAGCATCTTTGACAAAGAACATACCAAACATACCGCCCAATTTATTTGTGCGCAGATTGATGCCATGCTTATCCGCCGCCGCTTGGAAGCCATCGACCAGATGATCGACTTTGGCAGCTAAGTCTTCGTAAAAACCTTCTGCCGTTAGGTCTTCAAACATCGCAATACCGGCACGCATGGCGAGTGGGTTACCTGATAGCGTGCCCGCTTGATAAACGCCACCAATGGGCGCGATGCACGACATGATTTCTTCTTTACCGCCAAACGCACCAACTGGTAGACCTGCACCGATGATTTTACCAAAACAGGTCAAATCAGGCGTGATACCGAAATGTGCCTGCGCACCGCCCAGACCCACGCGGAATCCTGTCATCACTTCATCAAAAATCAATACTGCGCCATTGTCCGTACACTGGGCACGCAACGTATCATGAAACTCTTGTGTTGGGATTACCATATTCATGTTGCCAGCGATCGGCTCTAAAATCACGCAAGCAATCTCGTCGCCCCATTTTTCAAAGCAGTCTTTGATCGCTTGCGGATCATTATAAGGAATCGTGATCGTGTGCTTCGCAAAATCGGCTGGTACGCCTTTAGACGTTGGTTCACCGATATCAAGCATGCCTGAGCCTGCTTTGACAAGCAGACTGTCTGAATGGCCATGATAGCAGCCTTCGAACTTGACGATTTTGTCACGCTGAGTATAACCGCGTGCCAAACGAATCGCACTCATGGTCGCCTCAGTCCCCGAGCTGGTCATGCGAATCATCTCAACGCTCGGAACGAGCTCACAGATTTTATCAGCGACCGTGGTTTCAAACGGCGTTGGTGTTCCAAAGCTCAAACCATCATCGGCGGCTTGTTTGACAGCGTCGATGACTTTTGGATGCGCGTGACCCAAAATCATTGGGCCCCAAGAACCCACATAATCAATATAGGCATTGTCTTCGGTGTCATAAATCTTGCTGCCATTGGCGCGGTGCATAAAAATTGGCGTACCGCCGACCCCTGCAAAGGCACGGACGGGTGAATTAACGCCGCCTGGAATATGTTTGCGAGCTTGCGCAAAAAGCTGTTCGTTTTTAGTACTCATAGCTATTCTCTATTTATAGGTTTTATATTCTGTCAGTTCTGTATTTTCTAAATGTCGTCAGTCTTATATTTGTTTATTATCGAATCTTTCAAGACATTTTTACAATTTACGCTTTTTTGACGACAGAAGATTTCAGCTTCATTGGGCCATAACCGTCAAGTTTACAATCAATATCGTGACCATCGGTTGCGTCTGGCAATAGGCGAATACTTTTCGCTTTAGTTCCAACTTTAATGACAAGTGAAGAGCCTTTGACCTTTAGGTCTTTAATGACCGTAACGGCATCGCCGTCCTGTAACTCATTGCCAACCGCATCACGAATGACGGCATCTTGCTCTTCCGTTTGTGCCGCATCCGTCTCAGCCGCCGTCCACTCGTGAGCGCACATCGGACATACCAGTAACGCACCATCTTCATACGTATATTCAGCATCACATTTCGGGCAATTTGGTAAGCTCATCATATCCTCGGCAGTCATCAGACGTTGGGTTTATTGTAGAGCGGACATTGTACCGTAACTCGCCATTTTTAACCAATTTGTACCGTTGAAAATGGCGCACTACACCCAATTTAATGCTTAACCCACACTGGAGCGCCCCACTTATTGATGACGTTTTTGTGACACCATTTTTGTGGTACTCTTCTTAACCCTATTGACATTTTTGCTGACACGTTCTGTCAGTAACAACAGCGTCTATATTAAAGCGCACCTATAACTTTTATCGCTTCGATTTCATCTATATATCTTAATTATTAAGCAGAAGGATAATAACAATGACACAATCTCCAAACCCCTCAGCATTGCCGCAGTTTTCGCAGTTGACCATTCAAGGCGAGGATGCCGAAAAATTCTTGCAAGGGCAATTGACTTGTGATGTCACCAAACTTGGGCTTAGCTATCAAGCCGCTGCAATCTGCAACTTAAAAGGTCGTATTGAATTTGGTATTTGGATCAAAAAACAAGCCGAGAAGCACTATGATGTGGTCATCAGCAGCGATTGTGCAGATGCCTTACAAGCTCATTTAAAAAAGTTTGGCGCGTTTTCTAAATTTGATACCAGTGAGTCGATCGCGATTTATCCGTGTGTGTTAGCAGACGAACCAACCTTTAGCCATAAGGACGATCACAATACCGCTAAAGACACGCAGGATTGGATGGCGTGCAGTATCGCCACTGGTAACTATTGGATTGTCGCGGCGACTCAAGGTGAGTTTCAGCCGCAAGAACTGCGCCTGCATCAGCGTGGCGGTATGGACTATGATAAAGGCTGCTACTTGGGCCAAGAAGTCATCGCCCGTATTTATTTTAAATCAGCGCCCAAAGCGTTTTTGCATTATGTCAAAGGCACAGGCGCACTACTCCCCGCGGCAGGCGACAAACTCGATAAAATCCAAGTGGTGAATGCGATAGAAAATGACAATGGATTTATAGCCCTTGTCGTTGCTCGTCCTGAGCAATTGGCAGAAAGCGATTTGAATATATTGGACTTGCCAGCCGCACTACAGGTGGATGTTGCGCGCCCAAAGTAAAATCAAGCTGAAACAAATAGGCGGCGCAGCAACGGTGATGGCAAGCTAATACACGGCTGCCGTCATGATTAACATGAGCATAGAGAATCCCATGACACATATTGCGGTACTCGGAGCAGGCGTGGTGGGCGTGACCACCGCATGGTATCTACGTCAAGCAGGCTATGATGTGACTGTGATCGAACGCGAATCGGCGGCAGGGATGCAGACGTCTTTTGCCAATGGTGGTCAAATATCGGTCTCTCATGCGACGCCGTGGGCCAATCCTGCCACCCCGATGAAAGCGCTCAAATGGTTGTTTAAGGAGGATGCCCCGCTGTTATTCCGTCTGCGTGCGGATAAGGATCAGCTCAAATGGGCGATGCAGTTTTTGCAAGAGTGCCGCGCTGATCGTGCCGATGCCAATCTGGTGCAAATGGTACGCTTAGGGTTATATTCTCGCGACGCCTTACAACAGCTACGCGCCGATATCGGTATCAATTATGAGCAGCAAACACGCGGTATCATGCATTTTTATACCAGCCAAGCTGAGTTTGATGCGGCGATTGAACCCACTGAGCGCATGCAAGCGCTTGGTTGTGAGCGCCATGTGATTGATATCAATAATGCCGTCAACTTGGAACCTGCCCTCTATCCGATTGCGCATAAACTCACTGGTGCAACCTACACCAGCCGTGACGAATCTGGTAATGCGCACCTATTTACGCAAAGACTCGCACAGCGCTGCATTGATACGGGTGTACAGTTCTTATATGATACTGAGATTTTGGCACTTAACGTCGATACCGACTCTACCCATCGTCATGTACACAGTATTACCATTCGCCCAAAAGGCGAAAACGCACAGACTTTCACAGCTGATAGTCATGTGATCGCGCTAGGCAGCTATAGCGTTCCTCTGTTAAAACCATTGGATATTCGCGTGCCTATCTTTCCAGCAAAGGGCTATTCAGCCACCTATACGGTCAATCCACGAGCGCCGCATTTAGCGCCTTTTGTCAGCCTGATTGATGATGAGTTTAAGCTGGTGACTTCACGTTTGGGTGATAAGTTGCGAGTGGCAGGCACCGCAGAGTTTAATGGTTATAATTTAGACTTAAATGCCACGCGCTGTGAGGCCATTACGCGCCGAGTGCAGCAATTATTTCCAAAAGGTATCATCGCAAATTCGGTTCAATATTGGACAGGACTGCGCCCAATGACCCCATCGAACGTACCTTTGATTGGGCGCGCGCATTGCGGTCAAGTCAAACATGGTAGCCATAACGCGTCAGCCACTTTTGACAATCTATGGCTCAATACAGGACATGGCACGTTAGGCTGGACGCATGCTTGCGGTTCTGCAAAAGCCATCAGCTTATTGATACAAGGTGAAACGCCCAACGTTGATTTTGATTTTGTGGGTACAAACAGCTGACTGAATCTCTAGACACTATAAAAAAACTATCTCCATAAAAAAGCAGGCGCTTACATCGTGTAAGCGCCTGCTTTTTACTTTAAAAAAATTGAACTTATGCGATTGCACTATCTATTGAGTTTTCTAATACCGCATTAGCCACATTGTCTGCGTTAGCGCCCAACGCCTCTAATTGCACAGGTACGCCATTAACGGCGGCATTACCACTCAACTGATCAATTAAGGTATCGTCTGTTAGGTCATTAACACTGACACCGGCATGCGCTTGCGCAATCTTCTGCTTCACCCCTTTACGTCCATGACCAAAGCCATGCGGAATACTGACGACGCCGGGCATCAGCTCATCAGTCACCTCTGCTGCAATAACCACACTGCCTACGCGAGAGGTCACTCTCACGTCTTGTCCGTCTTCAATACCATGCTGTGCTGCCGTTTCTGGATGCAGCATTAACGTACAACGAGACTTACCTTTGACCAATCGATAACTATTGTGCAGCCATGAGTTATTGCTACGTACATGGCGACGTCCGATGAGCAAAATCTCCTGATTATCATACTGCTGCATCATTTCTTTGATCCGTTCCAAATCTGCCTGATAAAAATCAACATTGAGATTGATTTGCTTATCGGCATGCTTGATCGCCTCCGGCAACATACGATGCAGTGGTCCTAAATCAATACCGTGTGGATTGTCTATCAGCGCATCCAACGTGACGTCTTTATAAGGTCCGTACTTGAGACCTTGCTCAAGTAAGAATTTCGGTCCAAACGCTTTTGTCGCGGCACGCTCTTTTTGTACCGCTTCTGGCGCGTCTTTATCCAAGCGATCGGCAAGCTCTAGATAAATCTCCCAGTCATGCTTCTCATTCTCTGTTTTGCTAAATAAAGCAGGCGAGTATTTGGCAACATTGTGTACAGCAAAACCATTAAACGTAATGTCGTAATGGTCACGCTCGAGTGGCGAGACGGGCGGCAGGATAATATTGGCATGACGGCTGGTCTCAGTCACAAAGTAATCAAGCGACACCATAAACTCAAGCCCTGATAAGGCCTCATCTAGCTTTTCACCATTTGGCGTGCTAAGGACAGGGTTACCGGCGACACTCATAAAGCCTTTTAACTGCCCTTCTCCTGCGACTAACATCTCATCCGCCATCGCAACCACTGGATATTCGCCATTAAAGTCAGGTAGACTGCTCACGCGGCTATGGCGTTTGCCCAAATAACCTGGGCCCGAGCTATTGACCACATCGACAGCAGGATTGGGGAACATGAGTCCGCCCACTTCATCTAAGCGTCCTGTGACGATATTGATGACCATGGACAGATATTGGCTGAGCAAGCCAAACTCTTGCACCGAGATACCCATACGGCCGTAACAGACCGAGCTTTCGGCTTCACAAAACTCTTTGACGATACGTTTGATTTCAGCGGCGGTAATACCTGTAATATCTGCCACCGACTCAGGGGTGAACCCTTCTGCAAATGATGCAATACGATCAATCTCTGGTGCCAAACCTGCCACTCGGCTATCTACCTTGGCATAGCCTTGCGCGTAGATTTCATTGAGCATGGCCAATAGCAATAATACGTCTGTCGCTGGACGAATAAAGTGATGTTCGCTGGCGATATCTGCGGTTTCGGTACGCCTTGGATCGATCACCACTACTTTGCCGTCACGTGCTTTGATGTCTTTGAGCTTTTGACGCATGTTGGGCGCAGTCATGATACTGCCATTAGAGGCCAGCGGGTTACCGCCGATGATGAGCATATACTGCGTGCGATTCACATCCGGAACAGGGATGCGGAGCATATGACCGAACAGATGCATGCTGACGATATGGTGTGGCAGTTGGTCAATTGAAGTGGCAGAAAAGCGACTACGCGTCTTTAGGCTGGTCAATAGCTGCTTGATAGTCAGCATACCGCCCATGTTATGGACATTCGGGTTACCCAAATACACCCCAAACGCATTTTGACCATATTTTTGCTGAACAGACTGAATACCTGCAGCGACTTTATCTAACGCCTCAATCCAACTGATCGATTTCCAACCGTCCGCCGTTCTCTCGACAGGCCCTCGCAAACGATCAGGGTCTTCGTACAAATCCTGCAAAGCAGTGGCTTTCGGGCAAATGTAGCCTTGAGAAAAAGGATCGTTTTTATCCCCTTTGATCGATAAGACTTTTTCGCCATCGTGCTTGATCTCGATGCCGCACATCGCCTCGCATAAAGTACAGGTTCTAAAGTGGATTTGTTCGTTGTCCGTCGCGCTAGCCGCTGTAGTGCCCATAGTCATACTCCCTTTTATGTTTTATAAATCCTAGCTTTCATGAGATATATCATGAGCCGCTATGGTTGCTTCCTTGCAAAAAATTGGCAAATAGGGTATCAAAGCTGATATTCAATGTCGCAATCGCTTGCTCCCTCGAGTAGCGCTGCTGATGACAGCCTAGTATCAGCTCATGTACTTGCGCGGCTGCCATATCCACACAAAGATTAACAGCGCTGCGTTCACAAGAACGATTGGATAGCTGTAATCCCTGCATAAATATCTCCGTCCACTCCTCTTGTATGTCTGCGACTAGATTACCCAGTCCATTATTGAGTGAGGATTGGTTCTCTATATCGGCAGTGAATCGCGGACGATCTTCGAGTAAGTGCTGAAATAGCGCAATATTCTGAAAGGTAGAATCAAAAATCATTATCAGACATTGCTGACACTGCTGATTAAACTCTTCCTTAGTCAGCACGTCATAGTCTTTTAGCATATTGACCCATGCCAGCCGCATTGGCGATAGATAGTGGTCTTTTAACTGAGCGCTGAGCTCGTTCTGTAGCGCATCCAAGCTCTCAAAATGATTATAAAAACTGGGCTGCGCAATACCTGCCCCTTTAGCCACTTTATTCATGCTCATGCCCTGAGCACCTTCTAGACTATAGAGCCGTAACGCGCTTTTTAATAAGGCACGCCGCGTTCTAGCTTTTGCTTGCTCACGTTTTGACTCTATGGGGGCGTTTGTATTTTGCGCTAATGCATTCAATATAGAGGTATCCCTACTCGATAAATGATTATGTCAACACGCCAGTAATTTACCTGAAGTGCTATTGTGCTAAAAAAGTGTGATGATAGTCACATATTGATTACTATTTTTAGACTCGTCATTTTTAAACCCACAATAACTTTTACTAATTATGTTTCGACTATAAGGTTATAGTCATTTAAACGATAAGTCTATAGCCAAATTCGTGGAAGGATAAGACCTTAAGTGCCGTTGCTACCATGGCAGTCATCAAGCGCCAACTACAGCGTACGGGTAAAGCAAAGCTGCCTAAACCAAATGTATCGCCAATATTGTCACTACTTAGTGACCGTATCCGTCTCAGCAAATTGACCAAACGTTACCAGCGTTACCTCGCTAACCTCTAGCAGAGTATAATTGATCCAATTTGAGAGTGGTACAAGGCAACCGAGTGCAGATGTATCTGTCATACTTCAAGCGAGGTTAATGCTGTAACGCTTTTTTAGTGGATTGGCTATATCTTAACAAGCTGGCTCTTATCTTATATTGCAAAATAAACAAGCAGATGACCTATTTTTAGGTTTCTGCTATTTATTCGTAGGCTATTTATTTTACGTAATATTGGTTTTTTATCTTATTCTTACTTAATGACAATTATTGATTTGAGCATTTTTATTACGCATGGCAGACGTAATTTACGCTTTACTACTACAGCGAGTTGACAGATAACACATAATGCACGCTCACTATAATTAAGTAACACTATAAACATAGCGTATACAGACAGCTGAATTGAAACGTCCTATATTTAATACCACAAGATAATTGGTAACAGCCAATAATACTTGTGAACTACTAAAATAAGAAAATCAATAAATAAGTAGCTCTAACAAACGATATTCATATCGTCAATAAACTCAAAGACTATTTGATGAAAGTGAATCAAACAAGATAAAAGGAATATAATCATGAATAAGAATACTTTAAAAGGCGAATGGAAACAAATAAAAGGCTCAGTAAAACAAAAATGGGGTGAGCTGACTGATGACGATTTAGATCAAGTGGAAGGTAGCCGTGATAAGCTGGTTGGTCGTATACAAGAGCGTTATGGTCATGCCCAAGATCATGCTGAGCGCGAAGTAGATGACTGGCGCCGCGAAAACAATTACTAATTCACTTTTTTTATAAAATAAAGTTTTTTGAAAAAAAGATGTTTCTATTATAAAAATAAAAAGCCGCATGATAAATTATGCGGTTTTTTTGTGTCAGGTAGATAATGATGTCAGTTAGATAATAGTTTAGATAGAGGTTTCTCATACTATATAAAACTGTTTAGCATTTCCCAGACACGATAAAACCGCATAGCAATAAATTGTTATGCGGTTTTATCGTTAACTGTCCATGTTACCTATCACGACTGCTTTCTATGCATCCTTGCACAAATATTCAGTGATTGTGATACTGGGCATCCTGCCCTTATTACAGCATCTAATCTTAACTGCTGCTATCAGCAATGGGTATGTGTCCTTACTTCAACTATTATTATCATCCTGATGCTAATAATTGAATCATTATCCTTAATGCGGCTAACTCAATCCTTAAGTCACACTCCCTAATGCCGTGTAACCATAATGCCTAACTCTCACTCTCATGTTAAGTCGCGTAAACGTCATTGTATGTAAGCATATGCTTACAACGATTTAATCATTCTCAATAATTACAACTTATTAACGCAAATGACACTTAATATAAAGCTTTGTATCCTATGATAGATAATGTAAGAAAACATTTCTAAAAATAGTTTTTTTAGTGATAGTAGCTCTTAACACCTATCTGAGTATGGCTGTATCAACATATTTTAGAACCTTCTACCTTTGACTTATATAAGCATTCTTATTGCAAGCTCTCTGAAACCTTATAGGATATTGCATCATGAAAACTCTAAAACCGTTTTCCTTTAAGACAACCATATCTACTGTTTTTATCGTTGCTCTATTGGTTACCACTGTCGGTTGTGCTGTCGTTGGTCCTGGCTATGATAACCAGCCCATATATCGTGGTGATAATAATCGGCAGAACGATAGCTTCAACCGTGTCAGCCAGCAGCTCCGTCAAGACTTACGCCGCAAAGGCTATCAAGTCATAGACATTCGCTCTGATAGCTATCGTGGCGATCGCGCAATGACAGCTTTTGCCAAAAAGAATAATCAGCTCTATGAGCTAACATATACTTATCCTTCTCTAAGACTCATCAGCTCAAATAAAAGATTATGGTCGAACAATTGGGGAGATAACAAGTATCAAAAAGACAATGACCGCCATAAAAAAGATAAACATAAAGATAATGGTAAATATAAGAACGACAAGCGCTATAAAAAAGGTGATATAGAGGACAGCATTAAAAGAGAGTCACGTTACCCAGCGATCAAGCGCCGTGCCATCAATAAAGTAAGATCTATGGGTTACCGTGTCGAAGATATCGATCTTGAAGAAAAAAAACAAGCGTGGTGTCTTTGACATTGAGGCCAGACGCGGCTCGCAGGAGTATGAGATATTGCTTAGCTATCCAAATTTAGACGTTATTAACGTTAAAAAAGACTGATGACGCTGACACTACTGTCAATAGAGCAGTTCTACACGCCCCTTTACTGAAATATTAGAAAACTATCTTTATCCAACGATAATAGATTATGAGGACATTTTTATGAAAGCTTTATCATCTTCAACACTAAAGAATGTAGTGTCTGGCAGTATTGTCGCCACTTTATTAGCGGTAACTACTGGCTGTGTCACCACACCTGGCGGCTATAGTGTATATGACGATATCTATGAAGACGTCTACAAAGATAACAAAGAGCATAAAAAACACAAAGACAAGCATAAAAAAGCGGATAAAAACGTCTACTCAGCTGCTATCGAGCGTCGAGCTGCCAACAAAGTTAGCAGCATGGGATACCGTGTCAAAGGTGTTAAATATAAAAAGGGCGACCGTAAAATCAAGGTCAAAGCTGAACGTGGTCGCGACGATTATAAAATCGAACTGAGCTATCCAAGCTACAATGTCATTAAGATTAAAAAGGATTAATCGATTATTAGGGTCTGATATTCACTATTAATACTCAGTTGAAATAACAAAAAATTTATAACAAAAAATTTATAACCAAAAATTTATAACCAAATAAGTCATCAAGTGGCTTATTTGGTTTTTTTGTGAGAATTCTTACACTCAACAAGCTAATATTTTTCTAGATAAAACTAAAAATCCAAGACTTTTATCACATCATACGCTGGCGTTTCATACGGGTGCGCCTCTTTTAACGCGATGACAGCAGCAGTAATAAATGCGTCATCGACGACCATCTCTACTCGCCATTCATCGACCGTTTCTAAACTATCTTGCTTACCGATATGCGGCGCGCTACCTGCTAACGGCATAAACTGCCCTGTTCCTTGCACTTGCCAACAGCACTGCTCGTAATCGCCAATACTCCCAGCACCAGCGGCAAATAAAGCGGACTTTACTTGCTCTAAGGCCTCATCAGGAATAAAAACCGTCAACTTATACATGAACTTACCTCACAAAATAGATTTAAATCTCAATCTACTAGTTCTTAGATAAAGAAGGATGATCAGTCCATATATAACGTAACAGCCAGTCTTTAGCATCACCGGCATAATCAATACCGATACGCGGACGCACTGATACAGGTGGCTGGCAACCATCATCTTCAACCCAAACGCTTGAGTCTGGCGAGATAGGTTTGCCATATAAATCGCGAGTTATCTGCAAGCGTTTGGTCAGTTTACCTGGCCCTGCAAACTGCTTGGGGTGAGTAAATTGCTTATCTGGACTGAATTGTTGCTCTTCAATCAGACGGTCACTACCCTCAGTCAAAAATCCAGCGCGAATCAGCACCGATTCAGGTGACTCTATAGAGCCGCTAATCAAATTTAGCATATGATGCACGCCATAGGTCAGATAGACATAAAACACACCGCCTTGCTCATACATAATCTCTGTGCGCGCTGTTCGAGTACCTGCATGTGAATGGCAAGCGGGATCGTCTTGACCAATATAGGCTTCGGTCTCAGAAATACGCATACGTAGTGTTTTTTGCTGTCCATCACTATCGGTTAGCTGTCGACATATAACTTTACCAATCAAGTCAGCAGCGACCACACAGGTCGGACGAGTGAACCAGTCAGACTCTAAAACAGTTGATGAAGCAGTAGACATTAGCGAAACCTTTTCTTATTTTTATGGTCTAATTGATATGAGTAAGTACTAACAAATTAGCATAAAAGTCAGATAAGGTATGGAGTACAGTGTTGGCGCTATGTTTGATTTTTTATACGAATTAAGTGATAAGTCTATGGCTGAAAGGGTGATACTGTTGATAAATGGATAGGAATTATAGTCTGTTATAAGTGATTCCATTATAGCAGTCTATTTTAAGTGGTCTGTTAATAGGTTTTTGGTGTAAAATAACTGGTTTCGTTAGGGTATGCTTTCAATTACTATTCATGACTTTAGACTATCACTTTTAAAAGTCCAATTTATTTCACCTCCAGTGATAACTTCATTAGTTTCTTCATAATCTTTTGATTTATCGTAGTCATACTCTATTTCAAACTTACCATTAGGGTATAGATTAAAGGTTAAGCCCCATATTTTTTCTCCTGTAAGGTTAAAAATATGGTTTCTGAGAAATAATGAGGCCTCATGTTCAAGGAAAAGCAGTTCGTTAGATAGTTCTCTATATTCATCTATCTTATCTCCCTTGATAGTAATTATAACCTTAGAAGACTGTGTCATTCCCTCATAGATATCGACATGATTAGACATTTGCTTCCAATACTCGTTCCCTAAATGAGCCATAAGACCATTTGCAAAAATCCTATATGCTTTATTTTCATCATCTATTTTTATATCTAAATTCCCTAAATATTGATTAAAAACAAACGGCTTGATTGCTTTATGTACACTGGACGAGTAGGTATAAAGAATTCTGTAAAGGTTTCTAACAGTTCGATGCC
Source organism: Psychrobacter sp. PSP (assembly GCF_024085615.1). Lineage (NCBI taxonomy): Bacteria > Pseudomonadati > Pseudomonadota > Gammaproteobacteria > Moraxellales > Moraxellaceae > Psychrobacter > Psychrobacter sp. PSP. The sequence continues at coordinate 349,022 of NZ_JABLTF010000016.1, forward strand.
TGTATAGCGCACCGATCACTAATAGAATATGTATGGTAAGTACACCATGAAGTATACCGCGCCTATCTCATTGAGTTAAAACCTTAATACTCTTAGCCCACAGCCAAAGATTTAAATACTCACTAAGGAACCATCTTTGAGCTATGCTGAAGAAACCGTAGAGGTAAACTTGGTAAACTAAGCGTATTAATCGGAGTTTACCATGACCAAGAAAGTAAGAACCTACAGTGACGAATTTAAAGCAGAAGCCGTTAAGAAGAATCAGACGAGGATTCAAAAGGGTTTGGGCTATCAATCGCCAAGACAGGTGTGGTTTGATTATTATCGTCAGGCTGCGTAATTAAAATCTCCCAAGTTTATGTGTACGGATTTGACGGCAGGGGTCACATAAATATAATGCCATAAAAAAAACTGAGCACATGGCTCAGTTTTTTATTTTATGCTAAGTATCAGATACTTATTTTAATGGTACACCGATACGGTCAGCCACTTCTTCATAAGCTTCAATCACATCACCTAATGACTGACGGAAACGGTCTTTATCAAGTTTCTTCTTGGTGTTCTTATCCCAGATACGGCAGCCATCTGGTGAGAACTCATCACCTAATACGATACGGTCATGGAATACGCCAAATTCTAGTTTGAAATCAACTAAAATCAAATCACCCGCATCAAACAATGCTTTGAGTACATCGTTGACTTGATAGGTCAGCTCTTCCATCTTAGCCAATTGTTCTTTGGTTGCCCAGCCAAGAGATACAGAGAGCGACTCATTGACCATCGGATCACCTAGCGCATCATCTTTATAAAAAAGCTCATACGTTGGCGGTGTCAATGCTTGCCCTTCTTCTAAGCCCAAACGACGTACCAAACTACCAGCGGCAAAGTTACGCACCACGCACTCTACAGGAATCATATCCAAGCGCTTGACCAATACTTCGTCGTCAGACAATTGCTCTTCAAAATGCGTCTCGATACCAGCATCAGACAATTTTTGCATGATAAAAGCATTAAAGCGGTTATTCACCACGCCTTTACGCGCCAATTGTTCGATACGCTTACCATCGAGCGCTGAGGTATCATCACGGAAGTGTAAAATCAGAAGATCATTGTCTTCTGTTTCGTAGACAGATTTGGCTTTGCCTTTATACAGCAGTTGTTGCTTTTGCATTATGGGGGTTCCTGTTCGTTCAAGCTTATGTGGTAAAAACGCGCAGCGACCGCTGACTTTTATTACAATATCGATATTAGATCTCTTGCAAAAGTACCAGTTCATTGACTTCCACTGACGGAGTTACAAGGGCTGACGATGACTTATGCAAGAAGTCTATTATTTTAATCAATAATCATAAAGATCGGCGGTACAAATGAAGAAAGAAATTAGTTTGAAGGGCTACTAACAGCACGCTGAGGCTTTGGCAACTGATACTGATTACCTGACTCATTCTGTAATTTAAGCGTGTTCGCGCCCACATTCGGTGTTGGGTACAAAGGCACGAAAGGCGCTGTTTCTTGAGCAGCCGGCAGCTCTATCGGTGCAAGCTTTTTGCTTTGTTGATAGTCTAAGCTGCCATTGTCGCGCTTTCCAAGCAGGCTCTTGGTCGCTTGGCAGCCGCTCAATACCAACGTACTACCCAAAACTAAGGTCAGCATTGCAGGAAGTAGTTTTGTCGTTTTTGATGCTACTGTCATCATGTTGTCTCTCTGAGTTAGCAGTTATTGCTCATTTAGGCGATTGGCTTATCATGATAAGTTGACTTGTTGCTCGCTTGAATATTAATCGTCAAGCAACAAGTCTTAAATCGCTGAAGATCAGGTTATAGTATGTTTGCTCGAACCAACGCTTCATCAATAGTCGCATGATGTTGCTCTGCCAACCAAACGAGTGGTAAGCGTATCCCTTTATCGATCATGCCCATTTTATGTAGCGCATACTTAGCTGGAATAGGACTTGACTCGATGAATAAGTCACGATGTAGATGTTTGACTACGTCATGAATCTGACTAGCCGTTTCAAAATCACCACGCAAGCCAGCAGCGAAAGTCTCGCTCATGGCTTTTGGCGCCACGTTGGCAGTCACCGAGATATTGCCTTTACCACCTACTTTTAGTAGATCAAGCGCTGTACCATCATCACCAGACAATACGACCATTCTGTCACCAACAGCTTTAATCAATTGCTCACCGCGACCAACAGAGCCTGTCGCATCTTTGATAGCAACGATATTGTCGATATCAGCAAGACGTTCGACCGTCTCTTGGGCAATATCGACGACCGTGCGACCCGGTACATTATAGAGCATCTGAGGAATATTGACGGCTTTAGCAATGGCTTGGTAATGTTGATATAAGCCTTCTTGTGGCGGCTTATTGTAATAAGGAGCAACCAATAACGCACAGTCTGCACCAGCATCTGCTGCGTCTTGAGTCAGTTTAATCGCTTCTATGGTGTTGTTTGCACCAGTACCTGCGATGACTGGTACGCGACCTTTAACATGCTGGACAAAATAGCGAATGACATCGCTATGCTCTTGCATCGATAGGGTTGCCGACTCGCCAGTGGTGCCGACAGCAACGAGGCAATGCGTGCCCTGCTCGATCTGCCAGTCTATGAGGTCAGCCAGACGTTTATAATCAACTGTACCGTCAGGGTGCATGGGCGTTACCAAGGCTACCATTGAGCCTTGTAATCGGGTTTTGATCTCGTCGTATGCTGTGCTCATAACCGTGCCTTACTGTATTATCCTAGCTTTTATCAAAGCTGTCACATGATAGGTCGTTTGCAAGTGCCAAAAATTTATATACGTTGATAAACGCTAATGACCAACCCTTGCTTGATGTTAATGCTGAAATTTTATTTATTATCATAACGTTTACATTATAAATTACTGCGTATTAAAGTGAGTATTGGCATTATCGATGCCAGTGACCGCAAATACCTGTTGCGCCATAAAATATAATAATAAAAACGCCTGCTAGTGTAGCATATTTTGATTTGACCGCTATCAATCAATTGATGATTCAAGCACAAATCAAAGACGAAAAAAGCTTTTTTTATTGCTAGAAACAATAAATATTGCTTCAAGTCTTTATTAATAATATACCGATAACTAAAGCACTCAGCAACGTATCAACACTGCTGAATGGTTTTGCCAATACTAGCGAATGGTCAACACATCGATGGTGGGACGATATAAGCGAAAAGGCAGGCCTCGCGTGCCTATACCGCTGCTGACGAATATTTAAATACATTATTTGCAGACTGATGCAGTATCCGTTTGCGTATCTCTTATAGCGAGCGGTATTTATGATGAGCAATTATACTTTTCGGTGTTTTTCGGTATGCTGCTGTCCAAATCACTTCCTTATGGTTTTATCTATTCAATACGCAGACCAATAATAGCAGGGATGCCTTGTCGAATAATTTCTATCGTGACAACGCCCTTTTTGGGTAGGGATGAGATGGCGTCAGAGAAATCCGTTACTTTCTTAATAGGCTTTTGGTGAAAATTGGTAATGACATCACCTGCCAAAATCCCCGAGCGCGCGGCTAACCCTGTCGGATCAACCGTCGTGACCAACACCCCCGTTTTATTGTCTGTAGCAATCTCTGCTTGTTCATCTTTGGTCAAATCGCGCAAACGTAGGCCCAGTTGGACATCATCACTTTGCTGATCCCCACTTTGGGCTCTGACATCATTAGGTGCATAAGCAAGTTTACCGCTAATGATCATCTGCTTACCATTGCGCTGAATCTGTGCGCGAAATGGATCGCTTGGCTTTGCTCGGTTGAGCAGATTCAATAAGTCGGATGCTCGCATGATTTGTACATTATTGTACTGCAAGATAATGTCACCAGGTTTTAGACCTGCTTTTTGTGCTGGCGAGTCTGGAGAAACGCGGGTCAGCAAAGCGCCTTGTGGTTTATCCAATTTATAAGCTTCGGCCAGATTACGGTCAATATCTTGCGGATAGATACCCAAATATGCGCGAGCGACTTCACCGCTGGTCTTTAATTGCTCATAGATATCCATAGCAGCGTCAATTGGGATAGAGAATGATAGCCCCATGTAGCCGCCCGTCCCACTAAAGATACGCGAGTTGATACCAATCACCTCACCGCGCTGATTGAATAGAGGGCCACCTGAGTTGCCAGGGTTTAGCGCCACATCGGTTTGTATAAACGGCACACTGGTTTCGCGTGAGAAGCTGCGTGATTTGGCACTGACGATGCCAGCGGAGGCTGAATAATCAAAACCAAATGGTGAACCAATGGCTAGTACGGGCTCCCCTACTTTTAAGCTGTTTGAGTCGCCAATCGGTAGCGCGGGGAACTGAGTGCCTTCAACTTTTAGTACAGCCACATCTGAGCGCTCGTCGCTACCAATCAAGGTTGCATCAAGCTCGGTTCTATCATTAAGTGTGACGGTGATTTTGTCAGCGCCCTCGATGACGTGATGATTGGTCAGCATGTAGCCGTTAGATGTGACAAAAAAGCCTGTACCATAAGCATGCTCTATCGCTGGCGTGACTGCTCGATCAGGAATGCGCACCCGATCGCCAAAAAACTGCCGCAACACTTCAGCCGTTTGCGCCTTAGCAAGCTCAGCCTCACTGACTGTCTTGGTGACGTTGACGCGCGCCACTGCGGGTGTCACTTGTTGAACTAGGCCAGAGAAATCAGCCGTGGTTACAGCCGCATGTGCATTGCTCATTGTGGTGACGTTAATACTAGCCACCATCGCCGTACTCACAGCGAGCGCCAGCGCACTGCGCTGTAACCAAAGTCGCATATCGACAGTGGTTCGTGATTTAAACATATTGATAGGCATATTGTCCTCCATATGAATGGTCATTATTATTGTTGGTAATTAGATGATGGTACTCGATAACGTCTTGCCTGACGCACATAACCCCAATCGTTATTGGTCAGCGTTCTTATATTTGCTTATATAGTGAATTCAGTATAAAAACGATACAGTAGGACTGGGATAAATTTTTCGCAGCATCGAGCAGCGTAGGCACAGCACGCAAGGAAAATTTAGACCAGTTCCACCTTGATATATAATGTATCTGTTTTATTTAGGATTGACTATATCGTTATCGTTATACTCATATTACACGATGGTATTCGTGCTATGCATCGATTTCATATATGTTTTATCGCTAGGCTGATATAGTAACGATCATGTCAGCCCCGTTTTTATATTTATTTTAATCAAAACCAGGGTTGTTGGCTTTAGTAAACATAAACCCTCAGCGCCAATAGCCGGTCTCTGATTGACGTCATATTATTGTTGTTTTGACGGCGTGCATGACCAACGTAGCTACTGTATGATGGACAAAACGTTATCTTGCCATCATTTCCATAATGCAGGATAACCCAAGGCATGGTTATTTCATACTGACTTTGTACAATTTTGTGGCTGCGCGCTGATATCGTGGCAGGCTTTGTATACATGTATATGAATCAAATCATGTTATGATAGCAAGCAAAACAAATCATAAAACAAACAAAAGTCAATTAGTAAAAATGCTATCGACTACTCGTTTATCAAGCTGGCTATCATCATCCCTGTTTTCCATCTTTTGCATTTTTAGACCACTGTTATTTGTCTAAGAATGCTTTTGCCCTTGCTACTTTATAGTGTATATATCATCTCAAGCTCATGTTGCGATTCATGATGGCTATCAATGTGATGACCCAGATACAATCAGTAATGATAACAATTGATCATAAACGAACGGTAGCGACTATCTTATAGCAGCTATGGATAGATATAAAATATGACAAGATTACAAAAGGATTAATTTATGGATACCGCCCTATTGCTATCCGGCGTGGTTGGGATTGGCATTGCCGCCCAATGGCTGGCTTGGTATTTGAAGCAACCGTCCATTTTATTTTTATTGCTCATTGGCATTATCATCGGACCAGTCCTGGGGGTATTTGACCCTGATTTGGTATTAGGTGAGCTGATGTTCCCCTTTATCTCTTTGGGCGTGGCAATTATTCTATTTGAGGGCTCGCTAACGCTAGAGTTTGATGAGATCAAGCAGCATGGTACTGTGGTGCAAATGCTGGTCTCGATTGGTGTACTCATCACCATCGCTATCGTGGCGCTGTCGACTTATTTGCTATTCGATGTCGACCCATTGATTGCATTGCTGTTTGGTGCGCTGGTCTGCGTGACCGGTCCGACAGTCATTATGCCGCTGTTGCGTAGCGTGCGCCCCAATAAAACCATCTCTAATATCCTCAAATGGGAAGGTATTATCATTGATCCAATCGGTGCAATTGCCGTGGTATTGGTCTATGAATATATCATCTCAGGCGGTGAAGCCAGTAGTATCTTGCTATTTGCCAAAATTGTCGTATTGGCAACCGCCCTTGGTATGGCAGGCGCTTGGTTGCTTGCTTTCCTCATGCGTCGTCATATGGTGCCTGAGTTTTTGCGCAATGTTTTTACCCTTGCATTCGTCTTGGTCTTGTTTTCGGTATCAAATCACTTGGAGCATGAATCAGGATTATTGACTGTGACCGTACTGGGTGTGGCTTTGGCAAACTGGCCAAAATTCCCACGCGAGACGATTCTAGAGTTCAATGAGTCTTTAACCGTTCTACTGATCTCTGTGCTATTTATTATTTTGGCCGCTCGTGTAGAGCTGGCAAGTTTATTGAGCGTAGGATTTGTAGGTCTGGTGCTCCTTGCTATTGTCATGTTTGTGGCGCGTCCATTATCAGTATGGGCGTCCTCCATCGGCTCCAACCTCAAAACCAATGAAAAGCTGATGATCAGCTGGATTGGCCCTCGCGGTATCGTCGCTGCTGCTATCTCATCCCTGTTTGCGATTCGTTTGCAAGAGTATGATATTCAAGGCGTTGAGCTGCTTGTACCATTGGTATTTATGGTCATCATCGGTACGGTAATGATTCAGGGTCTGGGCGCAAAGATGGTCGGCAACTTGCTGGGCGTACGTGAGCCTGAGACCAACGGTATTCTTATCGTCGGTTCAAACCCGATTGCCCTACTCATCGCTACCTCTCTTAAAGAGCAAGGCTTCGATGTCATCGTCGCGCATAATAACTATACCAATATCGCGCGCGCACGCATGAGTGGATTGCGTACTTATTTTGGCAACCCAATCTCTGATCACGCTGATCACCATCTTGATCTGATTGGTATTGGGCGTTTGTTTGCGATGAGTATGGACAAAGAGATGAATACCTTGTCTGAGATTCATTATCGTCATGAATTTGGCGAGCGTAAGCTATACCGTCTCAAGTTCAGTGATGAAAAAGTCAAAAGTGAGCGCGACGACAAGCAGTCCAATTTTCACTCACAGTGGCTGTTTGGCAAAGATGTGACGTATACCAAGCTTGCTAGTATGCTGTCCAAAAAAGCGCGCATCAAAATCACCAACATCACTGACAGCTATAGCTTTGAGCAGTATAAAGCGGATAACAAGCAGTTTGTACCGCTGTACACCATAGACAAAGAAGGCAAGCTGCACGTCATTACTGATAAGTTCGACGGTACGGTGCCGCGTGATCGTAAGCTTATCTCACTGGTCGTGGATGATGAAGTACAGCCAAAACCAGTAGACGTGACACCAAAGCAAGAACAAGCGCGTATGGTCGCCGATGCCAATTTTGAGTCCAGCTCAAAAGCGCCTGAAAAGCGTAAAGAAAAAGAGCTGGGCAGCGATAACCTACAAAAACCAGCGCCAGAGGCACCAACTAATACGGCTCAAAATACTGAGCAAAGCGTCGCCAGTGCCCCTAATGCGAACAGCGCCATAGATAAGTCCAATACTGCGACAGTCGCGGCCGATGATAAGGCAGTAGCACCAAAAACAGAGGCTACCAACACAGCGAACACAGGTGTGATGACAGCAAACTCGACCGCGACCTCAAAGACTAAGCCGTCTAGTAATAGTAATGCCAATGGTAATGGCAACGCGCCTAAAAATAAAAAAGGAGCGCTTGATCCCAATCGTCTCCCTGACTCTGGTCAAGACAGTGCTACTCATTCGACTGCCAAAGCTGACACCGACGCTTCTGGCGCGGTTGGGAAAGAAGCCAAACAGAGTGAGCTGAATGACAAAAATAGTGATAAATAAACTCTATCGTTATTTAACCGCTAACGTCATAATTGGTTAAATAACAAACTGTCATCAATAAAAAGCCCCAGCGACATGAACTGCCCCCCATAAGTTGGACACAACTTATGGGGTATTTTTATGCGCTACGATCTAGACTTTAAGCTTGAAGTCATCGCATACTATATGCAAGGACATACTGGTCGTGCTACAGCTGAGGAATTTAACCTAGATAATAAGATAGTTATCAAATGGGTTAAGCAATATCAAAGCGGTGGTATTGAAGCTATCAAACCAAAGACCAGCAAAGCTTACTATAGTCA